>JANYHZ010000083.1 GCA_025362135.1 Betaproteobacteria bacterium | reverse complement strand
AATCCCCCTCATTCCCCCTTTTGCAAAGGGGGAAGTGCCCGGTACCGAACATCGCGGTAACTAGCACCACGAATTTCAACAAACCCCTAGCGATATACCTATGCCGCCCGCATCGCCGAAGCTCGATCACATCACTCATGTCGATAACATTCCCTCGATAGTGCGCGATGGTTTCATTTGGTCTGACGCTGAATTGATTGCGCGAGGCGGCCCCACTGCGACTATTGGCATGGGAAGTATCAAGATTCGACGGCTTCAACTGCCGGTCAAATGTCATCCTGGCGATTTAGTCGGGGGCTATGTACCGTTCTATTTTTGCCCACGCTCCATCATGCTGTTTCTGATCTATTGTGCGAACCATCCTGATCTTACTTATCGAGGTGGCCAAGGCCCGATCCTGCATCTTGAGTTCGACATGGGCGAAGTGGTCGAATGGGCGAACGCACAAGAGGAACGATGGGCCTTTACCCTCTCGAATGCGGGGGCTTTCTACACCGAGTTTCGAAATGATCTGAATCAACTTGGCGAAATTAACTGGCCGGCGGTCGCTGCGACCGATTTTCGCGATTCGGTGATTAAGGAGGGCAAGCAAGCTGAGTTTCTGGTCAAGCAGCGCGTGCCATGGCATTTAGTCAAACGTATTGGTGCTTCGTCGCCAACAGTACAGAGGCTGGCTATGAGCAATATGGGGGACGCAGAACACCGTCCGCCGGTAGAAGTTTGCAATACGTGGTATTTTTAGCCGTTGGGGAGACAGCAATCATGATTAGTTATACGACGGGTAACATTCTTGATGCCGAAGTTGAGGCGCTGGTCAATACCGTCAACTGCGTTGGCATCATGGGGCGGGGTATCGCACTGCAGTTCAAGAAGAAATTTCCAGAAAACTTCAAGGCATACCAACGCGCCTGCGAACAGGGGGATGTTCAGCCCCGCAAGATGTTCGTTTTCGATATCGGCGAACTGACTTTGCCCCGTTACATCGTCAACTTTCCGACTAAGCGCCACTGGAAGGGAAAGAGCCGCATTGAGGACATTCAGGCAGGGTTGGTCGATCTTGTTAGGTTCGTGAAATCCGCTGGCATTCGCTCGATCGCGATCCCGCCGCTTGGTAGCGGTCTTGGCGGTCTTGAGTGGAGGGACGTGAAGCCGCTAATTGCTGGTGCCTTTGGCGCGATGGTAAATATCGAAGTGGTCGTCTTCGAACCGGCTGATATCACAAGTGATGTACGGCGAAATAACTCAACCACAGTTCCGCAAATGACTTCAGGGCGTGCCGCATTGGTTTCGCTCATGAGCCGTTATTTGGCGGGATTGATGGATCCTTCGGTCTCGCTACTTGAAGTTCACAAACTCATGTACTTTCTACAGGGTGCCGGCGAGCCGCTCAGACTCCGGTATGTTCAAGCACCGTATGGGCCTTACGCGGAGAATCTCCGACATGTGTTGCACGAAATTGAAGGGCATCTGATTTCCGGTTATGCCGACGGTGGCGATGCGCCTGACAAACAGATATCTCTGGTACCGGGTGCAATTGATGAGGCGGAGCACTTTCTGTCCGAGCACTCAGACACGCAGCAACGATTTGAGCGGGTCGGGCAACTGGTAGAAGGTTTTGAGACGACGTTTGGACTCGAGCTTTTGGCAACTGTGCACTGGGTCATGACCGAGTCTGGCGCAAGAACGTTGGAGAAGATCAAGGACGCGACCTATGCGTGGAATCCCCGCAAGCGACAGTTCTCGCCACTTCAAATTGAACTTGCCGCTGATCGGTTGCGTACCCAAGGCTGGATTGCATCAGCGACCATCTCGGCATGACCGAATTCCGCATTGCGGATACTTTCACTGACAGTCTTGCGCGTCTGTCAGGCGAAGAACAAAAAGCGGTAAAAACGACAGCATTCGATCTGCAAGTTAATCCGGGCAATCCGGGTCACAGTTTCCACAAGCTCGATAAAGCAAAAGACAAGAATTTCTGGTCTGTCCGCGTAGGCCGTGATATCCGCATCATCGTGCACAAGACGCAAAGCAGCTTGTTGCTTTGTTATGTGGACCATCACGACAAGGCATACGACTGGGCGGAGCGCCGCAAGCTGGAAACCCATCCTACAACCGGCGCTGCTCAATTAGTGCAGATTCGCGAAACAGTTCAGGAAATTTTCGTTCCTAAGTACGTTGAGGCGCCAGTACGCGCGGTTGTGAAGTTACCTCTGTTCGCTCATGTTGCACGCGAGGACTTGCTGAGTTACGGCGTGCCGGAAGAATGGCTCGCTGATGTGAGCGCGGCGACCGAGGACTCATTACTTAATCTCGCTGAACATTTACCCGCCGAGGCAGCTGAGGCGCTCCTGGAACTCGCCACCGGCGGTACGCCTGCAGTACGACTTGCTACGACCGCCGCGGGAAATCCATTCGAGCACCCAGATGCACTCCGCCGCTTCCGCGTCATGTCGAACGTGGACGAGTTGCAACGTGCACTCGAATTCCCCTGGGACAAGTGGACGGTCTTCCTGCACCCGGATCAACGTCAGGTCGTGGAGCACGAGTACTCCGGTCCGGCGCGGGTCTCCGGCTCCGCAGGGACCGGCAAGACTATCGTCGCTTTGCACCGCGCCGCGCACCTCGCGCGCACCAACCCGGATGCACGCATACTGCTCGCGACCTTCTCGGACATCCTCGCGAATGCTTTGCTCAGTAGACTCAAGCGGCTTGTTTACAACGAACCGCGACTGATCGAGCGCATCGACGTGCATTCGATTGACGCGATCGGCACGCGCATGTACAAAGCGCATATTGGCGCGCCAAATATTGCCAGCCGCGATGTGATCGTTGGGTTGATAAAAGACGCGCTAAAGGCGGTTCCTGATCACAAGTTTAGTCTGCAATTTGTGGTTTCCGAGTGGGAGCAAGTGGTAGATGCCTGGCAACTCCAAACGTGGGAGGCATATCGCGATGTCACAAGGCTGGGCCGCAAAACGCGGTTACCGGAACCACAACGCGCACTGATATGGTCAATCTTCCTACATGTGCGCGCGGCACTCGCACGTGCGAAGCAACTGACCTACGCGGGCCTCTTCGATCAACTCACGCCCGTAATCGCTAACCTAAGAAATCCGCCATTTGATTTTGCTGTCATCGATGAGGCACAGGACATTAGCATTGCACAGCTACGCTTTCTAGCTGCTCTGGGCGCGAAACGCGCTGACGCCTTGTTCTTCGCCGGCGATCTAGGCCAGCGCATTTTCCAGCAACCGTTTTCATGGAAAGCACTTGGCGTGGACATTCGTGGGCGCTCTCGCACGTTGCGCGTGAACTACCGAACGTCGCATCAGATTCGGATGCAAGCGGATCGATTGCTTGAACCGAATGTGTCGGATGTGGATGGCAATACCGATGAGCGCGGCGACACGGTCTCCGTCTTCAATGGCCCCAGTCCTTTGATTCAGTGTTTCGCTGATGAAATAGCGGAGATAAAATGTGTTTCCGATTGGCTATCCGCACAAACAGTCTCTGGCGTCGCAGCGCACGAGATTGGTGTTTTCGTCCGATCTGCTGCTCAAGTTGTCCGTGCTCGCCGTGCGGTCGAAGTGGCAGGCTTGCCGTTCCGGATTCTCGATGACGGGGTCGAAACGGTAAGTGACTTTGTGTCGATCAGCACAATGCATCTTGCAAAGGGGCTGGAGTTTCGTTCGGTTGTGGTGATGGCGTGCGATGATGAAGTGATTCCCTTGCAAGCTCGGATTGAGACGGTTGGTGAGGACTCAGACTTGAAAGAGGTGTACGAGACCGAGCGGCATCTGCTGTATGTCGCTTGTACGCGAGCGAGAGATCAATTATTCTTATCTGCTGTGGCGCCTGGGTCAGAGTTTCTGGATGATTTGCGCGATCATTAAAGGTGCGACTGTTGGCTTGTTTGTAGCGGAGCCTATTTTCTGGCCCGCCCCAATTCATTTTGTTGCGGACGTGCCGCTTTAGCGACAAAGCACTTTGATCACTTGAGTTCGTCCGTAGGTTTCGATACGCGCAGCGTGAATATTTAGGGTCAAATTAAGTAGGGACGAAATAAGGATGAAACGCTTGTGCCCCCGCTTCAAGACTGGAGGTTCTTATGCCCTCTATGCCGCAAAATAACAAACGCCGACGGAAGTCGGTGTTTTTTTGAAAAGTAGTGAAAATTTTGAAACCTATTCTGAGTACCTACAACAGTACAGGATCGAAGCCGACGCGATCAGCTATGCAAAAACCATCCAAACACCAGCATCCACGGGCATCTCCAGACGTTTTACGCTTGAAATCCGCGCCAGTGCTGGTGTTTGGCAATTGCGCTGAACGCATCGATACTTGTCGATAATGTTCGACCATGCATCCATTCTCCAGAAGGGAACGCACGCAATGAAAACATTTCTCGTCATCCTCATTGCTCTCACATTAGTCGCTTGCTCGTCCGGGCTCGATCGCAAACTCGACGGCTCAAACGACAAGACATTTGAAACTAGCTTGGCCGCGATGAAAAAATCGGCCAAACCCGCAGAG
>JANYHZ010000079.1 GCA_025362135.1 Betaproteobacteria bacterium | reverse complement strand
GCAAGGTGTTCGATATCCATCGTGGTCGTTATGGTGCGCCGCGCCTGTACCGGGTATTGCGTGAACAGCATGGCTATTGTGGCAGCCTCAATTGCATCAAGGCGCTGATGCGGGCGATGGGGCTGCGTGCCAAGGCGGGCCGGAAATTCAAAGTGACGACCGATTCCGCGCATCCGTTGCCGATTGCGCCGAACCTGCTCGGACAGGATTTCAGCTGCGATGCGACTGCCGAATCAACATCGCATGCCAAAGCACCGGATCAGGTCTGGCTGTCTGATATCACGTATCTGTGGACACGTGAGGGCTGGGTCTACGTGTGTGCGGTGCTCGATCTGTTCAGCCGCCGGATCGTCGGCTGGGCGATGGCAGACCACATGACGCGAGAACTGGTGCTCGACGCCTTGCGGATGGCCAACACAGTACGTAAGCCATCGCCGGGGCTGATTTTCCACTCTGATCGCGGTAGCCAGTACGCCAGTGACGAGGTCCGCGCCTGGCTGACCACGTGCGCCATGCGGCAATCGATGAGCGGCACCGGCAATTGTTACGACAACGCGCCGATGGAGAGTTTCTGGCATTCAATGAAAGTCGAAGAGACGCATGGTCAGGACTTTGGCACTCGCGCTGAGGCAACCCATAGCGTATTTGGCTACATAGAAGGCTGGTACAACACGACGCGCATGCATTCAAGTTTGGGTTACCAATCCCCGGCGCAGTTTGAGCGCGTACGCGAAGCCAAATTGATCGAGGCCGCAAACGACGATTTATCCACAGCATCAAACCAACACAGCCAATCCGCTCGGCTGTATAAAAGAGCGGCTTAAACCCTCAATGAAAAGTGGACAAGATCAGTCAGGTTTACTCTGACTTGCAAACCCCTGTTCGTTTTCCCTTAGAGTGTGCAACGAAAGTGGTACCGCGGACCGTTCGGGTGAGGTCGCCCTCGTATGAATCTCCGGCATAGGTGTTGTTGGTGCTCATGGCCACGCTTCCTTCGCACACGATTGAAGTGGACACCTTGTTGCCGCTAACGTCGTAAGTCTTGACCGCGCAACCCGCTTTGCGTATTTCCTTCTCATAAAGCGCCCGCCCCGCTGTCGCATCAGCGTTGAAGGCTTTGGCTTCGTCCACTGATATGCAAATAGAACTGGTCACTGTCTTGCCATCGGCGACAGTCGTGATGTCGTACTGACCCGCCTTAACTCGATCCGCGCCGAGCACAGGCAATGCAGCAAACGTCATTAAACCCGACAGCGACATCAGGCCGAAAGCACGGATAACGTTGGCATTTAATTTCATGGTTTTGATCTTTCTCCGAATTTGCATATTGGGGTTTAGGCATTTCAAACGCTCTTTTTCACGAATCATGAATGTATCGATGACGCGCGACCGGTCAAACGCGTTTTGCAATTTCATGCGTCTCGGTATTGAAAGACTCGACAAAAATCGTCGTTGCGAGTGAATGTATCAGACGGCACAGATCTAAGAAGAATTCAACACGGGTAATTCACGTCGCGCAGAAACAGATGTCTTTTTCACGCAGCGCCGCTCCTACTCGCCTTTCTTGAGGAATGTAATCATTGTCCCCAGACCATTCTCAATCCAGCTTACGGACACTCTGAATTTCTTATCCGGTATGTTGAAGAAGGCCGCTTTGTAGTCTTTGCTGATCGTTTTTGCCTGCGGCACCTCGATTCCCAGCTTTTGATAAAAGGCGCAAACTTTCTCGAATGAATCGGGCGTAGTGTATGCCTCGTTTTCCGTTTTGTCTTGGTCGTGCTGCGCTTTGGTCAACATCTGGTTGATTTTGGCACCCGGATATAGAGGGACATCGATTGCCAACGCGATGCAGGGCACCGCGATTGCGAGCAGTAGCACGGCGATTTTTGTTTTCATTTTCGATTCCTTGGTCGGATTGGAATTCGTTATGGACATTAAAGAACAAAGGTGGACACCCTCTATCCTACACCTGCGATTTTTCTGCGACATAAATCGTAGATCGCCGTTTGGCGAGGAAATTCAGCCAATTGTTCCAGTGAGGCTCGCCGCTGCTAGGTTACCGATGAATGAACCGTAAATTCATGCAATAAACATAATATGAAATCTACCCGCTGTCTGTACAGAGACACACGGAGCGATTACTCGTTTTGAGGGGAAACATGCCCCCTGGTGTGCCACGCAGCTATTTGTTTTCGGCGCGCTTCACACCGAATCGCCTGCGACCGGTCAGCCTGCCCTCCAGCGCCTGCTCGACAATCCCTGCGACCATCGGCGCCCATGTGTACTTGCTGGCTCGTGCAATGGCCGCGATCTGGCCGTCGCGGGCTTCAATCACCCGCAATCGTTCAATCTCGCGCAGTAGCAGGATTGCGTCTGGCGAGTTGTGCGCGTCGGCGATGCGGTTAAATTCTTCGAGCGACAACGGCGGGTGCGTGATTGGGTCCATGCGCCGATGTTGCCATAGGTTGTGGGCGCCGATGGGTTTTTGACCCAGGCTGCCGACTTTAACTTACCCACCGCAAGTTGGCGCAACCCAAGTATAGGCAACGGTTCGCAAGGTCTTGCGCTCTGGGTCAACAGAATTCCGGCGGATGGGTCAATTTGGCGTCGGCGGCAATAGGTACTCGTACCTACAACCTCGATGGTCGACACAAGATCCTGGGACGCCCGAACGTTTAAAGACGGCGAACGGACGACCGCCCACCACTCTCAGCAAACTGCATCTACCGGCGAATTTTGGATCGGTATAATAATGGAAATGAACTCTCCTGCATCGCCAGGCCTTCTGTACTTCGCTGAGCGCGGATCGGGGCCTCCGCTACTTTTGGTGCACGGGCTGGGAATGAGCGGAGACATGTTCGAGCCGGTCGTGGAGCCGCTCTCGAAGTGCCACCGACTCATCATTCCCGACCTTCGCGGCTGGGGCAGAAGTCGCAACTTGCCGCCGCCCTATTCCATAAAACAACAGGCGGCGGACTTGGCCGCGTTGCTAGACCATCTCGGCATCGCCTCGACGTACGCACTCGGCTATTCGCAAGGCGGCCCGGTGGTTCAGGAACTCGCGCTCGACTATCCGGCGAAAGTGCGCCGCCTTATCCTCTCGAACACCTACGCGTACAACATGGTGAGCACGAAAGAGAAAATCGAAGGCCATATCGTGCCTGTCCTCATCCGCCTGCTCGGCGTGCGGCTCTTCGTCAAGCTCATGATATCGCAGGGCCTCAAGCAATTACCGAAGGAGCAGGGGGCATGGGTTGCGAATCTTATTGCCAGCACGTGGGGCGAAGCAGACGCCAAGTCGATTGTGGCTGCGTGGAGGGAAGCGATGGCTTTCGACAGCCGTAGTCGCTTGCAAGAAATCAGATGTCCGACGCTTATAATCACCAGTTCAAACGACAACGCTATTCCGATGCATCATGCTTCCATGCTCCACGACGGCATCGCCGGATCGAAGCTTGTCGTAATAGTGGGTGGGGATCATGCGCTCATGTGGGTGCACCCCGATCAATGGGTAGAGAAAGTGAGTGAGTTTCTGGATTCGTAGAGGTGGGCCCCATACCACAAGCCACCGATTGCGAAGGGCGCGCGACTCGCCATCTCAATGCGCCACCGGACAGCGTGACCCGTTTCCCAGTTCGGCTCGTAGAATGCATCTGCCGGTACCAAGCAAAATTGACGGCGGCTCCATGCCTGCCGAAACATCGGTTTGCTGCAGACCTCCCGCCATAGCGGTTCCTTTTTGCTTACGTTCGCACTTCCAGAACCTCTAACCGTGGGGAATTTCGGCGAGCGTCGGCGAAAACGTGCGAGTGTGAGCGGGCATTAACGTAATTAAAACAATAAGTTAAATCAACTCTTAATCGCCACCGTCTGTAAATAAATCAATACGATATATTTGCTACGTGGGGATTTTTTGCGGCCGATGTCAAGCGACCGCTATCGGCCAGAAGCGGACTTTCAGCTTAGTCGATCAAAACTAATTTAGTTCCATCGCCTGCAGATATGCAGCCACGTCTAACTTGTTTGCCTCGGTCAGATCATGGGCGATGATTTTCATGACAGCTCCGTCAGGACGCTCATCGGTACGTTGGAACACCGACAGTTGTTTCACCAAATAGTCGGCGTGCTGGCCTGCCAGGCGCGGGGTTTGGTCTTTGCCTTGGCCGCGTTCGCCATGGCAAGCCAGGCACGCGGGAATGTTCTTCTCGGGCACACCGCCCTCAAAGATTTTCTTGCCCGCGCT
>JANYHZ010000075.1 GCA_025362135.1 Betaproteobacteria bacterium | reverse complement strand
GCCGCGCGCCGACCACGGATAGCAGTCTCATTGCGCGAACGCCATCAGGCGGCCCCGCACCGACTTCAGGATCCCCGCTGCACTGGACAGCGCTCGGGTGGTGGGCAGCCTGGCCCACGGCAGCGCGGCATCCGACAGGTTTTCCATTTCGGTGACGGCCTCCAGCGCCGTCAATGTTCGATAACCCCATTGATCGCGAGCAACGGTGCAAAACCGACGCAGGCGCTCGATGTAACCTGGCTCGGGGGTGAATCGGGTGCGCGACTTGTTGAAGCGAAGCAATGAAAAACTATGCAGCGTAAGAAAAAACGGATCTATCCTTCGCGCAAGCACGTCAAGCACCTCGCGGAACGATACACCACCCAGATCGACGCGCCGCATCCGGCCCGTGATCCGATCACGGTAGCAGGTACCGACGCCACACAGCATGCCATCGATCCGGGTCCAGCCGTTTCCCGCGATAGCGTCCGGGTCGAGACCGCAATTCCTGCTCCAGGGGCTCGCCGAGAAATCGGCGCGAAATCCGTGGCGGCGCAGGGCGAGCAGGGAATTGTGGTCAGCCGCCCAATCGCCGGCGCGGTGCAACACCGGCCGCACGCCGGACCACTGTTGAAGGCGTCCGCACCCGAGTTCGATAATTTCCTCCTGCTCAGGCAGAGTGTAATGGCGCAACTGATCACGGGCACGTTCGAATGCCGGGCCAGGGTGGGTGTGAAGCTGTAAATCGTGTCCGCGGCTGACGATGAGTTCTGCGGCGCGTCGTTGTTCGGCAAGGTCGTCGTCATTTCCCGCGTAAGCATCGAGGAAAAAAGTGCCGCGCGCTTCGATTTCGTCGAAGGTGTCAATCAGCCGACCCAATCCCCAGTCCTCGCCGTCAACCCGGCCCCAGAGGCCCATGCTCCTTGGAAAGTTGGAAATTTCGGTATCGACCGTGATCAACAAGCGCGGCATTTGATGCCTGTCTTGAATCAGGCGCGCTGTCGCGCGGCTGCGCGAACATACGCCGCATCGTAGTTCGCGGCCATGTGCCGCCACTGGCGGTGATTAACTACAAATTCTCTGGCATTGACCCCGATTTGCGCCGAGTCGGTTCGCCCGGACAACACAGCGTCCAGCCTTTCCATCAGCGCTGGCAAAGACCCTGCGGAAAACAGCAAACCCGTTTCGCCATCGCGGACCAGTTCACGGATGCCCCCCACACTACTGCCGATCACGCATCGCCCCATAGCCATTGGCTCGAGCGGCTTCAGCGGCGAAATCATGTCGGTCAGTTTGCTGGGATAGCGCGGGTAGACCAGCACATCCATGGCAGCATAGAAGTCGGGAACTTGAGTATGCGGAACACTGCCGACTACCCAAACGCTGTCCGCCAGGTCCAGCGTAGCGACCATTCGTTCGACCTTTGCCCGATCTTCGCCGTCGCCAACGAGCACCAGGCGCGCGCCCGGATATTTTGATCGCAACGCGGCGAAGGCCTCGACTAACATCGGTAAGCCCTCGAAAGAAAAGAAGCTGCCCAGAAAGCCGATAACGAAGTTGCCCCTCCGTAGGCAGCGCTCCCGCAATTCCGCCGGAGGCGTGCGCGGGACAAAGGCATTCGTATCGGCGCCATTGCCCACCACAAACACGCGGTTGGCTGAGGCGCCGAGTTCCACGGTGTTTGCTCGCAGCGCTTCGGTGATGGTGCATACGGCGTCGGCGCGAACGGTAACCCAGCGGTCCATTGCGCGGGCAAGTTGATACAGCGGCCAGCGACCGGTGGCTTTTCCCCGGGCGCGGGCACTTTCCTCCCAGAGATTGCGCTTTTCGTACACGAACGGCAGACACCGTTTGCGCGCCTCGATCAGCGCGGTGCGCGCGACGGTGAAAGGCGTGTGCGCATGCACGATATCAAAGCGACCATCAGCCAGCAGGGATGAGAGTTCGCGTGCAATCGCGCGACCGAACACTAAGTGCTTGGTACCGTATTCCACCATTTGCCTTTCCCAACGGCTGTAATCGCTGCGGCGGTAAAACACACCAGACGTTTGCTGTGCTACGGCACCCGCACCCTGACTGGGACTGGTCAGGACGGTGATTTCATGCCCGGATGCCGCTTGCGCTTCAAGTAGGTACTTTGCCCGGATCGAATATCCATCTGTCCTGGGAAGGGAATGATCCATCACGTGGATAATGCGCAAAGCGGGCCCTGTTTTGGTTGCTATTGTTGTGGAGTAAAGTATAGCAGGTCACCAATGAGCAGCGCCCCGTGCGACGTACGCCGACGGGACTTGAAGTTCATTGCGTTCGGGCGTTTGTCGCCGTCGCAAGTACCGGCTGGGCGAGTAAGGCTGCCATCCTCGCCGCACCTTCGTTGTTGAAATGTGCGTGGTCCGCAAACCATTCAGTGCGGCCACCAAGAGCCACCGCAGCATCGACCAGCAACACTTTTTCTCGCGTGGCGATTTTGCGAATGGCTGCATTTGCGCGCCGTTCCAGATCGATGAAGCCCTCTTCACGCATCTCCGGATATTGCTGTCGCCAACCGGTCAACCAGCCCGCATCTTGATCGCCTCCCGAGTCGCCGAATCGATTGGCATGGGTCACGAGTATTGGCACCAAGTTAGAATCGCGTGCCGCCGTCACAGCGCATCTCAGATCGAACTCGAACGCATCGAGGCTTGCCGGCGCGATCTGCGTCAGCAGATCCTCGCCGCGTGTCTGCCAGGCTATCGACACCTTCCTGAGCCATGTCATGGCTGTTACTGGAAGGACGCGCTTCATTTGATCCTTGAACTTTCCAGCCACCCGAAGTTCGGGCACGCGCGATCCGGCAGGCATCACTGTTCTTGGTGGGCGTCCACAATAAGGGAGTGTGACGCCGATGTAGTGAGTTGGAGTTGGATAGATCACCACTACCTTGGGATGCAGCCGGTCACTCAGTTCGCTCAAATAATTTATGCCAGAACCCACCCGCATGCCGGGAACGCCCGCATTGACTACTTCGTACCGTACGCTAGTGGACTGCGCATTCAGTTCCGATTCCAAGGCACGCGGGAACTCTTTGCCGACATCTTCGTAAATGCCGAACGGCTCAGAAGCACCGTATACGATCACTCGCGTCTGGCCAGCATTGGGTCGAATCTCCGGGCCGTTTAGTCCGTCCGCATTTAGGTGCCATCGCAGATACCTGCCGTTCGGTACGCCTCGAATCCCGCGATCAGTGACGCGGAACAGTTGATCGAAATCGTAGTTGCCAATCAGTGGCGCGTCGAAGTGTACCCAGTCGTCGATTCGTGCGGCAAACTCGAGGGTCAAAACGGCCACACAAAGCAGCCAGGCAGCGCTTGCAATTTTACGCACGCGCGTTGAATGTGTGATGTCGGTATTGGCCATGGCGGGCTAAAACTGAAAGTACACGAAAGCTTGAGGAGGCGCACCGAGGAATACCACGCAATAGGTCATCAGCGAATAAAGCACGCACCGCGCAGTAGGCCGTAGCCAGGGTTGCCGGGTGAATTCCAGGCGTTCAGTGTTGTATTGCACCAGCTGAACCACAATCAGTGGCGAAATCAGCACGATGACCTCCGCAAGAATTCCAGTGGGCAAACCGTTGAAAGGGTGGGAGAGCGCCGCAGTCATGTCTGCAATTTGCTGGAACGAGGTGGCGCGAAACAGCAGCCAGCCGTAGCAGGTTAATAGGAACATTGCCGCGATGCGGGCGACTAGCCAAGGTCCGCGCCAAGAACCAGCCGCCGCCCGGGTGACCGGCTCCAGCGCTGGCGCAGCAAGGCGGTGCGCTACCAGCAGGCAGCCGTGATAAAACCCCCACGCCACGAAATTCCATGCTGCACCGTGCCACAGGCCGCCCAGTACCATCGTCAGCATTAGGTTGCGGTAGGTTTTGGCGGAGCCGCCACGGTTACCGCCAAGCGAAATGTACAGATAGTCGCGCAGCCATGACGAGAGGCTGATATGCCATCGCTGCCAAAAATCGGACGGACTCGTGGCAAAGTAAGGCAGGTTGAAATTCAGCACAAACTCGAATCCCATTAACTTGGCGACACCGCGCGCGATGTCCGTATAACCTGAAAAGTCGCAATAAATCTGGAACGCAAAAGCCAATGCGGCAACCAGCGTTTCACCGCCGGTGGCCGAGGGTGCGTTGAAGATCTGGTTGACAATCGGCGCCAGTCCATCGGCTATGTACACTTTCTTGAAAAACCCCCAAAGAATCAGATGAAGCCCGTCGACGACCTGGGTGCGGGTCGTTTTGCGGGGTGTTACAACTTGGGAGATCAGGTTGGCGGCGCGCTGGATAGGCCCCGCTACAAGATGCGGAAAAAACAGTACAGCGAGAAAAAAATCCCAAAAAGAACGCGTGGCGTGCTGCTTGCCTCGGTAAACGTCAATCGTGTAACTAAGCGCCTGGAAAGTATAAAAGGAGATGCCGATTGGCAAAATGACGCGAAGTGCAGGCACTGGCAGGTCGAGGCCGAACAGTAAGAACAGACTGTGAAAGCTATCGACAAAAAAATTGAAATACTTGAAGAATCCCAGCAACCCGAGATTGGTAATCAGGCTCAGGTAAAGATATTTTTTTCGTGCTTGCGTCGACGCGCCGCGCTGGATAAGCGCTTCGATACGCGCGGCGCAATAATAGTCAATAGTGGTGGAGAAGAGTAACGGGAACAGGAAGCGCCAATCCCAACTCGCATAGAAAAAGCAGCTGGCGACGACGAGAAACGCGTTTTGACCTCGATGGGGAAGTAAATAGTAAAACGTGAGAACAACGGGAAGGAAAATCAGGAATTCAAGTGAATTGAAGAGCACGATGGGGAGTTCCGGATGCTTGTTTTTATGGAAAGGCTGATTCAATTGCAGGGCAACGTGCGCTTCCCTGAAATCGTTTTGAAACTGCCGACTCTAGCCAGCAAATTATGCCGAAAGTCCCTATCCCCTGCAACGCAGTTTGCCACCGCTTGGCGGCGTAGTTGAACAGCGGGATTGGTGCTTCATGGAACACAAACGGGCAAGTCGTGCATCTGGGCTAAGTGTCGGCCAACTCTAGCCATCTGCTGGCACGCAAGCCCGGTCTCCGCCGTCGAGAGAGTGTTCGCTGCCGGCAGGTCACCCACCATGCCTGGGAACTGGTCAGGAATCTGAATGGACGTTGCCGGACACGCACAAGTCGACCGCCCATTCTTCGATCCTGCGAAGGAAAGTTGCTTGGGCATTGATACCGGTGGCCACATGATCCATGTCAGGAAAAAACGCCGTTGTCACCCGATCAGCGATGCCGAACTTCCTGAAAGCATCGTCAAATTGACGCTCGTAGTTATAGTGCTCTAATCCTTCGCCAGCATAGAGCAGATTGATTTTCACCCCGCGGTCCAACAGGATCTTCAGGCCAGAGGCGAAATCGGATTTCGAAGGCAAGCCAATTGAGTATGCCGCTGTGGCAGATTGCCGTACTTTGTTTCCCGGTGCCAGGACAGCGCGAGTACGCTGGATAGCGGCGGAAATTCTTCTCCCGGCCCCACCACCGACCGCCTTGAGCAAGCCGTGCTGTCTGATTCGCATTCGATAGAGATTGATCCGTGCCCTGGCAGTGGGATAAATGTACGCATCAAACATCAGCAGCCCGTGGATACGGTCGTCCACCAATGCGATGTCATAGCCATGATATCCCCCCGAGCAAAAGCCAAATAGTGCGAACCGGCGGACGCCGGCGTGAGTAGCGAGGGTATCCGTGGCGGAACGCAGGTCGATGACCACCTGCTCCTGCGAGGAACGTAAACGCGTCGGCTGTGGACTGTCGCCTTGACCCGCAAGATCGAACCGAATAGAAGGAATTCCCCTTTCTGAAAGCTTTCGCGCAAGCCTCACGTTGATGCGGTGGGGGCCGATTCGGTGTACCACTCCGGCATTGAATAGAATGAAACCAAAATCGGCACAATTTACCGATTGGGGCGAAGGCATGCAAATGGTACCTACCAGACCATTGCCTTCGCCAAAGATAATCGAACGTTCGATCATGGGAGCGCTGGCGGTAACGCATGGTCTTTTGCTGGTTCGCGTTGCCGGGCCGATATCGATGTACTCACAATCTCCCCATGTCAGCAAGCAACCCTGTTTGGTGGGACGCGTCAGCCAGTTTCGCGCGCTCCAATTTTATTGACGAACGTCCCTTGCCGCCTGATGTATCTTTAACGATTATAAAGTATTCATGCATTTTGACGTTGCCGACAAGGCTTTGGTGGCGGCTTGCTACCGGCTAAATGTGATTGCAATATAATGATTTGCGCAGATTCTTGGGACGAACATGGACAATAACCAGCATAACCCCCTCGCTGCAACATCGTTTGAGACGAATGGTAAAACGGATCGCCCGGTGATTTCGCACTCTGGCGATTTCCACATCGAAGCCGCTGACGAAAATCGCTTCTCGCTAAGCAAACTGGGGGCTATCCGGCACAACTACCATCTGCATCCACTGATGCGTTTGGAGCGGCTTGAACAATTGGCTCAATCGCTCGTGGCGACCGACCAGTGCCGTTTCATCGCCCGCGATACCAAGGTGTCCACGCCTTTTCATCATGAGAAGCAGAGTCTGGATGGGCGCAGCATCGATGAAGTATTCCGACGCATCGAAGAACCGGGATCATGGGTGGCACTTTACAACGTGCAGACCGATCCTGCATATGACCGTTTTGTCTGGGATGTCATGGCCAGCGCGAGCCACATCGTCGAACGACATGAAAGAGTGTTCGACGTACGCGGGTTCATTTTCATTTCGGCACCGCCCTCTGTCACGCCGTTTCATATTGATCGGGAGAACAATTTCTGGCTTCAGGTTCACGGACGCAAGACTCTGAATGTGTGGGACCGCACCGATTGCGAGGTCGTCGCGGCGGCCGACGTGGAGGACTTTATCGTCTACCGAGGATTGGAAAACGTTCGCCTGAAAGACGAGATGCTTTCACGCAGCTTTGAGTTCAATTGTGGTCCCGGGGATGGGGTTTATTTCCCGAGTACTACGCCGCACATGACGCGTTCCGACACGAGCTGGACTCGACCTGGTAACGGCGTTGCGGTTTCCATCGGCATTGTTTTCTATACCGACGTGACTCGCCACGACGCATACGTGTACACGGTTAATCGAATGCTTCGTCGCCACTTGGGATGGCAACCTCGTCCCCCGCAGCAATCGGCGTGGGTGGACCGTTTTAAATACCCCGTTGGCAGGCTGGCGGTCGCGTTCAGACGTCGTTTTCGGGGGTATGCACCGCCACCAGGTTTCTGACCGGTGGCAAGCCAGTACCGAATCATTTTTTGTTCAAGGCAAAACCGGCAATTCGAGGAAGGATGTCAGAGTTTTGTCATGATGCACGTTGTTTACCGCGATGACGCCGATGGACTCATCGTAATTTCGCCCGCCGGTATTCAAATTGCGTTCAAGGCGTGGAAAAGTACTGCTGGTAATGTGCAGGCGAAAACGATGGCCCTTGGGAACGAGATAGGCGATCGACCGCATATCAATCGTCAATTCTGTCGGCTGCCCCGGCGTCAGTAATGCTGGTTGATCGATCCCATGGCGATAGCGCGCCCGTAGCGCACCCTCTTGTATGTTGGTGGCACGCCCGTCCGGCCAGACATGCACCAGTCGCGCGACGAAATCTGTATCGCGGGCGGAAGACGAGACGCTCAGCATTGCCCGCAATGGGCCCGCGATTCTCAGGGGCTCTGGCTGGATGGGCGAGGTATAAATCAGCACATCATCGCGTTCTTCCACTTCGTGCTGGTCCACAGGCCCGGCCCGGTCGGCGGGAATGCCGGAACAGCACAACGGTCCGCCGCGAGAGGGAACAGGGTGCATCGGATCGTAGCGAAATTCGTCGTGCGAGGCGGACTGCGGTAAGGCGCGGCTCAGTGTCCCGTCGCCCCTGACGCTATTTGCATGACCACCGCTGTCGAGGTACCACCGTTCGATGCGCACGCCTTCGGGAGGCCAACTCGATGCAGTTAGCCACCGATTCTCGCCGAGTACGTAATACAGGTATGCAGGCATATCGGATAGGCCGCTTCCTTTCCCGCGAAGCCAGTAATCGAACCACTGTAGATACCATTCGAAATAAGGCTGCCCGGCGTCACTCAGTTTCAAATCGCCGAATTCTCCCGACATTCCTGTCTCCTCATGATGGCAGTGGGTACCGGGGGCAATGACGACATGCTGGGGTAGCGTAAGTCCGGACGAAGAAGATCGGTCGCTAGTCAATTTGGCAAGGGCCAAGGTATCCCCTAAGGTCTGATCACCCCAAGTGTTAATGATCAGCGCCGGCGTGACAAGCCGATCATCGTCCGAAACGTAGTCCAGCGTTTTCCAGTAGGGGTCCGTCAGCGGTGTGCGAACGAACTCCTCGTAGCTGTTTGGTGCCGTCCGAGCGCGCTTGACCAGGTCGACCACCGGTAATCCGCGCAACGCCGCAGCGATATCTATTGCATTGGCAGCGGTGGCGCTGGGAACTTTCGCACCGTTCTCCAGAAACCAGCCAAACCCGCTTGACAGTTGAAATATTCCACCTTCAAAAACGCCAAAATACGAATAACGCCCGAGTGCCGTACCCATCGCCCCGCCTGCACCGATCGGAATCATCGCAGCGTGAGCTGGATGCCTGGCGCGGGCCAGCACATATTGGATTTCGCCCAAGGCAGAGCAGCCGTACGTGCCGACCTTGCCGTTCGACCACGACTGCGCTACGATCCAGTCCAGTGTCGCCACCCCGTCGCTGGTGCCGAACCGGTACGGAACGAACTCGCCCCCTGAACCGAATGTGCCGCGCATGTCTTGTATCAATACGGCATAGCCGTTGGCCGCGAAGAATTCGGCTGCCCGAAGGCCCTCGCCATATTTCAGCCGACCATAAGGCAGCCTTACCAGCACGGTGCCAAGCTTGCCTGCGGAACCACTCGGTCGGTAGAGGCTTGCTGCGAGTTGCACCCCATCGGGCATCGAGATACGCACATCGTAATCGGCTCGGTAGCCCAGACGAAACCCGTTGACATGTACGATCCAGAGTTCCGGTACGACGGACCTGACGAATCTGCGAACTGATGGAATGAATAAGCTCGTGGTAAGCGCCACACACAACAAGATGAGGAGCAGGACCGGACTTCTCCAATTATGCGAAAACAACACTCATTCCTTCCTTTTCAGGGGCTATCGAGATGATTCATTTACCG
>JANYHZ010000035.1 GCA_025362135.1 Betaproteobacteria bacterium | reverse complement strand
TTGTTTCACCAAATAGTCGGCGTGCTGGCCTGCCAGGCGCGGGGTTTGGTCTTTGCCTTGGCCGCGTTCGCCATGGCAAGCCAGGCACGCGGGAATGTTCTTCTCGGGCACACCGCCCTCAAAGATTTTCTTGCCCGCGCTGGCTTGCAGGCCTCCTGCCTGAACAGGTCGAAGTATTTGGCCAGAAAAGTAGGACGCTAGCCCGTTAATCTGTTCGTCAGTCAGGTGACGGCTGAGCCCCCACATATACTCAAAGCCGGCCGGGTCAGCCCGGCTGTGCTTGCGAAAGTCCTTCAGTTGACTAACCATATAAAGTTCGGTCTGGCCGGCCAAATTTGGGAAATTGGGCGAAATCGAATTCCCGTCAACCCCATGGCACGCAGCGCAAACTTGCTGCGCCATCGATTTCGCGGGCACGCCAGGATCATTCAGACTTCGTGATCGTTCAACATTCGCGCACGCGGCGATACCCAACATGACCAAGCCCATTGCAGCATAATTTGGTGCTTTCATTTCATGTCTCCTGTTGACACACCGATCCGTGCAGATTCGCTTTCATTTACTCGTAAGCAGGTCAAGGCGCGCGCATTCAATATGCCGCCCAGAGATACAAGAACAATGTGTTGTTGTCCTTGGCATTGCGTCCCAAGCCGTCGTAGTTGTTGCGCGCGCCATTGTATTTGTTGTAAGCGGTAAATTGCGCCCCCACACGAACATATTGCACCGGTGTCCAGAAAGCTTCGCAGGTACTGCCGCGCGTGGCGGGATTGCCCGAGAGACTGCCGTTGACCCGCGTCGACGTTATTCCTGTTCCCGCCGGATCGGTCGAGGTTATTTGACCATTTGAATCGAAACCCGAAGTTTGATTGAGCGTGTTCGTTGTGCCGGTCTTATTGAAGATGGACAGGCTACCGCCATATTTGGCTTGAAAAATATACGATACCTTGGCTCTAAATGTATTGGTTGTATCTAAGGAATTGGCTGCTGCGACCGGCGTTACCCCGTCGGCCAGGAAGTATGGCGATTCAGCGCCAGCAAGCGTGTTCACCGAATAGTATTGTTTTTGCCTCATGTAGGCGAACTGAGCGGTGATCGTATGAGGATCAAGGAGGTATTGGTATTGGGCATCTACGCCCATATTCTTGAAACGGCCAAGGTTATCAGGGTCGGACACGTCGGTACCGCCGTCGAACACGTGTGCGACCATGCCGGAAGTGCCAATCATCGCATTGTGCGGACCCCACTCATGCGATAGCGCAAGCCGCCAGTATGGATTGTTGGCGCCGTGCAGTTTGGTGGTGTCGGCGTCTTTGATGCCCGCGCTCATGATGGAAAAGGCCTGGTTGGCGGTTCGGTAGGTGCCGACTTCCGCGTAGAGCATCCGGTTCCAGTATGCATACGCGGTAATACCGGCGATATTGCCGCCTGCCCCGAATCCCGGATAGGGGGCAGTGCCATCGATGAATTGATGACTCGAAGGTGATGGGACGGGAACGTACTGCATCCAGGCAGCCGCCGAATTCCAGACATCGGAAATCGACGGGTTATTATTCAGGCTGACGCCAATAATCAAGTCCCTTTTCCCATCAATAAACCGGTCGGCATAGCGAAAATCCATGTTGTCAGCTTTGCTATGTCCCCTGAATTCTCCTGGCTGTCCGTCGGCACCGACAGACTGGTAAGCGTAGTTATCGTAAGTGGTCTGGGAAAACACGCCAATATTGTTTGTGAGCTTACCGGCGATGAAAAGGCTTCCGGTGGCGAACAGGGGTAACGAATTCTTCTGGAAGTCCGTGGAGGGTGAATCGCTTTTTGACGTATCGCTGACTTTAGCGGCGCTCGCCACACCCATGATGGAAATCGGGATCGTGCGCTCGCCGATGGTGTAAGCGGTAAGCTTAAAGATGCGCCCATATGGCGTAAGTTCGGGAAATTGGCCACCGGCGTGGCAACTGACACAGTTCTGCCCGGTTTGGCGAGCGAATGCCGGGAGTGCATATGCTGCGTCGATATGGATTGTGGCGAGTACAGTTAAAGCGCACGCTACCAGCAGGGCGCATTTTCTAACACTGTTCATCCGGTGATATAGGGCGCTTCGCATCGGTTACCTTTCTCTTTTGGAAGAATCTTGAGACGCATTTTCTTGCCGGTTCGTTTAACGCAGCACGGACAACTTAATTTTTTCGCCACGCTCGTCATGCGATTGCCATTTGATTATTTGCCAAGACGGAACCTGACCCTTGATCTATATCAAACTCTCTTCAATGCGGCAGAAGTTCGCGGATGCACTAATTCAACTTAGTGCGGTGCGCACCGCAGAAAAATATCATAGCGGTACGCCACGGATTGATCAGTGCGCTAGCGCGCGCAATCAATTTTGCGGGTGTGAAGTACCCTGCCGCGTAATATTGTCGTGTCGACGTCATCTGGGCCTCGTCAAACGCGTCAAATTACGTGGCCTCTACCAGAATTGCTCGGTCGTTGAATGACCGCTTGGTAGAATTTCGACTGCCTGCTTTGGGTCGATAGCGGAAGTTCGCAATAAAAAATAGCGGTCGTTCGCTGTGTGAATTTGCGCCGAGCATTGGCGAATGCAGGCGAGTGTGGCGCAACGGAAGCAAATTGCGTTCAGGAGCACTTGAGCGGGGCCGGACTCATTAAGTCAGGCGCTAACGGTCTAGCGACCGACTTCGGCGGCATTTCCGTAATAGCGAATGCTGCTTCGACGGTTGGTGCGGGCCCCAACCCTTTACCTGCGTCCACGAGAAATGTAATTGAGTTGTTCAATCTTCCGTGTGCTGTCGCGTTGGCAGTCGATACGTCGTTGGACGATGGAAATCTTGCGACCGGGAAGATTCGCGCATCTGTAGCGTCGTGTACACCCAAGGGGACGAATGACCCCTGATCCTGTAAGCTTTTCGTTGAGTACTTAACGAAAGCAAAAAGATGAAAGCAGCAAGGAAGAATAACGCATTGGAAGGCATCAAGAAAGAGCAACTGAAGCGGCGCGTATTTACGGTGGAATTCAAAGCCGAAGTGGTGCGGCAC
>JANYHZ010000025.1 GCA_025362135.1 Betaproteobacteria bacterium | reverse complement strand
GCGCGGTTGCGCTCGGCGCGAAGGCTTACGATGGCCCGGTCGGCCCGATGGAGTTGAGTATTCCCGCCATTCAAGGTATCGGCGGCTCTTTGCTTTATCTAATTGATCGCTATGGCCCGCGCACGATTTACGACGTTGATTTTGTGCCGGTACCGGGCACCGATCCCGATCCCAAAGGCGTGGGCCTTGAGTATGTCGATCACCTGACCCACAACGTCTACGAAGGCCGTATGGATACCTGGGCCGAGTTCTACGTAAAACTATTCAACTTTCGCGAAATCCGGTATTTCGATATCAAGGGCAAGAAGACCGGCCTCACTTCTCGCGCGCTGACCAGCCCGTGCGGAAAAATTCGCATCCCCATCAATGAGCCATCCGACAAAAAATCGCAGATTCAGGAATATCTGGACGCATACAACGGTGAAGGTATTCAGCACATCGCGCTCGCTTGCTCCAATATTTACGAAACCGTGGAAGCGTTACGCGCCAGAGGTGTCAAATTCCTCGACACGCCCGATGCGTACTATGCGTTGGTAAACAAGCGTGTCGAGAATCACGGCGAAGACCTGGAGCGCCTGAAGAAAAACAAGATCTTGATTGACGGTGAAGGAATTGACAAAGAGTCGAAGGAGGACAAACTCCTGCAGATTTTCACTGACACCGTGATCGGTCCGATTTTCTTCGAAGTCATTCAGCGCAAAGGCAACGACGGGTTTGGAGAAGGCAACTTCAAGGCACTGTTTGAAGCCATCGAGGCGGACCAGATCGCCCGTGGTGTTCTCTGACCATGGCTGAGTTGAAATACCATCCGGGCTTCGGCAATCAGCATTCGACCGAAGCCCTGGCGGGTGCATTGCCGCACGGACAAAACTCGCCACAGAAGCCCCCCTTCGGGCTCTATGCCGAACAAGTCTCGGGTAGCGCCTTTACGGCACCACGCGCTGAAAATTTGCGTTCGTGGCAATACCGTTTGCGGCCTTCCGCGCAACACAGTGCGTATAAACCGCTAACCCATACTTCGCTGCGCACGGCACCCTGCCTGGAGATTCCCGCGAGCCCCAATCGCCTGCGATGGAATCCATTGCCCATCCAGACCGATACCGACTTTATCGATAGCCTCGTCACAGTCGCAACTAACGGCGATGCGCGCGCGCAGAAAGGCATGGGCGTTCACCTGTACGCAGCGTCGAGCTCCATGACGCGGGTGTTTTATGACGCCGATGGTGAGTTGCTGATCGTCCCGCAGGCGGGGGCACTGACGCTGAAGACGGAATTCGGCGTGCTGGAAGTCAGGCGCGGCGAAATTGCGGTGATTCCGCGCGGCGTGAAATTTCGCACCGAAATTTCGACTGACGTGCGCGGCTACATTTGCGAAAACTACGGCGCGCCGCTGCGCTTGCCGGAATTGGGGCCGATCGGCGCCAACGGTCTTGCAAGCGCACGCGATTTTCTTTATCCGACGGCATGGTTTGAGGATGTCTCTGCGAAATCGCAAGTCGTTGCCAAATTCGGCGGCAATCTCTGGGCCTGTGAATACGATCACTCTCCGTTGAATGTGGTGGCCTGGCACGGTAACTACGCGCCGTACAAATACGACCTGGCGCGCTTCAATACCATCAACACGGTCAGCTATGACCACCCCGACCCGTCGATTTTTACGGTGCTCACGTCACCGTCGGAAACGCCGGGAACCGCCAACCTGGATTTCGTGATCTTCCCGCCGCGATGGATGGTTGCGGAAAATACTTTCCGTCCGCCGTGGTTTCACCGCAATTGCATGAGTGAATACATGGGACTGATCCACGGCACTTACGATGCCAAGGCCGAGGGGTTTCTTCCTGGTGGTGGCTCGCTGCACAATGCCTTTTCTGCGCACGGACCAGACAAAGCAACTTTCGATACGGCTTCCCGCGCGGAATTGAAGCCGCAGAAAATCGACGATACGCTCGCGTTCATGTTTGAGAGCCGCTATGTATTTGAGCCGACGGCCTTTGCGATGCGTGAGGAATTCTTGCAGGCGGATTACGATGGGGTTTGGAGCGGTTTTGACGGCGCCTCACTGCCACGTTCGTCCTGAGCCTGTCGAAGGACATTAAAACTAAAGAAATATGCCTTTCTGGGTTTACATCCTCAAATGCGGCGATGGTTCCTACTACACGGGCCACACGGACAATCTGGATTACCGCGTCGCCGTGCACCGAGAGGGCAGAATTGCTGGGTATACCAAATCGCGCCACCCCGT
The DNA here is from genome assembly GCA_025362135.1 of Betaproteobacteria bacterium. GTDB lineage: Bacteria > Pseudomonadota > Gammaproteobacteria > Burkholderiales > Usitatibacteraceae > UKL13-2. The sequence continues at coordinate 982 of JANYHZ010000025.1, read as the reverse complement.
AACATTGGTATTTTCAGAGCAGTTCGGAACACGTTTGGAAGCCTTGGAAATGGAGCAACGTATCAAGGGCTGGAGCCGGGCGAAAAAGGACGCAATGATGCGCGGTGACTGGGAAGACGTTTCGCGATTGGCCAAAAGCAAAACACAGAATTAGTTATCGTGGCCCATTCATGTGGTTCGACAAGCTCACCACGAACGGGGAAAATATTGTAGAAATTCGACCTCAAAAAATTTACCCGTTCGTCCTGAGCCTGTCGAAGGACAAGAAAAATAGGAGTAGCAAAAAATGAAACTCGCCTCCCTGAAAGGTCCCACCCGCGACGGCACACTACTGCTAGTCGATGAAAACCTCTCCCGTGCCGTCGAAGTAACCGACATCGCGCCAACCATGCAATACGCACTCGAACACTGGCACGCCGTGGAACGCTTGCTTCTTAATGAATTTGAAGCCATCGACTCGGGCACCAACCGGCCAATCCTCGATTTCCAGAAATTGCTTGACGAGGGTAAAGTCGCGGCACCGCTGCCACGCACGCATCAATGGCTGGACGGATCGGCCTATCTCTCGCACGTAGAACGCGTGCGACGCGCACGCAACGACACCGTGCCGGAAAGTTATTACCGCGAGCCATTGATGTATCAGGGCGGTGGCGATTCCATGCTGGGTCCGCGCGACGACATCGAAGTACTGTCGGAGGACTGGGGAATCGATCTTGAAGGCGAGGTCGGGGTGATTATCGGCGACGTGAAAATGGGTGCCACACCGGCAGAGTGCGCGAATGCAGTGCGACTCATTGTGCTGATCAATGACATCTCCTACCGGAAACTGATCCCGGCTGAACTGCAAAAGGGCTTCGGTTTCGTCAACGGCAAGGGGTTGAACGCGCTCTCGCCGGTTGCGGTAACGCCGGATGAATTGGGTGGGGCCTGGAGCGATGAGAAAGGTGCCGGCAAGCTCGACTTCCGGCTGGTGTGCCACGTG
>JANYHZ010000022.1 GCA_025362135.1 Betaproteobacteria bacterium | reverse complement strand
CAACGTGCTGGAGACCGCTTTCGCATCATGAGCATTTTGCGCGGCGACAAACGCATCAAATACTGTCTTGATGTCGTCTTCAGGGCTCGCGATAGCGAATTGGGGCAAGGCCAATAGAGCTGAAAATAGCAAAGCAGACTTCTGCATGTCGTTTCTCCCATCAATTGCCGGCAGAAGAGAAGGCGCTGCGGCGACGCCTAGTTTTCGACACCAAATCGCTGTCTACCATCCCGGTTGGTGTCTCACTCCCCGGAACCAGCTGCCTTGAAACCCTTGACAGGCGCGGGTTTCAATCAATGTGCCATGTGAATTGATGGTACTAACAAAAGCCTGAAAAAACACATGCAGCCCGTGCAGCCCGTGCAGCCCGTGCAGTCTGTATGCATCCTACATCAGTTACGCGAACGCAATTGGTGCTTGCATTGCAGTTGCGTTGGGCTAGGCGCGAAGCGCCTAGCCCAATCTACGAATTGCATTTTAATGCGCATTGAAACTATTCTGCCTTGCCCTCTTCCTGCTGTTGCAAACGCCACATCTCCGCAAACTTCCCGTTCTGCTCAATCAATTCACGGAAATTGCCGCGCTCGACGATGCGTCCTAGCTCCATCACCAATATCTGATTGGCGTCGATGATAGTGGAGAGGCGGTGCGCGATAACGAGCGTGGTGCGATCCCTGGCAATATCACGTAACTCTGCCTGAATCGATTTCTCGGTTGCGGAATCGAGCGCGGAGGTGGCTTCATCGAAAATCATGATGGCCGGATTTTTTAGCAGCGTGCGCGCGATGGCGACACGCTGCTTTTCGCCGCCGGACAGTTTTAGCCCGCGTTCGCCAACCATCGCTTGCCATTTATCAGGAAGCCGCTCGATGAATCCGCTGACGTGGGCGCGTCGCGCCGCGTCCTCAATTTCCGTATCCGTCGATCCCGGACGGCCGTAGCCGATGTTGTAGCGGATCGTGTCGTTGAAAAGTACGGTGTCCTGCGGCACGATGCCGAGACTGGCACGCACGCTGGCCTGCGTGACGTCGCGGATATCGTGCCCATCAATCGTAATACTGCCGCTGTTGATGTCGTAGAAGCGAAACAACAATCGCGACAACGTCGATTTGCCCGCGCCGCTGGAACCGACGACGGCGACTGTGTGTCCGGCGGGAACTTCAAAGCTCACGTCGAAAAGGATTTGTCGTTTGGCGTCGTAGCCGAAATTGACATGCTCGAATTTTATGTTCGCGCCTTGAACCACGAGCGGCTTCGCATCCGGCTTGTCGGCAATTTCGCGATTCTCGCCGAGCAAGCGGAACATTTTTTCCATATCGGTGAGCGCCTGCTTGATCTCGCGATACATGACACCGAGGAAATTCAACGGAATGTAGAGCTGAATCAGCAGCGCATTCACCATCACCAGGTCACCAAGCGTGAGCTGGCCCTGGACAACACCGTCGGAGGCACGCCACATCAGCAGCGTAACGGCGCTGGCGATGACAAAACTCTGCGCGACGTTCAACAGCCCGAGCGAAGTTTCACTCTTGGTGGCTGCGGCCTCGTAGCTTTGGAGGTTCTTGTCATAGCGTCCGGCTTCGTACTCCTCATTGCCGAAATACTTCACTGTTTCGTAATTGAGCAGCGAATCGATGGCCTTGGTATTCGCTTTCGAATCCATCTCATTCATCTGCCGCCGATGCGCAGTTCGCCACTCGGTGATGCTGATGGTGGCGATGATGTAGAACAAGATCGCAGAAAGCGTGATCACCACAAACCAGATGTCGAATTTGCGTGCCAGCAAAATCGTCACCAGCGTTATTTCGAGAATGATCGGAATCACTGAAAAAAGCATGAACGACATCAACGTTGAAATGCCGCGTGAACCGCGCTCAATGTCGCGTGTCACGCCACCGGTTTGCCGATCCAGATGAAACCGCAGCGACAGCGCATGCAAATGGCGGAACACCGAAAGCGCCACCTTGCGCACCGCGCGCTGGGTGACTTTCACGAATACGATATCTCGCAATTCGCCGAACAGCGTGGAAGACAAACGCAGCAGCCCGTACGCCGCCAATAGCGCGAACGGCACGACGAGTACCGCTTTCGACTTATCGAGCGAATCGACGATTTCCTTCAACAATAAAGGCACACCGATGTTGGCGACCTTCGCGGTGATCAGGAACGTAAGCGCAAGGCCAACACGCCAGCGGAAATCCCATAAATAGGGTAGTAGCGAGCGGAGGACACGCCAATCGCTTTTGATCGGCACCGGCGTGGCGGCTATAGTGCCGCTCGTGCTCGAAGCGACAGTCGGAACGGGTGTGGTGGACATGCGGAAATGAAGGAGGGATTTCGAAGGATAGTGGTGATGACGCGACAGCGTTTGAATTCTACGCTGTCACTGCATGCCTGCCCCACTTCCGGCACCGAGGCGAGCGAAGCGCCTGGCTACTGCACGCGCTTGACACGCGGCGAGATGTTGGTGCCTTGAATCTCAAGGTAGAACGCACCCAATGCACCACGCCGAATCCGTACCTTCGGATTGTCCACGTAATGCGCTCGTGCGCTGTTATCGCTGATCTGCCAGACCTGCCCATTGGCGAGCTTGATATTGGAGTTGGCAGTCCAGCCCTCAAAGCTACCGGATATATGACTTTCAATTGCGTCCAGCACGTCCTTATTTGCCAATTTTTCTTCGAGCCCGAATTGGGCCGGCTTTTGTTGCGCCGACGACGCTGAAGTGCCCGGCAAAGTTTGAACGGCTCCCCGGCCAGCACTACTGGTGCCAGCCGCAGAACCACTGACTGGCAAGACAAGCGCGTCATAACAGGCGAGGCGCGATGTTGCGTCGGTAATCGTGCGGCAACGCAACAGTGCAGCGTCGTCCGCCATCGCTGCGCTGGAAACAAACAGCAGGAGAATCAAAGATTTCATTGGTTTACCCATACCCGATTGATAAATAAATTCAACGCCTTTGCGACCTGATTGGCGGCAGCGGAATGCTACCCCATTTTGGAGCGGTCGTCGTCAATTCGTCAGGCTTGATATCGCGAGACGCAGGTGTTTCCCTGTGGCGCTTTCGATTGATGAGTCATCGCGTACACATCGACGCGCGTGTGGTCAGGGCCGAACACGGGAGCAAATTCTCACAGTTGATCAAGACTCAATAGTGCAAGCCGTTCCGCGTGCTCCGGCGACTCACATTTAGGAGTTTCCTCCGATGGACTCACGTAACAGTCAAACTTCTGCAGCCAGCCTGGCGGAATCGAGGCGTCCCTCGCGACCGCTAGATCGCGCTAGCGCGGGTCACGAAGCGCCCAAGGCGGCGCATCAGCAGGTTCATCGCGGCGAAGCCGACCTGCAAGGCGAGGCCGAAGAGAAAAATGCCGATCGCGAAAAGGATGAATTTACCGCCGAGCGACGGCACTCTCTCGGCCTCGCGCAAGATCACCCCGACACCTTCGCCGACGCCGATTGCAGCCCCTGCACTGGATGACATAACCAGTACGAAGAACGCTCTGGTGACATTGGGCAGGAACAGCAGGGCCGCCAGTGGCGCGCCACGGCGGAGGTGCCGCAGGGCTTCAGCACCGTTGTCGGCGATGTAGGCGGCTGCATAGGGCACCAGTGACAATGCCACCGTCATGACGCCGGAGAGCGCAATGCTGTAGCCGAAAAGCGTCGCGTCGCGCGAGATGATGTTGAGCAGGAAGTACATCACGACGAAGGTCGGTGCCGCCTGCATCAAACCGATCAGTGTGGCAGCGACGGAACTCGTCACTCGACCACGGAGACGTGCCAGCGCCAGAGGCACGCCCAGTGCCAGCCCAACGACGAGCGCGATACCGGCGATCTTGAAATTCACCGCTATGCCCGCGAGAAGCTGTGGCAGGAAGACGGAAAAAAGGCGTTCTGCGAAGGGGGTCATACGATAACCTGCCTCCGCTCCAGGAACGCGCGCAGCTTACCGCACAGAAGCACCACGATCACGACCACCACGATGTAAAAGATCAAGACCATCGAGTACGTCGTGGCGCGTCCGCTGGCAAACGAGGTGATATCGGTGAGCGCGCTCAAAAGTTCGGGGGCACCGATGAAGCTGGCAATAGGAGTACCTTTGGCGGCGTTGATGAGAAACGAAATGATCTGGGTAGCAGAACGACTGACCGCCGCGCTGAACAGGCCAGCGTCGCCCGCCGTCCCTCCGCAGCGCTCTGCGCGCAAGGTCACCATCGCTTCTGCTATCGCATGGCCGGCGTTGCTGCCATTGGCCAGGCCAAGCGCCAGGATCGCCGCCCAAAGGACAGCTGTGGACGAGTAGGCGAACAAAGTCTGGGCCATTGCTGCAGCAATTACCAGTGTGAGAACGACCGGCGAGGATTGCATCGTCACCGTCAGCGCCCACGTCGGCCACCGTAACAGCCTGTACCTCGACCCCAGCGCCGCACCGAGCAGCAATGCAAAGCAGAGTGTCGCTGCGATTGCGCCCACGACCAGGATCAGCGAGTTGACGACGCCCGCCTTCAACAGCGACCACGCCGGCGCGATTTTGAACATCGGCAAAGTCAAGGTAATGCCGATGCGTGCCGCGACCCAGTTCTCGAATTCCGTGATGCTGGTGGCGAAACTGGTCGACTCCAGCGCGGTGTCGAGCGCTGGCAGTACGCAGGCGAGATCGACTTTGCCGTTACTCGTGATGCATTCCGCGCGATTCCAGACTTCGCGCTGTGTTTCCAGAAAGCCAGTGCCGATACGATTGGTTCGGGCGATGTCGATGAACACACCATCGCGATGGAATATCGCGCTGATCAGGTCGAGAGCCGCGCCCAGACGATCACTGCCGGTTCGGGCTACAGCCATACCCCACGGTATTTGGGCGAAACCGAATTTTTTGGCCTGACGGGCGTCAAATGCAGGGTCGGTGAAATGGAACGCGAAGAAGCTGTCGTCCTGGGCGGCCAGGCTGCACGTCTCGTCACGCAGTCGCTCGGGCAAAACGCCCGCGTCGTCGAACAGCATCAGCCGCGCGCCATGTGAGACGATTTGGGCGTTTGAACCGTTGCCGATGGTCACGCAGATCGTACGGCCTGCGATCTCGTGCCAGTCCTTTACCGCGAGTGCGCGTGGCCCCACGAGGATCGTCTCTGATTGGTAGTAGTGCGGGCGAATGAAGCGGGCCTGTCCGTCGCGTTGCATATTGTGTCCCATCGTCGCGATGGTAAGGTCGATCCGATCATCGGCGAGCAGTGCGATCCGATTCGCGGGTGTCACCCGGGAAAAGGTAATATCGACCTTCAGATTCCTGGCGATGGCGCGCGCGACATCGATATCGTAGCCTGAGCGCGTTTCGCTCTCGCTGGCACCGAACAGGGGATAGTTCTCGCGCACACCTACACGAATCTGTTTGTCGCAGAAGATACGGACGAGACGATCAGTGCCTGGTTTCGCACATCCGCCCGGTACGGCAGCTTCCGCCCGCGCATCGGCGAGCAGGCGTACCAGGGTGGCGTCGGCCGAGGCGTCTTGCCGGGCCTGCGAAGTTGCCGCAACAAAGAGACCTGCGACGGTGACGAAGGCTCGGAAAAGTGCGCATAACGGCGCAAGCGCAGTGCAGCGAGTAGTCGCCATCATGTCAGGCTATCGTTCCGGCAACGCCGATCTCCACGATGTGCATGTCAGCGAAGGCGTGGGGACCGTAGCGATGGATTGACTTACCCTCTTCGGTACCGAGAACGCTTGGCGTAAGGAGGACGAGTTTCTCGACCGGGATGTAGACGAGACACGTTTGTGCAATCCGCAACGACAGACCGTGTTGCCGCAGCATTGATCGCGACAATTCGAGACTCACAAAGGCGTTGTGCGTGATCACGGCGTGACCCCCGGGCGCGAGATGGGCGGCAAGGCCGTCGAGAAAGGGATTCAGCAAGTGCCGCCCGTCGGAGCCACCGCAACTCCAGCTCGGCAGACGGTCCTTGAACTCGACCGGATGCATCGGAAAGTGCGGCAGATTGGCGGCGATCAAGTCGAAGCGGCGACCGGCGACGGGAGCCCACATATTCCCCCGCTCGATCCGCGCGATGTCTGCGTAACCGAGCTCTTGCAGCAGCGACGAACCCTCAGCGATGGCCTCTTCTTCAATGTCGACACCATACAACGAAGCGGCACCCAGCGCGGCGAGTGCGGCGAGCACGACACCGCTGCCAGATCCGATCTCGAGCACAGCAGCGCCGTGCAGGCGCGCGCCTCTGGTCCGGAGCACCTGGATCAGAGCAGCCGTGTATTCGCTGGGCCGCATTGCCACACCCATCGCGCGGGTGTTTTGGTCGGAGACGGGAATGACTTTGGACAAGGCAGAACTTGACGTCAGTAGTGAGCCGGATTCAAATCGTAAACCATTTATTGATTTTTTAAGTCGATTCACAAAATACGTAAAGACCAAATACACATCAACGGCAGAGCCTGTGTCCGATAGGCCATCGTGGTGTCGCGGCAGGGTGGTTGCTGGTGCAGTGAATGATTGATCGAGGATGTATTGGCCCGGCGTCAGTGCGCTTCCGGGTTTGGCCGCGGCGCGGCCTCAACGGTGGTTTTGGCCGCCAGTCGTCCTGCCAGCGCGAGAGCGATGGAGTCCCCTGGAAACTCGGCGAGGATATCGTTGTAGCGCTGCAGCGCCAGTGCAAAGTCTTCCGCGATTAGCGCTGCATAGGCGTGGCGCGTTAGCTCGCACAACCGTGTTGTTGCCGCGTCGGGCTCTAAATGGGGCCCGGCACCGATCGCACCCATCAACTCGTAGATGGCAATCTTGCCGCGCCGCCCCTTGACTGCGACATCGTCGATCGGCCTGACGCAGAGCCGCTCGCCGGCTTCTTTGTAGACGTTGTGACTGATGCAGATATAGGTGCCGAACTCTTTGTTTATGCCCTCCAGACGCGCGGCAATATTCACGCCGTCGCCCATCGCCGTATAGCTGATGCGCTCCGCCGAGCCGATATTACCGACCAGCACCGCGTCGCTATGGATGCCGATACGGACATTCAGTGGTTTCTGGCCTTGTGCCGTCAAGCGCTCGTTTAGCACCTTCATGCCGTCTCGTATATGCAGTGCGGACAGGCACGCGCGCCAGGCATGATCGTCGAGATGTACCGGTGCGCCCCAGAACGCCATCACGCCATCGCCGATGAATTTGTCGACGGTACCGGCCTCCTGGTTTATTGATCGGGTGACGACCTCCAGATAGGCCGAGACCCGCAGTAGAAGCTCCTGCGACGGCAATTCCTCGGAAAGTGTCGAAAAGGATTCAAGGTCTGAGAAAAAAATCGTCAAGAACCGGCTGTGTCCGCCGATGGCGAGCTTTTGATTGGAGTCCAGAAGTTGGCGCACCAAGTCCATAGGCACAAAAGCGGCGAACGAACTAACCAGCGTATCGAGCGTGTGGATCGCCTTCGACAGTACCGCGACTTCACGAATCGGAGAGTCCAGCGGCGGCAGCGTCTCACCACCGAATTCTTGAATCTTCGTGACTTTGGTCGCGAGCTTCTCCAGGGGCGCCGAAATTACTTTTGACATGATATAAATGATGAAAATCTGCAGCGTAATCGCGATCAATCCGAAGAGCAGCAGGATCCGGTTCTGCTTATCGAAGGCACCTGTGAAATCATCGAGCGGCGTGATAACGAAAAGCTGCCATTTTTTTCCGAATTGTGGCGGCAAGTTTGACAGACCTGCGACGTATTTCTTATCCGCATGGACAAACGTGAACCGCTTTTCGTCGTGATCTTGCCGCAAGCTGAAGGCAATCGCCGGGAGCTTATTGCCGATTGATGTAATGTGCTGCAGTTCGACCTTGCCATTGTCGTTGACGTAGGTTTTTGTGCGCTCGGAATTGGCGATCACTCGGCCCTGCTGGTCGAGCAGGTAGCTCAAGGTTCCAGGGCTGATTTTGTGCTGGGAAAGATACTCGGAGAGAACATCCAGGGTGATGTCCGAAGCGGCAACGCCGGCTAGTTGGCCATTTCTGTAGAACGGCGCCGCAATGGTGAATCCGATCAACCCCAGCGTCGCGAAGACATCGGGGTCTGATATCGTCGGCATACCCTCTTGTACCGCCGTTCGGTACCACAACCGCCCGCGTGGGTCGTAGCTCGTCACCTGCTCGGAGCGTCCGATCTCCTTCTCGCGGGCGTCAAGGAAGCGATAGTGATCAACTACCCCAGATTTCTTGGGCGCATCGATCCACCGGTAGGCAAATTTGCTTAGATCCGGCGGCATTTTGTCCTGGATTTTGACGGTCGGATCAATCCGCCGCACCTGCCGAAAGGACGCGTCCTCCAAGCCGACATACATGCTGATAATAGTGTCGCTGTGTTTCGTGATCCCGAGCAGGTATTTCATGGATCGATTGTCGCCGTAGAAGTCCGGCTGCTCGCTTCCAATCGCTGCAGCGCTCGCGACCAGCGACTTGATGGGGGCAAAGACGTTCTGAATGCTCTCGATGGCATCGACACGGAATCGCTCGACCAACTCGTCGGCATTGGCGCGCGCGATGCGGTCGTTCGACAAATAGCTGACCGCGACCATGACCACGAAGACCGGCAAGGTCAGCATCACGAACAGGGCCAGAATACTTGGCCGCAGCCGCAATTTATTCGCCGAACTTTGTTTCATGCGTGGGCCGTTCCGGCATCAAACGTACGAACCTGATATTGGCGACCGTGCTCACTGGATCGAAGGGAGGCGACCATATCTGAAAATAGAAATTCTGTCCGGAGCATAGGAATTTCAATAACCATTTTTCATGAACAAACAATCCATCCCCCACCACGTAACCGGTTAAGCTAAGGAATTTTGGACGCTGTCCCGAACGCCGTCGCAGGCTGGAGCCGGTGGTTGGGGGTATTATGCGGTTTTTTTCATTGAAGAAATAGCATAAATAGGCTCATGCAGCCATGGCTTTACCTTAAGGGCAATACGCTGATTTTCCACGGGGAACCGCGTCTCTCAGAGCCTCGCGTTGTAAAATTGGCCTGCCTAACGCCTCCAGCTATACAAGGAGGCACAAGAAACCCAGATCGCGCCAATCTCGCTTCAGTCTCAAGCAGACTGAAGCACTACTCTAGCGACTCACGCCTGCCCGCCGCCGTAACTCGATAGCGCAGTCACCTGCCCTCCGTGGCTGATTTTCACAGCGCAATATTTCACTTCCGCGATTTTGCCGAACGGGTCGAGTGCGGGATTTGTCAAGAGATTGGCGGCTGCCTCGTAAAACGCGAAGGGAATAAAAATTGTACCAGTCGGTGTGCCCTCATCGGCGCGGGATGCCAGTGAAATAGCGCCTCGTCGCGATTGTACCGTGATCACGTCGCCCGCCAGTGCGCCGATCTGCGCAAGATCCAGCGGATGTAGCGACACGACCGCCTCCGGCTCAAGCGCATCCAGCACCGAAGCGCGTCGGGTCATGGAACCGGTGTGCCAGTGTTCGAGCTGGCGGCCGGTGATGAGAACGAACGGGTATTGGGCGTCGGGCCGCTCGTTGGCGGGAATGATATCGGCCGGTACAAATTTCGCGCGACCACTTGCCGTCGGAAAATCGGTCGTGAATACCACCGGCTGACCGGGATCGTCGTCGCCCGCGCACGGATAGGTGACGGACGATTCACGTTGCAGCCGTTCCCATGAAATGCCAGCCATCGAATTCATCGCCGTGCGCATCTCGTTGTACACCGCCGCCACGCCGCTCTCTTCGCCTGGGTAATTCCAGTCGAGCCCGAGGCGCTCTGCCAGTTGCTGGATGATCCACAAGTCCTGCCTCGCATCGCCGGGCATCTCGAGCGCGCGGCGACCGAGCTGCACCATGCGATCAGTATTAGTGACGGTGCCCATCTTTTCCGGCCACGCCGAGGCGGGCAAAATAACGTCGGCAAGATAGGCGGTTTCGGTCAGAAAAATATCCTGCACCACCAGCATTTCGAGTCTTGCCAGTCCGCCGCGCGCGTGATTCGCGTCAGGGTCTGACATCGCCGGATTTTCACCCATCACGTACATGCCCTTGATCTTGCCATCGTAGGCGGCATCCATGATTTCCACGACCGTCAAACCGGGCTTGGGATCGAGCGTGGCGTTCCAGAGTTTTTCAAAGCGTGCGAACGCTTCCCGGTCATCGACGCGCTTGTAATCCGGAAACATCATCGGGATCAGGCCCGCGTCCGATGCGCCCTGCACATTGTTCTGCCCGCGCAAGGGATGCAATCCGGTACCAGGGCGCCCGATCTGACCAGTCATCAGAGTCAACGCGATGAGGCAGCGCGCATTGTCGGTGCCGTGAACGTGCTGCGAAATTCCCATACCCCATAGAATCATGGAACCTTTCGAGGTGGCGAATGCACGTGCTACTTCACGCAGCGTTTCAGCAGGAATGCCGCACAGCGGTGCCATTTTTTCCGGACTGTAATTTTTCGCGTTCTCTTTCAACGCTTCAAAATTTGCAGTTCGGTCGCGGATGAAACCCTCATTCACCAGGCCTTCATCGATGATGGTGTGGATCATCGCATTCAGCATCGCGACATCGGTGTCAGCCTTGAACTGGAGTTTGCGCCACGCATGGCGGCCAAGTTCAGTGCCGCGTGGATCTGCGACGATCAGTTTCGCGCCGTTCTTGACGGCGTTTTTTATCCAGGTTGCCGCAACCGGATGGTTCGAGGTCGGGTTGGCACCAATGAGGAAAATGACTTCAGCCTTTGCGACATCGGACACTTGATTGGACACCGCGCCGGATCCCACTCCTTCGAGCAATGCCGCTACAGAAGATGCGTGACACAGCCGCGTGCAATGATCAACGTTATTGGTGCCAAATCCCGTGCGGACCAGCTTCTGGAACAAATACGCTTCTTCATTGCTGCCCTTGGCGCTGCCGAAACCGGCCAATGCATTCTTGCCGTGCGTATCGCGAATTTTCGCGAGCGTGTTCCCCGCGAGATCAAGTGCCTCCTCCCAGGTTGCTTCGCGGAATACATCGCGCCAGTTATCGGGATCGAGTTTGAAGTCTGCTGTCTTGGCGACACCGCCTTTACGAATCAGTGGCTTGGTCAATCGTTGCTGATGATGCGCGTAATCAAATCCGTAGCGGCCTTTGACGCAGAGGCGGTTGTGGTTCGAAGGGCCATCGCGGCCATCGACGCGAATGATGGTGTTGTCCTTGACGTGATAGGTAAGCTGGCAACCGACGCCGCAATAAGGACATACGCTATCGACCGTTTTGTCGGCGACGATTTGATACGCCTCTTTGGCTGGCGAAAGCGCGCCGGTCGGGCACGCCTGCACACATTCGCCGCAAGCCACACAGGTACTTGCTCCCATCGGATCATCGAAATCAAAGACGATTTTCGACTGTGCGCCGCGGAACGCGTAGCCGATGACATCGTTCACCTGCTCCTCGCGGCAAGCGCGCACGCAGCGCGTGCACTGGATGCACGCATCGAGATTGACCGTCATTGCGGGATGCGAAAGATCCACATTTGGCTGTAGGCGCGGCTTGAAACGGGACGTGGTGACGCCAAGTCTTTCGGCCCACATCGTCAACTCGTTAGCGCCTGGTTTGTAGTCCTTTGGTGGCGCGTCGGCGGTCAAAAGCTCCAGCACCATCTTTTGCGATTGTTCCGCGCGCCGCGAATTGGTGGCAACGACCATGCCGTTGGCGGGATAACGGCAGCACGAGGGTGCCAATACTCGTTCACCCGTGATTTCGACCACGCAGGCACGGCAGTTGCCGTCCGGACGGTAGCCAGGCTTGTAGCAAAGACGCGGGATGTCGATGCCGTTTTGCCCGGCGATTTCGATCAGCGTCTGATCGGCGAGCGCCGTAATCTTTTTTCCGTCAAGCGTGAATTCGACTTCTTCGGCGCGGGTGATCGGTTCGTTCATGGCGTTCATGGCGTCGTCTCAGATTTCGTGCGAAAAATATTTGATGACGCAGCGAATGGGATTCGGTGCGGCCTGCCCCAACCCGCAGATCGACGCATCTACCATCACTTGAGACAACTCCTCGAGCAGTCCGGTTCGCCATTTCGATTCTTCGAGCAGATGCACCGCTTTTTCAGTCCCAACCCTGCACGGCGTGCATTGCCCACAGCTTTCGTGTTCGAAAAATTTCATCAGGTTAAGCGCCGCGTCGCGCGCCTTGTCCTGATTCGACAAAATCACCACCGCTGCCGAGCCGATGAAACAGCCATGCGGCTGCAAGGTATCGAAATCGAGCGGGATATCGCCCATGCTTGCGGGCAAAATACCGCCGGAGGCACCACCCGGCAGATAAGCATAAAACTCGTGTCCATCCGGCATCCCGCCGCAAAATTCCTCGATCAGTTGTTTGACGGTGATGCCTGCAGGCGCCAGTTTCACGCCCGGATTTTTTACCCGGCCCGATACTGAAAATGAACGCGATCCCTTGCGCCCATTTCGCCCCTGATCGGCAAACCAGGTCGCGCCCTTTTCGAGAATGTCGCGCACCCAGTAAAGCGTTTCGAAGTTGTGTTCCAGCGTCGGTCGAGCGAACAGCCCGACTTGCGCTACGTACGGCGGACGCAATCTTGGCATTCCGCGTTTGCCTTCAATTGATTCGATCATCGCTGACTCTTCACCGCAAATGTACGCGCCCGCCCCGCGCCGCAGCTCGATCAATGGCAATTTCACACCACTGGGAGGGTCCGCGATGAGCTTGGCGAGTTCCGCTGCCAGCAAATTGCGGCAGGCGTGATATTCGTCTCGCAGGTACACGTAAATCGCATCGATGCCGACGATTTTGGCTGCGATCAGCATACCTTCCAGAAATCGGTGTGGATCGCGCTCCAAGTAGTATCGATCCTTGAATGTTCCCGGCTCACCCTCGTCGATATTCACGGCCATCAAACGTGGTGCGACTTCCGCTTTCACGATGCGCCATTTGCGCCCCGCCGGAAAACCTGCACCGCCCAAGCCGCGCAAACCGGAATGCTCCATTTCTGCGAGTACTGTTTCATCGCCGCGCCGCCCGGCGAGGACATCGAGATAGGTTTGGTAGCCGCCATCCGATCGATACTCCGCGTAGTCGACAAACTTTACATCGATACCCGGAACGCCGCGTGTTTGCTGGTTTTTCACGGCATTGGCGACGCGCTCAACGGTGGCATCGCCAAAGGCATTGTGCCCCACACAGACGGCAGGTGCTTCGGAGCAGCGCCCAATGCAGGGCGCGCCAATGACGCGAACATCTCTGCCCAAAATGCCGGACAACTTTTTCAGTAGCGCGTCGGCACCGGCCATCGCGCAGGGGAGTGTTTCACAGACGCGCACCGTTAGTGCTAGCGGTGCCTCTTCGCCTTCCTTTACGACATCGAAATGGTGATAGAAGGTCGCAACCTCATACACCTCGGCCTGCGCGATCTTCAGCGCTTCCGCGAGCGCGGTCATGTGCGCGGCTGAGAGCTGACCAAACTGATCCTGAATCACATGCAAGTATTCGATCAGCAAATCACGGCGAAGTGGATCGACGCGGAAATGCTTCGCGAGCAATGCCGCGATGTCGGCTCGCGCCTGCGGATCTGTCTGTCGGCCTTTGAGCGTTACGCGGCCCTTCCTGCGACCGCGAATCTCGGCGAGTGGTACGGCAATCGTGACTGGATCATTCAACGGTTGAATCTCCAAAAGCGCAAGAGCATCATATGCTCTTGCAGATTTCGCGCGATGTCGTTTAGCTACGCCTTCGTCGCATCTTTCGCCGCGCGGTCACACGCCCGGCTAGGGTTGAAATTGTACTATGCCGGAAAGAATAGCCTTGCGCGGTTTGCGGCCATATGACGAGTATCAAGAAGAGCGCATGGAACCGTGACGCAACGACTAAACAAAGGCGCGCTTTGTCCTGTTACGTTTCGTCATTTTGATTGAAAAATTGCCGCTGGAATCGAACCTGCCCCCGCGGTCGCAGCACCTAAATTTCAACCTTTGTACCGCGCAGCGTGCTATTTCAAAACCTGATGTCTAGTGCCTGCGCGGACTTTGGCGGCATTTCTGTCTGCAAGCCGCGTCAGATATAGAGTTCCGACGACTGGAAAGCCAGAGCGCGGCGCGGGATCGAACACTACCCTCGCCCCTTCGCTCACACATTGAAGCGAAAATGCATCACGTCGCCATCCTTGACGATGTAGTCCTTGCCCTCAAGTCGCATCTTGCCGGCTTCCTTTGATTTTGCCTCGCCGCCCAAGGTGACGTAGTCGTGAAACGAAATCACTTCGGCACGGATAAAACCCTTCTCGAAATCGGTGTGTATTACACCTGCGGCCTGCGGTGCAGTGGAGCCTTTGTGAATAGTCCATGCGCGAACTTCTTTTTCACCGGCTGTGAAATAGGTTTCCAATCCCAGCAGCGTGTAGGCGGCGCGGATCATACGTTCAAGGCCCGGTTCTTTCATGCCGATGTCGTCGAGAAAAACTTTTTTGTCTTCATCGTTCAGGTCGGCAATCTCGGCTTCGATCTTTGCGCAGATGGCCACGACCGGGGCGTTGTCTTTGGCTGCATGCGTCTGTACGGCGTCCAACAAGGGATTATTTTCGAAGCCGCCCTCGATCACGTTTGCCACGTACAGCACGGGCTTTGCCGTGATGAGGGACAAGGGTTTGATTAGCGCCATCTGGTCTGCATCCAGACCCATGTTGCGCACGGGTATTGCTTCGTTCAGCTGCTTCATCATGGGCTCAAGAATGGCGACGAGCTTGATCGATTCTTTGTCGCCCGCGCGCGAGTTTTTCTGCGCTTTGTGCAATGCTTTCTCGACCGAGGCCATGTCTGCAAGCGCAAGCTCGGTATCGATAACGGCAATATCGGAGAGAGGATCGACCTTGCCGACGACGTGGATCACGTTCTCGTCTTCAAAGCAGCGCACCACGTGTGAGATTGCATCGGTCTCACGAATATTGGCCAGAAACTGGTTGCCTAATCCCTCGCCCTTTGAGGCGCCGGCAACCAGACCCGCGATATCGACGAATTCGACAATAGCCGGGATTTCCTTCAAGGGCTTTACCAGCCTGGAAAGCTGCCCTAGACGCAAATCGGGTACTTCGACGACCCCGATGTTTGGCTCTATCGTGCAGAACGGGTAGTTTTCGGCAGCGATGCCGGCTTTGGTCAGCGCATTGAAGAGAGTGGACTTGCCTACGTTCGGCAAGCCGACGATTCCGCATTTGAGACTCATGTTTTCCGTTATGGGAGGTAGGGGAGGAAACGCGGCGCATCATGGCGGCTCGCCGCCCGCCGCGTCACTTTTTTGAGTTCGGCAGAAACTTCTTGAACAATGACTTCAACGCGCCTTTTTCGGGCGGCGGCTCTACTTTGGGCGGTGGCTCCGTCTTGGGCGGCGGATCTACCTTGGGCGGCGGTGCTTTTTCGGGCGGCGGCTCCACGTTGGGGGGCTTCGTCGCTGCGCTCGTTTTTTCCGGTGCCGTCTTTTCTGCTGCCGCTTTTCCCGCAGATTTTTCCGCCTTCTCCGCGGGCGCTTTTTCTACCGTATGCAGCTTCAACATCGCGCCCGGCGTATCGCCGGCTATTATCAGCGGCAACACGTCGAGTGCCCGCCCGATAGCGGTGTCGATAGCAGCTCGGTCGTCCACACTCGGCTTGTTCAGCACGTAATCGGCGACCGGCTGGCGTTCGCCGGGATGCCCGATACCGATCCTGAGCCGCCAGTAATCATGCGACCCCAGCCGCGCCGAAATATCGCGCAGCC
>JANYHZ010000279.1 GCA_025362135.1 Betaproteobacteria bacterium | reverse complement strand
CACGCGGGCATAAGCGCTCAAATCTGCACCTGCGTCCCCAGCTCGATCACGCGATTGGAAGGAATCCTGTAGTAATCCGATGCCTTGGTCGCGAGATGCGACATCCATATGAAAAGGTGTCCGCGCCATTTCGCCAATCCGCCGCCGGGCGCCAAAACGATGGTCTCGCGATTGAGGAAGAACGACGTCTGCATCAGGTCAAAGTGAAGATTCTGCAATCGACAATCTTCCAATAGCTTCGGTACGTCTGGCGTCTCTTTGAAACCGTAGTGGGCCTTGATACGCCAGAAGCCGTGGCCCAACTCATCGATCCAGATGTAGTCCTCTTTCGGCACACGGGGAATATCCTCGATCAGTATGGTGAGGATGATGACGCGCTCGTGCAGCACGCCGTTGTGCTTGATGTTGTGTAACAACGCGTTCGGTACCACCCCTGGATTGACCGTCATGAAAACGGCAGTGTTCGGCACCCGTGTCGATTTCGAGGCTGCGATATTTTCGACAAAATCTTCCATGGGCATACTTCCCTCCCTTGTGCGTTGCGCGACCTGTTCACGACCGCGCTTCCAGGTCGTCATGATGGCGAATATTGCCGTGCCCAGAGCCAGAGGAAACCAGCCGCCTTCGAAGAGCTTCACTGAACTCGCCGAAAAGAACGCAGCGTCGATCACGAGGAAAAAGCCGGTCGAGAGCAGGCACAGGAACAGGTTGTACTGCCAGCCATAACGCACCACGAAAAACGTAAGGACTGTGGTGATCAGCATGGTGCCCGACACTGCGAGTCCGTAGGCAAACGTCAACGTGGTTGAAGAGCCAAAGCCGATCGCGGCGGCCAGCACTCCCAGCAACAATATCCAGTTCACCGCTGGCATGTAGATTTGCCCGATTTCCTTCTCGGAGGTCTGTACCACTCTACTGCGCGGAAGGAAGCCCAACTGTATCGCCTGCCGCGTCATTGAAAAAGTGCCCGAGATGACCGCCTGCGAGGCGATCGCCGCGGCGACGGTTGAGAGTACGACGATGGGATAGAGCGCCCAGTTAGGAAACATCAGAAAGAATGGATTCACCAGCGCTTGGGGATTGGCGATCAACAGCGCGCCCTGGCCAAAATAATTGAGTACCAGTGCCGGAAACGCGCAAAGAAACCACGCCAGCCGGATTGGTCGCTTGCCGAAGTGGCCCATGTCCGCATACAGCGCTTCTGCGCCGGTCACCGCCAGGAACACAGCCCCAAGCACGATAAACGAGCCGAAACCGTGTTGCGTGATGAACCGCAATGCGTGCAACGGATTCAGCGCTTGCATGACCTCCGGATTCGCGACGATGTTGAGTACACCGGAAACGCCAAGTGTGGCGAACCACAACAGCATGATCGGGCCGAACATCGCGCCCACCGCCGCCGTCCCTTTTTGCTGAATGACGAAGAGCGCGACGATAACGCCAACCGAGAGCGGCACCACGTAAGGCTTGAGCAAAGGCGTGGCGATTTCGAGGCCCTCCATCGCACCCAGCACCGTGACCGCAGGCGTGATCACGCTATCGCCATAGAACAGTGCGGCACCGAATGCGCCCAGCAGCATCAACGGTGTTCGCCATTGCGGGTTGCGCTTGACGGATGCCGACGCCAGGGCCAGCAACGCCATGATGCCACCTTCTCGTTCGTTGTCTGCGCGCATGATAAGAACCACGTATTTGAACGAGACGACGATCATCAGCGACCAGAACAGCGCGGACAGCCCGCCATAGATATTTGCGGTCGAGAAGGGAATTCCAAAGCTCGGGTCGAAGATGGCTTTTATTGTGTAGAGCGGGCTGGTGCCAATGTCGCCATAAACCACGCCGAGTGCCGCGAGTGCCAACAGTGCGTGCTGCGGACGGGATTGCTGGGTCGTTTGCTGTGTTGAGTCCATTGTGACCTCAGGCGAAAAGAATCCGTATTTTACGGCTCGATTGGCCGCGCTATTTTTATGGCGTACACAATTTCACAAGTTCTTTACACCCGATCAGGACAATGCCGACGACACCACCGTTGCCGATCATGGCCACCTCGGTGAAGACCCATCTTCCAACTGGCTGAGTAGGGACACAATGCTTGTCGTGGGGAAGCATGCAAACTCCATTACGATGCCCGGCTCGCAGATCGCCCAACCGCGGGGCAGCGCGACAGGCTCCAAATCTGGCAGCAGGCGTTCATAAATTTCTGGTGGCAACGCGGCAAGAAGGCGATTTTGTTTGCGTGTGCGGCGCACGAAAGCATTCTCCTCGCGGCAGTACAGGAAGCGCCCGGACGCAACGCGGCGCTAGCCAACATAGCGCGATAACCAGCACACTTTCTTCTGAAAAATATTCAAACACCAGCATCCATGGACTTATGCAGACATTTATGCCTGAAACGCCGCGCCAATAGGCGGTCTAGGCTTACCGGAACCTCAGCACGAACGGGGGTATTTCGCGGTTCCATTATTACGCGTTGAATTTAGCCTTGTGTTGGATCAAGTAACATGACGAATGAATTCCAAATCCGCAGCGCCATCGGCATCAACGACCACTTTTGGCACAGCACCGTTGCAGTCAGAAAGTGATCAGATCAGCCAAAATATCGAGGCCGTTCTGGCGTTCTATGCGCGTGAAGACCAGAGGATAAGTCGATCCCAACGGTCGCTTGAACGTGCCGGTGATTTCATCGCGCGCCCGGTTTTCCTTGGTCTCATTCTGCTGTTCCTCTCGCTATGGATAGTCACGAGTGTCGTGTTGCGTCGGCTCGGCATCGCTGACTTTGATCCGCCGCCATTTTTCTGGCTGCAGGGGATTGTCAGTCTCGGCGCGTTTCTGGTTGCCACCGCAGTTCTGATCAAGCAGGACCGGCTCGGCAAGCTGTCCGAGCAACGGGAGCATCTTTACCTGAAGGTGACACTGCTTACAGAACAAAAGACCGCCAAACTTATCGAATTGATTGAAGAATTGCGGCACGATTTACCCAACGTCCAAAACCGCCATGATCCCGAGGTCGCGGCACTCAAGCAGTCGATGAATCCTGATCAGGTGCTCGCGGCTTTGGCCGAAGGTGGTGAGCCGGGCAAGGGAGCCAAACCCACGGGTGAGATAAAACTCAAACCGGGTGGCGACAGCGAATGACGCGCCGCGAACTTTTCCGCGAGCGACTAGCCGGCACCTGCGTGTCAGATTGGTGGTTACGACATTTACTTTATCGCGATTACCGCTAATCGCTCGACTGGAGAAACAATGAACAAGCGCATCTATGTTTACATCGCATTCTCTGCGGCCTTCACTGTCTTTGCATCCGCATCCGTGATGGCTGCGGACCAGCGAGTGATCGATCAATGCATCGCCGAATGGGGGAAGGCCTCGCCGTTCAAAAAGGGGGCGGTGCCGAGCAGGGTTATTTCACCCGGCGTGAAGGTATTCGGGATTGGCAAGAATAACAATGGCGACGAAACCGTCACCGACAAACCGAGCCTGATACTCGTGCGGCCAGCGGTTAACGTCCTCGGCAAAAGCACCATTCGGCTTGCCAATCCAAAAGGCTGGTATTGCTTCAAATCAAACGTAACCGTCGCCGGAAAGATCGCCATCGAGGCGCACTGCGACGCCCGCATTACCAGCGCACGTGAAGACGGCACCAGCGTCATGGCCACGGACGAAAGCAAAGGCGGCGTGGCGGTGATGGGTGCACTGCGTGTGAGCCGTTTCGGATGCAAATAACGTGTGCATGACCCAATAAAACCTGAACATGGAGAACCCCACACCGTGACTTCTGCATCCACCGGCTACATCAAGACTCTCGTCATCGCCGTCTTCACACTGGCGTTGTTTGTTGCGGGCTATTTCGCGGTGGTTCTCAACTGGAACTATTCGACGGGCGACCGCGCGGGCTGGCTGCAAAAATTGTCGGATAAGGGCTGGGTCTGCAAGACGTGGGAGGGTGAGATGGCATTGGTGTCCTTGCCTGGCACATCCGCCATCGAAAAATTTGCCTTCACTGTGCGTGATGATTCCGTCGCCGCCGAACTCGCCAGAGTGATGGGCAAGCGGGTGACACTACATTACGAAGAAAAGGTCGGGCTGCCGACATCCTGCTTCGGCGAAACGCGGCACTACGTCACGAAGGTCACGGTCGCGAATGAACTTTCATTGGCACCGGGCGTCGTGGTGCAAACCGTGCCCGGCATCGCACCGGTGCCGACCGTTCCGAAGAAGGAGTGACGCCGCGACGGAAAAGCCAGCCACCCATGCGAATATTTCTGAAAATATTTGTCGGCCTGACTGGTCTCGCTACGCTGTTGTTGCTAGGCTTCGTCGCGTTCAATTGGGCACCGGACCGCAGCGTTGCAGATTTGCAACGCCGCTGGGCACCGCCACCATCGATTTTCATCGAGGTCGCAGGTATGCAGGTACACATGCGTGATGAGGGGCCGCGCGACGACCCTGTTCCTCTAGTGTTGCTGCACGGCACTTCGGCCAGCTTGCATACATGGGATGGCTGGACGGCTGGACTCAAAGCGTCGCGTCGCGTGATCCGAATCGATTTACCGGGCTTCGGTTTGACAGGCCCGTATCCGGACAGCGATTACACGGTCGAACACTATGCGAAATTCATGCATGCGTTTTTGGATCGTCTCGGCGTGACGCGTTGCGTACTGGTTCGAAATTCCTTTGGCGGTCAGGTTTCGATTGTCACCGCGCTTGCCAGGCCTGCGCGAGTGGATCGGCTGATCCTCATCGATTCATCAGGCTATCCTATGGTGCCGGATTCGATTCCTTTGGCGTTCCGCATTGCGCGGCTACCCGTGCTGAGCCAGATTGCGCGCGTGACCCTGCCGCGGCGCGCGGTTGAAGAGAGCATTCGCAATGTCTATGGCGATCCGGCGCGCGTGACGCCGACTCTCATTGAACGCAATTTTGAACTGGCCCTGCGTGAAGGCAATCGCGCGGCACTCGCGGAACGTTT
>JANYHZ010000273.1 GCA_025362135.1 Betaproteobacteria bacterium | reverse complement strand
ACTGGTAAGTGCCAGCGTCTTCACCGCATTTTGCAGCACCGGCAAATTGCCTGGCCATTCAAGGTTTCTGAGCGCATTCAGTGCGGCAACGCTGAAATGTCGGAGGGGACATTCATTGGCTTCTACCATCTGCAGCAAGATCGTATTGGCCAAATCCGGAATGTCTTCCGGGTGCTCCCGCAAACTCGGGATTCGCAGCGTCACACCGGAAAGTTGCGCGAGCAGGGTCGAATCAAACTCACCACTCTCAACCAGCGGAAGCATGGGTTGCGCGGTCGATGCAACGAGGCGCACGTTGAATTTATCAAGCTTGCCCAAGAGTTGTCCAAGTCCCTTCTGTTCATTCTTGTTCAGCGCTTCGAGTTGATCGATAAACAGCAAACCATCGCGCGCGTCGGCGAGGGGCGCAAAAGGGTTCTTCGCGAGCCAGCTATGCTCGACGGGTTGAAGCCATGCGGTATTGCGTTGGTGCACCATGCGCGCAATCAGCTCGAAGCCGCAACCGGGCTCCCCGATCAGTAGCAGCGGCCCCTTCAAACGGCTTACTTGTTCCAGCCGCTGCCGGAGCTCTGTCACGACCTTCGCGCGCCCGAGATGCGCAAATGTGAGCCCGGGATTGGGCAACATTTTCCCGCCCGCCAGGGCTTTTCCCACGGTGGCAATCAGTTTCGGCAGGCTGATCGGTTTTTCGAGAAAATCAAACGCGCCGATGCGCGTCGCTTCAATAGCCGATTCGATGGTGCCGTGGCCGGACATCATGACGACCGGCATCGTGAGTTGGCCAGAAACAGCCCATTCCTTCAACAATGAAATGCCATCTGTGTCGGGCATCCAGATGTCGAGCAAAACCAGATCCGGGCGTTGTTCCCGGCGTGCGATACGCGCCGCCGAGGCATTTTCGGCGACCTTCACGTTGTAACCTTCATCCTTCAGAATTTCCGAAAGAAGTTCGCGAATGCCGATTTCATCATCGACCACCAGAATATTGTTGTTCATTGTCATAGTTTCACTCTGCCTGCATCATACGGTTAACTCAAGTTTCGCGGGAGGCGTCTGCAACGACACCGGCAAAAGTATTTCCACCAGCGCGCCGTGCGGCTTTACGTTCACGACTGTCACTGTCCCCTGGTGTTCTTCAACAATTTTCTTCGCAATCGCCATGCCGAGCCCGGTGCCTTTCGGCTTCGTGGTGATATAGGGCTCAAAAATCCGCCCCAGCACGTCTTCGCGTACACCAGTTCCGTTGTCTTCGATGCTGAAGCGGACATGCCCCTCGTTCAGGCTTGTTT
Organism: Betaproteobacteria bacterium; assembly: GCA_025362135.1. Lineage (GTDB taxonomy): Bacteria > Pseudomonadota > Gammaproteobacteria > Burkholderiales > Usitatibacteraceae > UKL13-2. The sequence continues at coordinate 5,302 of JANYHZ010000273.1, read as the reverse complement.
CCATGACAATCTTCGGCTCGGGCATGCCGGCAAGTGCGTCGAGCGCATTCTGTGCGAGATTGTGGATAACCTGTCGCAGCAGGGATGCGTCTGCGGTGATCAAGGGCAGGTGATCGGAGAGCTTCAATTCGATGTTCACGTTCATCGATTCATAGAGCACCATCACGTCGTTGATCAAATCATTGATGGAGAGCTCGGTGGGCGTCAGCCGCGAACTGCGCGAATACAAACTGAAATCGTCGACCATGCCCTTTAGTGCGCCGACCTGGGCCACAATGGTATTGGTCGCACGCAGCAAAATTTCCTGCTCTGCGCTCGGCAGTTTTCCCGCAAGCTTGTGTTGCAGGCGTTCGGCAGACAATTGAATCGGCGTCAGCGGATTCTTGATTTCATGTGCCAGACGCCGCGCCACCTCGCCCCAGGCTGCATTGCGCTGTGCCTGAATCAGGCCCGTGATGTCGTCGAAAACCAATACAAAGCCCGATTCGAGCGCGGCGGGTAGCTTTGTTCCGCGCACCAGCAAGGTCTTGGGGACGGTCGCGCCATCGCGGCCCGGGGACCCTTCATAGCTCACCTGCCGTTCCCATGGTTTGTCCCGTAAAGACGCAAGCTGAATCATGAAGTCTTCAATGAAAGGGGCGAGCGCCGGTAACTGGCTTCCCCAGTCCGACACTTTCATTCCCTTTAGCGCGTGATGCGCAATCCCCAGCATATCCTCGGCGTTTTTGTTGATCGTTTTCACGTACAGACGCTCGTCAAGCGCGATCACGCCAGAGGTTAGATTTCCCAGGATGGATTCGAGATAAGCATTGGCGTGCTCCAATTCCTGCTGTTTTCGGCCAACAATTTCAGACGCGCCTGCAAGCTGTCTCGTCATCGTGTTGAAGGCCTGCGTCAATACGCCGAATTCATCACGGCTTTTCACCGGATTTAATTTCGTAAAGTCGCCTTTCGCTATCGCCCGCGTCGACTCTGCCAGCGCGGAGAGTGGCGCAGACAGGCGTTCGGAAAGCAGAAAGGAAAGCGAAATAGCGGAAAACAAGGTGAGTAACATGGCCAAAGTCAGCGTCAGCGCAAATAGCTGCTTTAACCCTTCCCTCTGCAGACCAAGCTGCTGATAGTCGCGGATACCCGCTTCCACACTTGCTGCGTCTTCCCTTAGGTTCTTTGGCGCGGCTTGCACGATCTGCAATACACGCGGCGGCTCAAACGGCGCATGCACTAGAACGGGAACAACCACCCGTAAAAGCAGTGACCGATCCGTTTGTGACTCTGCCAGCCGCACCGGTGTCCTTTGCAGACTCTGCTTCACTTCATCCCGGGTTGGCTTGTCGGCAAATACTCGCGCGCGGCCCCCGGAAAATGCGATTAGCTCGCCGTCTGCGGCCAACATTGAAATTTCATCAAACGTGTACTTCGCGCGCAAACCACGTAAAACTTCTGTGTCCTCGCCAACGGTTCCACTGAGGCGCGACGCTGCTTCCTCTGCTTTGCGGGAAAGGTCACTCAGGGCGGCATCGATGGCGCTCTTGCCCAGATTGAGGGCGCCTTCAAAGGCTTTCTCGACCGGTACATCGAACCAGGAATCGATCGACCGATTTAAAAACTGCACTGAAATTGCATACACAAGGCCGCCTGGGATTACCGCCATCAATACGAACACGGCCATTAGGCGCAATGCCAACTTTGCGCCAAACACGCGGCCCCGCAATTTTCGCCATAACGAATAGATCTGGTAGCCGATCAGCGCCAGCAAACCCACGATGAGCGCGACGCCTACGCCCAGGAGCCAGGGGTAATGCGTGCCGAAGAACGTATTGTTGCTGCTGGCGCGAAACAGCAAGCCGATGAGGGCCACGCCGAGTACTACGCAGGCGAGAAGGATGGCACGAATCATGGCTTGCCTTCCCCCGGTGCGGTAAAAGTCCATCGATACCAATCCGACGAAAGGCTCCATTCGCTCGACGCGAGCGCGCTTAGCTGAAACGGCTTCGGCAATTGCGAAGTGTCGAGTCTGAAGCGAAGCGCCGCATCATATTTCTCGCCGGCCTTGAGTTTGCCCTTATCGGCAACGGTCCACGACCGAACCCGCGAGAGCGCACGACGTACATCTTCAAACGACGTCACATTCTGAGAGATACCGGAAAATGAAATCCGGTATTGGTCGGTCAACGGTGCATAAGATATGCGCCGCTCGCGCGATGCCGAAGTGACGGTTTGATCGAGCCAATACCACCGACCGCGCTGGAGCTCAAATTCAACGACAAAATAAAGAGGTACACCTTTTCGCACCGCTTCCTGCAACGTAGCCGTGAGCGCCAATTGGATATCGGCGTCGACTTGATAACCGTCTTCGGTTGCCTCCAGCTTCGCGGTGGTGATCAACGCCCCCCGCTCCTCTGCGCGCGCCTCCGCCGACGCGAGCGAGATGATGCAGATGCATACGATCAGCGGCCAAGCCCGCGATGCACGTGGCATTGAAGCTCCCGATCGCGATGCAGTCAACTGCACGGGCTAAGCCGTTTTCTCCAGGAGGGCGTAAAAAAACCCATCGTGGACATTGTTGGGAAGGAGCTGGCCATCCGCAAGTGCCGGGATCGCGGAGTGATTTTCCACGCTTTTTGGTAACATTTCTGCGAAATTCAATTGATGTGCGCCCGGTGTTTTTCGCAGGAATTGATCGATGATATCCTGATTCTCGGCACGAAAAACCGAGCATGTTGCGTATAGCAATCTACCACCAATGTTGAGGCAATTCCACAGCACCGCCAGCAGTCTGGCTTGCTGTCGTGCCAGCGCGAAAATATCGGTTTCGCGTCGTATCCATTTGATATCGGGATGCCGCCTCGTCACACCCGACCCCGAGCATGGAACGTCAAGCAATACCCGGTCGAAGGGCTTGCCGTCCCACCACTCATCGGGCTTGGCGGCGTCCGCTGCTTTCAGATTCGCGCGAAGCCCCAAACGCGTCAGATTGTCATCTACCCGCATCAATCTCCGCCGGTCACTATCGATTGCCAAAAGGTCAAGATGTGGCACGTCTGCTGTCATTTCCAGGAGGTGCCCGGTTTTGCCGCCGGGGGCCGCACAGGCATCGAGAACACGCGAGCCCGCGACCGGCGCGAGCAGCATCGCGGCCAGTTGTGCGCCAGCGTCCTGCACCGAAACCTGCCCCTCGCGAAACCCCGGTAGCTCGTTTACGCCGATCGGATTTTCAAGTACCACGGCATGACCAAAAACGTGGTGTGCCGCCAAGCCCTGCTTCGCCAGCAGCGCGACGTAGTCTGCGGGCGCGATACGCTTGGCGTTCACCCTGAGGCACATCGGCGGATGCGACCGTGCCGATAGCAGTACCGACTCCCACTGTGCCGGCTGTTCTTTTCTAATGCGCTCAATCCACCAGCGCGGGAAATCGAATCGGGCTTCCTCGGAAGTCAATCGCTCACGAGCGAACTTCTCCGGTGCCCGCAGATAACTTCGCAGCACCGCGTTCAAAAGTGGCTTGGCACGTCCGAAGCCGATGGCATCCGCAGCAGACACCGCATGGTCGACGATCGCGTGCGGTGCCGCTTTTGAAAACTGCAGCTGCGAGAGAGCGACCAACAGCAAATGTCTGACCGGCGGATCATTTATCGGCTGGGTTAGCAGCAGATCGAGTTGGGCCGCGAGCATGCCGTAATGCCTGAGCGTGTCGAATGAGATCGAATGAATCGCTGCGCGCTCGTTCGGGCTCAATTTTGTCGCCTTGGAAAGTTTGGCAAGGTCAGCCTCGAGCACGCGATCAAGATTCTTGCCGGAAAGCACCTTGCCGACGACCTCGGCGCTCGCTGCCTGCACCGCGATCATGCCTGTCGGTTGTGCCATTGGTTGCATGATCATATAAATCGCCATCCAGTTTGTATTGTTAAGCCGCGCAGGAAGTCTGCGACTGCGATGCGTTTGCCACCGGGCTTCTGCACGGTAACGAGATCCAGTGCGCCGACACCGCACTGTACCGTGAGACGGTCGGACGCGACATCAACGATAGTGCCCGGGACCCCTGTCGTGCCCTCACGTACCGCATTCACCCTGGCGCGCCAGATCTTGAGCGGTTCATCTGCCAGCGTACTGTCGCAACCCGGTGCAGGATCGAACGCGCGCATGCGCCTTTCGATGTCTTTTGCTGCTTGGCGCCAGTCGATGCGCGCTTCTGATTTGTCTATTTTTTTGGCGTAGGTGACTCCATCGTGCGGCTGCGCAACGGCGCGCAGCAGGGGCAGTTTTTCGATGGCGTCGACGATGGCCCCGGTAGCGGTCAAGGTCAATTTTTCGAATAACGACCCGGTGGTCTCATCGGGCGTGATCGGACAACTCCTTGTGAGCAACAGCGGCCCGGTGTCGAGTCCGGCATCCATCTGCATGATAGCGATCCCGGTCCCGGTGTCTCCTGCTTCAATTGCACGTTGCACCGGTGCGGCGCCGCGCCATCGCGGTAATAGCGAGCCGTGAATATTGATGCAGCCGTACTTTGGAATGTCGAGAACAGCCTGCGGCAAAAGCAAGCCATACGCTGCGACGACAACCACTTCGGGCGCGAGCGCGCGCAGTTTCGACTGGATAGCTTCTTCCTTTAGCGATTCCGGCTTGGCCAGCGCCAAGCCGAGCCGCGTAGCTTGTTCGCCCACGACGCCTGACTTGAGCTTCATCCCTCGCCCGGAGGGCCGGTCGGGTTGGGTCAGCACCAACGCAATATGGTGCCCAGCATCATGCAACGCGGCAAGCGCCGCAGCAGCGAATAGAGGCGTGCCGGCAAAAATAATTTTCATGGCTATGCAGAAACAAAAACGCCGGCCTTAAAAGCCGGCGCTTCCATGGTTTCGAAATGGCGAAATTTACGCGCGGGCAGCCGCTGCGACACGCCGACGGGGCGCTTCCATTTCGGCGTCGCGTTCAAGTTCGCGTTGGCGCTTGATCAGTTTGTTCTTGATGCGGTTTGCCTTCAAAGGGGAGAGGTATTCAACGAATACATGTCCGTCCAGGTGGTCGAGTTCGTGCTGGATGCACACGGCAAGCAAGTTCAGCGCGATCATGTTTGACGCGCCAAAAGCATTGGTCAGGTGGCCTTTGCCGGCAGGTATCATGCACACGCTCTTGATTGTGATTCCCATTTTGCGCGCGATCGCGAAAGATCGGTTGCGGAGTTCCCCAGACTTGAGCCGGTTAAAACGCATACCCTCCGCAAGTCTAAGAAAAACCAGTCCGATGCGATGGACCACCACTGCGCCAATCATCCACACAACACCCCGATACTTTCCACGATAGA
>JANYHZ010000255.1 GCA_025362135.1 Betaproteobacteria bacterium | reverse complement strand
ACCCGTACCGGATGTGCCGCTACCTGAATTGTTGCTACCCACGAAGGTGCGCGGAGGGGCAGCCGTGCTGCGCGATCAAGCGGCGTGTCCGTTCCGCGCATTTGCGCGCCATCGTCTGGGCGCACGCACGCTTGCTGCACCGGAAGCGGGTCTTGACGCCGCCGAGCGCGGCACACTGCTGCATCGTGTGCTGAGTCTGGTGTGGTCTCGTCTTGAAACCCACGCCAACCTATTGGCGATGGACGAACCCGCGATAAAACAGTTGGTCAATGAGATGGTGCAGCGAGCCATTACTGAGGCAAGCAACAAGGGAATCGAGAGCCTCACCGGACGCTTTGCCGATATTGAACACGCGCGACTTTCCCGTTTGCTTATCGAATGGCTCACGTATGAAAAAGAGCGGTTGCCGTTTGAAGTAGTCGCGTGCGAGTCAGCGCGCGATGTCACGCTCTCAGGATTGTCGATGCAATTGCGACTGGATAGACTGGATCTTCTTCAAGATGGTACGCACGCACTCATCGACTACAAGACTGGTGCTGCAAAAGTCGCGAGCTGGCTGGGTGAGCGACCTGATGAACCGCAGTTGCCGCTTTATTTTCACACTGCAGAGCAAACTGTTTCAGTGCTTGCATTTGCACGTGTGAAGCGCGGTTTGCGGGGAAAGGTCTTCGGGTTTGAAGGTGTTTCGGCGGCAGAAAATCTGCTGCCCGATGTGGGGCCCATCGAAAACAAATACGCTATGGAGAAGAAGGGTTATGTCTCTTGGGACGTACTGACGGCGGAGTGGGAACATTCGCTTAACGCACTCGTCAAGAATTTCATCAATGGCGACGCAACGGTTGACCCGAAAAACGGCGACCTGACTTGCGCGCAATGCGATCTTCAAAGTGTGTGCAGGATTTCGGAGTTGAGCGGTGCGCCGCTGTCGGATGAAGATGCGGCCAGGGCCGGAGACGCGAACGATGAGTAGCACCCCATCACGCGCAGTCGTCGATCACGCCGAACGCGAACGCGCGCTCGATGTGTCGCAATCGTTCATCGTGCGTGCGCCCGCCGGTTCGGGCAAGACGCGATTGCTCATCCAGCGCTACCTGGCACTGCTGGCGCGAGTGGATGAACCCGAAGAAATTGTCGCGATTACGTTTACGCGTAAAGCAGCGGCCGAAATGCGCCAACGTGTGGTCGATGCATTCATTGCGGCGAGCGGATCCGATGATGATCTTGATGAAGTTACGCGTCGCGTGGCCCGCGCAGCCCTCGTCAGGGACAAGGAGCGCGGCTGGCAACTGCTTGCCAACGCGTCGCGTTTGCGCATGCAGACGATAGACGCATTGAATGCGTCTATCACGCGGCAAATGCCATTGTTGGCACGGTTTGGCGCGCAGCCAGAAAGCACAGACGACGCGAATGCGCTGTACCGGGAAGCGGCGCGCAATCTGCTAGCGCAGGTCAATGATGTCGACATAAACGCGAAGGCAATCGCGGATGACGTGGCCACGTTGCTCGCGCACCTCGACAATAATCTGACCGCCACCGAAAACCTGCTTGCCGACGTGCTGCGCTCGCGTGACCACTGGCTGCGCAATCTGCGCCGGATGCATGAACGGGAGACTCTCGAAGCGACACTGGCACGTGTGCGCGATGACGCAGTGGCGCGTATCGCAGCAATGTTTCCTGCGGAATTGAGAAGTGAAACACTAGCATTGGCGAGGTTCGCAGGGCAAAACATGGCTGCGGACGGCGTGGATACTGGACTTTTGGCCTTTGAAGGCATGGCGGCATTCCCTGCCGGTGAACAGACTGCGCTGCCGACATGGCTCGCCCTCGTTGACCTGTTGCTGACCAAAGAAGGTAACTGGCGCAAAGTTGTAAACAAGCGACAAGGATTTCCGACCAGCAGTGACAAGCAAGAAAAAACGCGGCTCGGTGCACAAAAAGATCGAATGCTTCGCTTGCTGCAGCAGTTGGCCGAAACTGATGCAGGCGCTATCGCAACCGCACTTCATCAATTGCGTTCGCTGCCAGCGGGGGCATATAGCGAAAGCCAGTGGCAAATATTGGGTGCTATCGTGCGCTTGTTGCCGCATGCCACGGCAGCGCTGTGGAGCGCCTTTGGTCGACAGGGCCAGTGCGATTTCACCGAAATTGCCCAGGCGGCATCGCGTGCACTGGGTTCCGACGACGCGCCTACCGATCTCGCGCTGGCGCTCGATTACCGCGTCAGCCATTTGCTGGTGGATGAATTTCAGGACACGTC
>JANYHZ010000253.1 GCA_025362135.1 Betaproteobacteria bacterium | reverse complement strand
TCCGCGCTATTTATTACCTTAACTTTCTCGCCGATTTGCCAACTTCATTTCGTGCGTGGCGAAAGCGCCAGCGCGATATTGAGGTGCCAGGTGAAAGCGCGTGAGGGGCGCTCACTGGGCGTTAATCCTGGCGGGAGTAACCCTCGCTTCGCCCGCCCGCGCCGAGATGCTGCCGCTGTGGGAAGCTGGCGTTGGCGCGGCGGCAATCACCTTTCCGGACTATCGCGGTTCATCGCGTCACCACGGCTACCTGCTCCCCGTCCCGGTGTTCATCTACCGTGGGGACGTATTCCAGATTGATCGCGAAAAAATACGTGGCTTGCTGCTCAAGAGCGAACGCGCGGAACTCGATGTTTCCATAAACGGCTCGGTGCCGATTCGCAGCGAAGGCAACCCGGTACGCGCGGGAATGCCGGACCTCGATCCGACTCTTGAAATTGGTCCCTCGCTCAATTTATCGCTGGCCAAATCGGAGCACGCAAAACTTGCGCTCCGACTACCCTTGCGCGCGGTAATCGCAAGTAATTTTCGGTCGGTTCACAGTGCTGGCGTGCTTGCCAATCCGAACCTCAACCTGGACCTGAAGGCGGTGCAGGGATGGCGCATGGGGCTGGTGGCGGGTGCCCTGTTCGCCGACCGCAGGTACCACGACCATTTTTATGGCGTCGCCCCAGAGTATGTTCGACCGGGCAGACCTGCCTATCGTGTGCCGGGTGGCTACTCAGGCGCGCAGTTCATTGCCGCCATTTCACGGCGCTTCGAGCCGGTTTGGGTTGCCGGGTTCGTCAAGGCTGATGTCCTCAATGGCGCGGCGTTCGCGTCGAGTCCGTTGGTCGAGCGGCGCAACAATCTGTCTGTGGGTATCGCTGTGACCTGGGTGTTCGCGCAGTCCGGCACGCGTGTAGAGCGCAATGAGTAGCGAGGCACCGGGCGGGGTATCATTCCAACAGTATTTGCGCGACCGTACGGACGGCAGTCGGCACTTGTTTTATCCTGATGGCGCGTACACCAATTCGACCCGCATTTCCTGTTCATGTACGTTGCAGTCACATTCATGAGTGACCCAGATGCACCGACCCAACGTTAAAACCGTCGTCGTTATACCGGCCTACAACGAAGCCGCGACGATCCGTGAGCTGGCCGAAGCGGCATTGAAAATCGTGCCTGATGTCGTGGTCATCGACGACGGCTCGACCGACAATACGCTCGATCAGTTGGAAGGCCTGCCAGTGTCTGTGCTGCGCAACGAACGCAATTGCGGCAAGGCTGCGAGTTTGTGGAAAGGCTTCGAACATGCCCTCGCCAATGGGGCACAGTTGGTGGTCACGCTGGATGGCGACGGGCAACACCGGCCCGAGGACATGCCCCGACTTCTCAATGTGGCTGCACGGTCACCGCAAAGTATCGTCATCGGCGCACGCCTTCACGACAAGAAAAACTTTCCAGCGCGCCGGTATTACGCCAACCAGTTTGCGCGTTTCTGGATTTCGTGGGCGGCGGGTTATCCGATCGCTGATACCCAATCGGGATTCCGTGTTTATCCTGCTTCACTCTTCACCAAATTCACGCGCCGCGATATCGCGTGGAACGGGTTTGTGTTTGAGAGCGAGGTTTTGATCGCCGCTGGCGCGTCGGGTGTCCGCAGTATCGCAGTGGCTATCCCGGGCATCTATCCGAAACAGGCCAGGCCAAGTCACTTCCGACCGGTCATCGATATCGCCCGCATTGTGGTCATGGTGGCAGGCCGACTTCTCAGGCGCGGCATGAATCCCGTCGGACTTTGGCGTAGCCTGAACTTGCCCATGGCAATCGAGCGCGACTCGGATCCGGCCGATGCGCGCGGAGAAAAGACAACAGCGTTGCGGCAGTAAGAGGACTGCGCAGCAGCAAGAATCGAGGCGCGCCTTCAGCCCGCCGTGGGCAAGCGATATTCCTTGAAATCCTCGCGCATTTTCGTTTTCAAGATCTTCCCGGTTGCTGTATGCGGTAACTGATCGACGAAAACCACGTCATCAGGCATCCACCACTTGGCGATCTTGCCTTCGAAAAATTTCAACAATTCTTCGCGCGTAACCTCGGCATCCTTCTTTTTTACCACCACCAGCAATGGACGCTCGTCCCACTTCGGGTGGGCAATGCCGATGACACCCGCTTCCTGCACCGCCGGATGCGCGACCGCAATGTTTTCGAGATCGATGGAACTGATCCATTCGCCGCCGGACTTGATTACGTCCTTTGAGCGATCAGTAATTTGCATGTAGCCATCGGGATCGATGGTGGCAACGTCCCCCGTGGGGAACCAGCCGTCTATCAGCGCTGAATATTCTTCCTTGAAATAACGCTCAACAATCCACGGCCCGCGAACCATCAGATCGCCAAACGCTTTGCCGTCGCGCGGC
>JANYHZ010000205.1 GCA_025362135.1 Betaproteobacteria bacterium | reverse complement strand
ATGATGAGCACCTCGTTGGCGAGTGGGCCGAGGGTGGCAACTGAACGAGCACCCGAAACGTAGATGCCGGCATCGGAATCTCGAACGACCCGCATCACCATTTCTCCCGGCTGCTCGAACATCTGCTTGCGCTTGTCGATGTCCGGCGACACCAGCGAGTGGGTCAGCGCGAGGTCGTTTTCCCGAATGAACTCATGGTAGTTCACGATGTTCTGCGCGAATCTTTCGCCACCGACTGCAAACAGTTGATGTGCCGCGGCGTAGGCACTCACCATCACGTTCAGGAAATCGGGGGTGCGGCCCATCATGCCGCCAACCCTGTCCATCCAGGACTTCATCATGTCGCGCCGGCGTCGAAGATCCTCGGCAGAGCGCGGCTGGATGAACGAAAGGCCCACGCGTGCACCGGAGGACGGCGAGACGAACGTCATCTTGTCTGTCAGGGCAGGATCGCATTGCATATCGTAAAGATCCGCGATGGATTGAATAGCGCCACGGAAGCGGCGGTCGATCGTCACATCCTTGATGCGCTCGCCATCGATCCAGACGGAACGGCCGTCCTGGAGAGAGGCGATGTACTCGGCTCCGTTGCGCACGCCGTTTCCGGTACTCGACTTGGCATTCGATTCGATCTTCATGTTGCTATCCATTGATTACGCTCTCGCAGATGAGACATTTGGGCCTGGCAGGCTCAGCCGCCAAACCGGTGCTCGGGCAGGCCTTTGATACCGAGGCCATGTATCGCGAACAGACTTCCTCGCAAGACGCCGTCGCCAGGCAGATGAGGCGCGGGCGGCTTGGTCATGGACGTGACATAAAGGATGTCCAGGTCGGGACCTCCGAACATGACGCTCGTTACTTTCTTGACCGGCATTTCGATCACACGATCAAGGCTGCCGTCGGGCGCGTAGCGGCATAGCTTGCTCTGGAATACCTGGGCATTCCAAAGAAATCCATCGGCGTCGACAGTCGATCCGTCGGTCGCAGTCCCGGGCGTGATGCCCGCTCTCGTGAAGGTACGCCGGTTAGCGATAGCGCCGGTCTCGAGGTCATAGTCGTACGCCCAGATTTCACCGGAAAAGGTGTCAGAGAAATAGAAGATCGAACCGTCGGGGCTCCAGCACGGCCCATTAGATATCGCAAATCCAGCACCGAGATGGTGCACCGACAGGTCAGGGTCAAGCCGAAACAGCGCACCATCCGCACCACCTTCGCGGGTGTCCATACTGCCCACGATGAAGCGTCCGCGCGCATCCACCTTGCCATCGTTCAACCGGGTGTGTGGCTTGCCGGGATCAGGGTTCACGAGCAACTGCGTGTCACCCGTCTTAAAGTCCAGGAAGTGAAACCCGTTGGCCAGCGACACGACGGCGCCGCCATCGCGGCGCAACGCCATGGAGCCGATTTCCGTGGGCATGTCCCACGCACGAATCTCGCGCCCATCAGCCGTGCAGCGAAAGACACGACAGCCGACAACGTCTATCCAGTAAAGGCGCTGCTCCTGCGCATCCCATACAGGGCCTTCACCGATTGTCGTCTTCACATCGACAAGAACATCGATCTGCATGTCATCTCCTATATTTTTTTGAACTGGGCAGGACCAAGGCTTATGGTCGCGGAGGTTCCGTGATGGTGATAAATACACCGTAGGGATCCTTGAAGCTGAACCAGGTCATCGTAAAATTCTTGCCGGGCTCACGGATTACGATGTCCTTGGGCTTACAGACGATTTCGACGCCCTCATAAACCCGGATCTTGTCGAACGCCTCCTTGACGTTTTCGACCAGCAGTGCCAGACGCGTAATCCCCACATGGTTCATCATTTCGTAAGGACCATCGCCGACGGAAGTTGCCGGATTTGTGTACTCAATCAAATTGATTTCCGTCGCTTGGCGGTGGTCTGCGCCCGCTGTAAGGATGTGGTGCGCATAGAGCCCGATTTCCTCTTCCTCAAATCCCAGTAGTTTTCCATCCGCCTTGTCGGTTCTTGTCTGGAACGTGGATACGAATCCCAGCACGTCCCGGTAGAACTTGAGTGCCTCATCGAGATCGGGCACCGTGATGCAAACGTGGAGGAATTTCTTTACGAGTGCGTTCATAAATTCATTCGCCTTTATGTTCAGTTCCAGGAATTGATCAGGTCGTATCTCGTTGCCCACTTGACCTCGTACGGATTTTTGGACCAGGTCTTCTCTTTGTCGTTGCCGGCTTCAGCCCTCGCCTGGCCATTCATCCATGAATCAAACTGATCCTGGCTTTCGAACTCATAGATCGTCAGGTAGTCGGGGAATACCTCGGTCGTTGTTCCCACGTTATATTTCTTATCTGCCAGCTTGAAGCGGGTCACCTTCTTTACATGGTCACCCTTCAACAACATGGGAACGTG
>JANYHZ010000196.1 GCA_025362135.1 Betaproteobacteria bacterium | reverse complement strand
GATTGATCGCGCACTCGCAAACCTGGAGGGCACGCAGCAGCTCGAAGATGCGCTGCCGGACTCGGTGCGAAAGAAATTGGCACTCCCGGATTTCGCGCCGAGCATGCTGACCTTGCATCGTCCGCTGCCGGACGCATCGCTGGCAAGTTTGGCCGAGCGCACCCATCCCGCATGGCGGCGCATCAAATTTGACGAATTGCTCGCGCAACAGTTGGCGATGAAAAAAGCACGCGCGGCACGCGATGCCAAGACCGCGCCAAAGCTCATCACCAAAAACAAACTTACCGACGCTTTCAAGAAATCGCTTCCCTTTGAATTAACCCAGGCGCAACTGCGTGCGTGGCGCGAAATCGCCATCGATCTCTCGGCACCTCACCCCATGCAGCGTTTGTTGCAAGGCGATGTGGGCAGCGGCAAGACGGTCGTCTCGGCACTCGCCGCTGCGCAGGCAATCGACAACGGCTATCAGGCGGCGCTGATGGCACCGACCGAAATTCTGGCCGAGCAACATTACCGAAAACTCTGCGCGCTGCTGTTGCCGCTTGGCGTGACGGTGACCTGGCTCACGGGCAGCCTGAAGGCAAAAGAAAAACGGTTGGCGCTGGAAGAAATTGCGTCGGGCAAAACGCAACTGGCTATCGGCACGCATGCGCTGTTTCAGGAGAGCGTGTCGTTCGCGAAGCTCGGATTGGCGATCATTGATGAGCAGCATCGATTTGGCGTCGGCCAGCGCCTTGCTTTGCGTGAAAAAGGCAAGACCGGAAACGACACTGCCGAGCCGCATCAATTGATGATGAGCGCCACCCCCATCCCGCGTACCCTGTCTATGAGCTACTTCGCCGATCTTGATGTCTCGGTGATCGATGAATTGCCACCTGGCCGCACGCCAATCGTGACAAAACTTGTCTCCGAGTCAAGGCGCGAAGAAGTCATCTCGCGCATTCGCAACGCCTGCGAAGAAGGCGCACAGGCCTACTGGGTGTGTCCACTTATCGAGGAATCCGAAACCCTTCAACTGAAAACCGCAGTCGAAACGCTGGAAGCGCTGACGGTTGCATTGCCCGGACTCAACGTCGGTCTCGTCCACGGTCGCATGAAATCGGTCGAGAAGCAGGAAGTGATGTCCCGTTTTCAGGCCAATGAAATTCAGTTGCTTGTTGCAACCACAGTCATCGAAGTCGGCGTCGACGTGGCCAACGCGACCTTGATGGTCATTGAGCACGCCGAGCGCATGGGGCTTGCACAATTGCACCAGTTGCGCGGCCGGGTGGGGCGTGGCGCCAAGCAAAGTACCTGTGTGCTGCTATATCAAAGCCCATTGGGTGAAAGTGCGCGGGCGCGACTGAAGGTAATTTTTGAGTCCACCGATGGGTTCGAAATTGCACGGCAGGATTTATTGATTCGTGGGCCCGGCGAGCATTTGGGTGCGCGTCAATCCGGCGCACCATTGCTGCGCTTTGCCGACATCGAGCGCGATGTCGATCTGCTCGAAGCCGCACGCGATGCCGCCACCTGGATGTTGAAACATGCGCCAGAAAATGCCGAAACACATCTCGCACGCTGGCTCGGTTCACGCCAGCACTATCTGAAAACATGAGAACGCTGCGGCTGCTTAAGCTCGATGCATGGCGGGCTGCCCCGCCCCCGCATCCGCATCCCTTGCACGCGTGGCTCACATCGCGAGGCTCGCTCACCGCGCGCATCATGGCGCGCGTCAATGATTTCAATCTTGTTCGGCTCACGCAGTTGGCGCAGTTGCCCAATATCGACGAGCGGCGCGAACTGGGATTGCGACGGGGCGAGCACGCGATCATCCGGGAGGTTTTGTTGCGCGATCACGAACGGGTGTTGGTGTTCGCGCACAGCATTGCTTCGCGCCGCGATCTGCGAGGCGCGTGGCGTGGATTATCGCGGCTGGGTTCCCGGCCACTGGCGGAAATGTTATTCAACGACCCGACGGTCGTGCGCCTGCCGATTGAGTACCGGAGAATCGATTCGCGTCACCCTCTGTATCGGCGCGCACAGCAAGTGGCTCCGTTTACGGCGAACGATGCCTGGGCACGTCGCAGCGTATTTCTAAAGCAGGGAGCACCGCTGCTGGTCACGGAAGTATTTCTGACGACAATGACAGTGCCACGATGAACCCACCAAAAATAAAAATCTGCTGCATCCGCACGGTCGAAGAGGCAAATCTGGCGGTGTCGTGTGGCGCGTCCGCATTGGGCCTCGTTTCAGCAATGCCGAGCGGACCGGGCGTTATCGACGAAGGCACCATCAGGAATATCATCCGTTGTGTTCCGCCAGCCATCGCCACATTCTTGCTTACGTCGCTTCAGAATGCCGACGCCATCATCGATCAGCAGCATTGCTGTCGGCCGAACACGCTGCAACTGGTCGATAGCGTTGCCGAGACCGAATTGATCCGCCTCAGACACGCACTACCTGGCATCGCGCTGGTGCAGGTGATTCATGTGGGCGGGCCGGAATCGATTATCGAAGCATGCGCCGTCGCACCGCACGTTGACGCGATCCTGCTCGATTCGGGCAATCAAAAACTGGGCATCAAGGAGCTGGGTGGAACCGGTCGTACGCACGACTGGACGATCAGCCGCGAAATTCGCGAACGTTGCGGTAAACCGGTATTTCTTGCTGGTGGGCTCAGGGCAGAAAACGTTGGCGATGCCATTGACCGGGTGCAGCCATGCGGTCTCGATGTCTGTAGCGGCGTGCGGACTGCGGGTGATCTGGACGAATCTAAATTGCGCGCGTTTTTTTCGGCAGCGAGGCGATAGCGGGATGGTTGAACGCCTTGGACATTACATCGCGTTGACCCGCCTCAATCGACCGATCGGCATTCTGCTTTTGTTGTGGCCGACGTTAGGCGCGCTGTGGATTGCCACCGACGGTCGCCCCAACACCACGATCTTGCTGATATTCGTGTTGGGAACGGTGCTGATGCGATCGGCTGGCTGCGCCATCAACGACGTTGCCGACCGTGATTTTGACGCGCATGTTGAACGCACGGCGGATCGTCCGCTTGCAGCGAAGAAAATTTCCACTAATGAAGCATTGGCCGTTGCCGGTGTATTGGCCTTGATCGCATTCCTGCTGGTGCTGAACTTTCTTAACCGCCTTACGCTTTACCTTTCCTTTGCCGCGCTGTTCCTCGCCGCAAGCTATCCATTCACTAAGCGGTTCTTTGCGCTGCCGCAGGCATATTTGGGCATCGCGTTTGGTTTTGGCATACCGATGGCGTTTGCGGCGGAGACGGGAGCGGTGCCTGCGCTCGCATGGTGGTTGCTCGTCGCAAATGTATTCTGGACGCTCGCGTATGACACCGAGTACGCGATGGTGGATCGAGACGATGACATCAAGATCGGCATCCGGACCACTGCACTGTTATTCGGCAAGCACGATGTATCGATGGTGATGCTTTGTTATTTCATCATGCTCGCCATCCTGACCGGCATAGGTAAAACAATTGGCTTGGGCTGGCCCTATTTTTTGGGGTTGGCGCTTGCCTGCAGCATCGCGCTGTTTCATTACACCCTGATCCGCAAGCGTGATCGCGAACGATGCTTCAAAGCTTTTTTGCACAACAACTGGCTGGGCTTTTCAGTGTTCTGCGGGGTGATGTTCGATTACGCGTTACGCACTTAGCTGTGGTCAAGCAGGTTACAAAAAAACAAATCACAAGCACTGGCGCGCCGTTCCAAGCATTTTCGGCCTGTAAGACCCGCCAATGCTATAGTTTCGCCGGGCTGATGGGCGGCCTTTTCAGCACCAACTCACCTGAAAATCTCCATGCTTAGTCTCAGCCACGTTTGCGTCGTCACCGTCGCCACGCTGTTATCAACTACCTTGGCTGGGCAATCGACTGGGGAGCCGGCACCGCCCGTTCGCAACGACGCGAAGGAAGGCAGCGAGGCCCGGAAGCCTGTTGCGCCGCCTGTCGCACCAGCAGGCGTCCAAAGAGTCGAGAAGATCGAAGTCAAAACCTCGCAGGACAATTACGATGCCCGTCGCGAAGACACTGCGACCAAGATCGTGGTGACGGAGGAGGAGATCGGCAAGTTTGGCGACACGCAATTGGCTGATGTATTGAAACGGCAGCCCGGTATTACTGTGACTGGCGGCGATATCCGGATGCGCGGTCTGGGTGGTGGCTACACGCAGATTTTGCTCAACGGCGAACGTGCACCACAGGGTTTTTCGCTCGATACGCTTTCACCAAGCATGGTGGAGCGGATCGAGATACTGCGTGCCGCGACGGCGGAGTTCAGCACCCAATCCATCGCCGGGACGATCAACATCATCCTCAAAAAGAAAGTGTCAGTTGCGCAGCGTGAACTGAAAATCGGCTACTCCACTGGGCGCGGCTACCTGTATCCGGAGGGCAGCTTCGTTGTGTCCGACAAGGCCGACAAGTTCTCTTATTCGTTCAATGGCAATGTTTACAAGGGCCGCAACGACTATCACTCCAGCGCAGAAGAGACTGGTACCGATGCTACCGGCAATCTTGCTTTTGATCGGCCGATCACGGCGGTCTTCAAGGGTGATTTTCTGGGTGCATCGCTTTCACCCCGGCTTAACTGGACGCTGGCCGGTGGCGACACGCTGAGTTCGCAGACCTATTTTTCCCAGAACCGCAGCCACAGCGATATCGAGCGCCGCTACAGCTTTGTGCTCGGCCCTGATGTGCTTTACCCGACCAGCCTGGTTCACGAAAACCGTTCATTTACAGTGGCACGCACGGATCTGAACTGGGTACGCAAGCTTGCTGAAGGCGCGAAGCTCGATGTCAAATTCGGACTGAACTACGCGCTGCGTGATACCCAGTTTTATCAGCGTGCCCTCACGAAAGCGAACGTACAGAATCTGGACAGTGAGGTGCTGTCTGCGGCCAAAGACGGCGGTTTCACCTTTACCGGCAAGTATTCCACGCCCATTGTCGAAGGTCATGCACTGGTGGCGGGCTGGGATACGGGCTTGAGCAAGCGTACCGAATACCGCGATCAGCGTGACAAGCCGCTGCCTGGCGTTTCCCCCGTCATCAGCTATGAAGATTTCGCCGCGTCTGTGTTAAAGCTCGCCGCATTCGTACAGGATGAGTGGAACGTCACAACCGACTGGTCCGTCTATCTGGGGGTGCGCTGGGAGGGGCTTACCACCACCAGCGACGGCAATACTTACGACGAGATACGCAATCGCTCCAGCGTATGGAGTCCGCTGATGCAGACGCTGTACAAGATCCCCAATCGCAAGGGTGAGCAGGTTCGCCTGGCACTCACGCGTACCTACAAAGCGCCGGGCACCGCAAGCCTGATTCCGCGCCGCTTCACGTCCACCAACAACAGCCCGACTGATCCCGACAATCAGGGCAATCCCAACCTGCGTCCTGAGCTTGCGACAGGCATCGATGCCGCAGTCGAGAAATTCTGGGAGCAGGGCGCGATGATGAGTTTCAGCGCCGCGGTTAGACGCATCACTGACTACAACCGCCGTGGGCTGGTGTTCGTCAACGGTCGCTGGGTATCGATGCCCATCAACAGCGGCACTGCGAACACTAAAAGTATCGAGTTCGACGCCAAGTTCCCCTTGCAGACACTCTACAAGGAAGCTCCGCCCATAGACTTCCGCTTCAATATGAATCGCAACTGGTCCAGCGTGGATTCTGTACCCGGACCTAATAACCGGCTCGCGCAGCAGACGCCGTTCAGTGCAACCATCGGGCTCGACTACCGTATGAAAGGCGGCGAAGTGACCGCCGGTGGCAGCTACAGCTTCAAGAGTGGCGGGACGGTGCGCACCAGCCAAACGCAAAGCACGTATCTCACGCCGAGGCGCGAGCTCGATGTTTATGCGCTGTGGAAATTCACGCCAAAGACCCAGTTCCGTCTGACCCTGGCAAATGTGTTGCGGCAGGATTACCTGAACGAGTCCACCTACTTCGACCAGTTTGGCAGCCTCAAATTGAGCAGCACCTTTCCGTCGAGCATGCAGGTGCGCGTGAATCTGGAAATGAAGTTCTGAAAAATATGCGTCCAGCAAAAAAGTGTAGGTCGTTGCTTGGCGGGCTTCTCCGGCGCAAAAAGCCCCAAAACACTCGTCAAATGGCGATCTGCGTGTTCTGATGCCATGAAAATTGCAACCGTGACGCGGGGCGTAAAATTATTCAACTCTTCCGCGAAAGCGCGATCATGAACAAAGAAACAACCTATCTCGTCCCCGGCCTGCGCACCCCGTTCTGCAAAGTCGATGGCGCACTCAAAGGGTTCGATGCGATTCAAATGTCGGTGCCGGTGGCCCAGGCCATGGCAAAAATCGCCAAGCCCGATTTCATGATCTGGGGCACGGTGATCCCGGGCATGCGCTGGAGCAATCTTGCGCGCGAAGTGCAGATCGACGCCAAACTCGACGCCACGACACCCGCTTTCTCCACCGTGATGGCGTGTTCAACGTCGATGCTCGGCGTGTTTGAAGCGGCGGGGATGCTCTCCGATCACGCGCCGCTGGCGATGGTCGGCGGTGTGGAAGCGATGAGCCAGGTGCAAATCGGGCTCACGCAGGGAATGTCGAACTGGCTGCGCAGCGTGATGCAGGCGCGCAGTTTTGGTCAACGCCTCGACGCCATTGCAGGCATCACATTTTCCGACATCAAGCTCCACATCCCCAGTGTAAAAAATCGCGCCACCGGAAAAAGCATGGGCGAGCACTGCGAGGAGATGGCAAAGCTCTGGAAAATTCCACGCGAGGCGCAAGACAAGATCGCGTATGAAAGCCACGCGCACGCCGTGAAGGCAATGGCGACCGGATTCTTTGACGATCTTGTTATCAACGTGAATGGCACCGCCAAAGACGGCATCCCGCGCGCAGACAGTACGCTGGAAAAATTATCCACCTTGAAGCCTGCCTTTGATCGAAGTGGCGCGGGCACCATTACCGCCGGCAACGCTTCACCGCTCACCGACGGTGCCGCCGCGATTTGGGTCGCCAATGAGGCGGGCCTCGCCAGGTTGCCCGCCAGTCAGCCGCGCGTGAAATTGCTGGATTATGAAATCGCCGGCGTCGATATTTTTACCGAAGGCTTGCTCATGGCACCGGCTTACGCGATCCCGCGTCTCCTCGCGCGCAACGGTTTGACGCTCGCTGACATCGATCTCTGGGAAATTCACGAAGCCTTCGCCGCGCAGTTGCTCTGCAACGTCGCGGCGCTGGAGAGCGAATCGTTCCTGCGCGAAAAAGCGCAGGTAAATAATCCAATGGGCAAGTTTCCCTGGGAGCGTTTGAACCCCAACGGCGGCAGTGTCGCCATCGGCCACCCATTCGGCGCGACAGGAGCGCGGATATTGAGTCAGGCGACGAAAGAATTGGCAGCGATGCAGGTGGGGGAAAATCGTGGCAAGAAAGCCATCGTCAGCATTTGTGCCGATGGCGGGTTGGGGACGGTGGCGTTGCTGGAGGGGGTTTGACGCGCG
>JANYHZ010000188.1 GCA_025362135.1 Betaproteobacteria bacterium | reverse complement strand
GCGGCGGATGACGCACATAGGCAAAATCACGTCCGGGTATTTGCCGCGCTTGAAGAGATCGCGGAGTACATCGTCGGCGATACCCCAGATGAAGGAGACAATTTTGTTGTGTGTGGCTTGATCCATTATTGTTTTTGCTCTTTTTCAATCATGGGTATGCGGCTCAATATACGCAATGGGCAAATGACGCAGGCGATGTTGTACTTAAGGGGCACTCAGTACCGGCAAGCCGAAAGCGGCGCAGACTGCCTGAGGTAGTGCGCTAACTAATGCGTGTCACGGCAAGAACCGCTTGATGAAATGATAGTAGCTCCTGTTGCCATCACAAGCATGCCGTTCGACGGAACTTCTTATTTTCTCAATCCGGGCTACGTACTCTTTCAACGTCAGATCGTTGACTTTGCCGATGCGCTCCAAGCCTACGCCGATGCACCACTCGATGATGTCTTGCACATTCCCGTCTTTTGAGACCCTTTCATTGGCTGCATACCCAAACTTCTGTTTGACAGCAATCTTGGCACTGTCGAGGGCAAGAATGCAGATCGAGTCCGTCAAATGGGGATTAATTTCGTATTGGGTTTTAAGTCCAAATTCGATGTTCTGGCATACATCGAGATGCTTGTCGTCGCCGAAATCCATTTGCATGTCTTTATGTGATTAACGTCGGAAATGAAAGTCTCGCATTAATTTTCGACAAAACGACGGCGTCGAACAGCCTCGCAAAAATTTCATCCCGTCCGTTTATTGCGCGCAACGCTAAATCCTATGCTGCGAGTCGCTGCACGCACGGCATAGGCTTGCTCATCACCCTTCAATTCACGTAGTCGCCAATAGCCACTGTTGCGTTTAGCGAATTTCAGATTATTTAAGCCCCGCAAACGCCCGCTTCAGTCGCCGGTTAATGGCTTTTATATCGAATGCTTCCGCGTCCCAATCGCCGTCGATCCAATCGACCATATCTGCATGGTCATGATGTTTGGGATCGGCCATCGCCTCGCAAAAGTGCGCGTAGCCGGGCGGACCGCCAATATCGTCGGGTGGACCGGCGCGTGCGCCATCTAGGCAGACCGGGATATTTACCTTGGTTGCCTCTACCCGGCGCTCAACCATAATATCGATTTGCCAGTCATCGCCGAAGTCGTAGGTGTAGCGAAACTTCTTGCTCCGGCCGAGTGCTTCCGACAGGATGGTTTCGTCGGCATCGCCTTGCGTTTTTCCAGGTGGCGTAATGTCATCAAACTCGTCATCGCCGGGCAAGTACAAGTCGTTGCCAATCTCGAATTGCCACAAGTGCGCGTTATCCCAATCGAACAATTGCTGAATGACATGGTGCAGATCGCTTAAAATAAAGTCGCTGGATACTGTCGCGCGCCGCCAAACTTTGGGCTCGATGTAGCGCAACGTGAAAAGTAGTGTCAAGTCGAATATCTGCATTGTGCCTCCGCTGTGTTCAGGTCATTCGTATGGCTTGATTGAATGGTTTAACGGGCCAGCGCCAAACTTTCCCCGCGCCAAAATTCGCACTGCCCAGGCATTCGCGCATCCATCACTACGAAATCAACGCCTCTGCCGAAAACGCCATATACCGCTCTCTGGCAAGGGTTGCAATGGGCCCAACTTGCAGGGAGCGAGATTCGTAGCGAATACACGGTGTCACCTTGCCGAAATTGCCCGTATTGAAAATTTCGGCCGCATCTTCAAGTTCCGCCGGCTGCACCGTACGCTCTTCCACCGTTACGCCTTCGCTCGCTAACAGGCCGATCACGCGCGCACGCGTGATGCCGGAAAGAAATGTGCCGTTCGGAACCGGTGTGACAACCCTCCCCTCCTGTGTCACGAGGAAAATGTTGGCGGTTGCAAATTCCGCGACCCCACCGTGGCTATCGCAAACGACGGCGTTATCGAAGCCACGTCCCTTCGCCTCGCGCAAAGCGCGTGTCGAATTTGGATAAAGGCATGAGGCTTTGGCGTCGGTCGGTGCCATCGACGGGTCGGCGCGGCGCAACTGTGAGAGGCACGCCGAGAATCCGGTAAACGGTGGCATTGGCGCGTCGAATAAAGTGAGCGCGAATTTGGATTTTTCTGCAACGGGTATGAGCAAGCCGTCGGTGGCGAACACGAGCGGACGAATATAGAGCTCTGCGTCTATTGGAAACTTGCCAATCCCTTCAAGGCAGAGCGTGCTCATTTCCTCGACCGTGTGCGGGCAGATCATGCCTAAACTCGTCGCGGAGCGGATCACGCGTTCGAGATGAAGGTGAAGATCGGGCACCTGGCCGCGAATGGAGCGCGCACCATCGAACACGGAAGAGCCGAGCCATACACTGTGGTCCATTGCGCCAAATAGTGGGGTATTGCCTTCGGTCCACTGACCGTTGAAGTACGTCAGGTACATTTATGTTTCCGCTGGAAATGGTGCCGCAAGAACGCGGTACACCGGGTTACTATGGTTTTTTGACGGTCGCGTCACTCTGCTGGCGAATGCGGGAAAGTGATTCCAGACCGCGATCCAGCCGCAGTTCAATCACGGGTTCGCCTTCTGCGCGCGCCGACAGGGCCACCAACGCGGGGCTAATGGCCGCGGGTCTCACGGGCATGGCCACCGATTTTGGTGCCTCATCCGGTAACGCTGGCACCCTTGCCAGATAGCCGGCACCAGCACCAATGACCAGCGCCGCCATCCCTACCACCACCGCGTTTGTCGTTCTCGCGGGTGCTTGCCGGGCTGGAAAGCTTGGCGTTTTCGAAGAGTGGGTTTTGTTCCGCAACACCGCCTCACGCTCGTCTGCGATCTGCCCCAGTACTTGTTCGGCCTCGACTCTGGCACGCTCTTCGTGGTTAGCCGCAGCTTCCGCCGCCGTGCGTACCTTCTCGGCCGAGAGCGCCTCTTTCTCCTGTTCTGCGCGTTGAAGTGCAGCCTGTTTCGCGACCGCCTCCGCCTGTGCGCGCTGACGCGATATTTCCGTCAATGCATTTTCAGCACTGGTTCGCTCAGCGGCAATGCGCTCCGCGGTTTGCGCCTGTGTTACCTTTTCATTTGCAGCAAGCAACGCAGTTTCCTCAGCCTGTTTGCGCTTTTTCACCGTTTCCACCAGGCGTTTTTCTGCTTCGTACCGTTGCTCGATGAGTTGTGCCTCATCACGATCCGCCTTGCCACGGGCTTCCGCTGCCGCCATCAACTCGTTTTCAACCTTGAGCTTTGTCTCTGTCTCCGCTTTGAGCGCGCGTTCGGCTGCAGTACGCGATTGTGCAGTGGCGAACGCTTCCTGCTCTACTTTGGCACGGACGGAAGCGGTCGCACGAGCCTTGGTTTCAGTTTCGCGCTTTGCTTTAGCTTGTTGTTCCGCTTCACGATCAAGCTTGCTGCGGTCAGACGAGATCTTGATCGCAGCTTCGTGTTGCGCGATCAACTGCTCAGCCGTTTTGGTTGCAGCGATTGCGGCTGCAAGTTCCTGTTCTTTCTGCGCGCGCAATCGTGCAAGTTCTGTGGCGCGCTTGTCGCCCGCTTGCCGCGCGATCACAGCCGCCTGGGCCGCGCGTTCGGCCGTAATGCGGGATTCGGCAGCGGCAATCAATTCTGTCTCGGCTTTCTCGCGCTGTGCCGCTTCTTCTGCCGCTTTCTGCTCGGACTCGGCACGCTGTTTGGCGACAGCGAGCGCCTCCTGTTCGATCTTGGCGCGCACGGCAGCAGCCGCACGCACTTTGCCGTCCTTCTCGCGCTGCGCGGCAGCCTGCAGCCCGGCCTCCCGATCCAGCTTTGCCTGATCCGAGGACGCCTTGATCGCAGCTTCCTGTTGCGCCAATGCCTGCTCGGCAGCCTTGGTCGCGGTGATCGCAGCGGCCAATTCCTGCTCTTTCCGGGTGCGCGCCTGCGCAAGTTCGGCGACGCGGTTATCGCCCGCTTTTCGTGCCAAGGCCGCAGCTTCCGCCGCACGTTCTGCGGCGATTCTCGATTCCGTCGCCGCTTTCAATTCCGTCTCGGCTTTTTCGCGCTGGCTGGTTTCTTCTGCCGCTTTCTGCTCCGCCTCGGCACGCTGAATCGCTGCAGCAAGCATTTCTTTTTCGAGCTTCGCGCGCACAGTAGCGGCAGCGCGCGCTTTGGTTTCGATATCGCGCTGCGAAACTGCCTTTTGCTCGGCCTCGCGTTCAAGCCCCGTGCGGTCCGACGCTGTCTTGATCGCGGCCTCGTGTTGCGCCAATACCTGCCCTGCAGCCTCGGACGCAGCAATGGCAGCAGCGAGCGCTTGTTCGGCCTCGACACGCGAGCCGGCAAGCGCCGTCACGCGCTTCTCGCCCGCAACCCGCGCCACTGCGGCCGCTTCCGCTGCCTGCTCGGTAGCAAGGCGCGACTCGGCAACAGCTTTTAATTGCTGCTCGGCTTTCTCGCGGCGATCCGCTTCTTCCGCCGCCTTCTGCTCAGCTTCGGACCGTTTTTTGGCTGCGGCGAGCGCTTCTTCCTCGATTCTGGCGCGCAGAGCGTAGGCCTCACGTGCTTTCGCGTCGATATCGCGCTGTGCGTCGGCTTTCTGTGCAGCCTCTCGATCCATCTTGCCGCGGTCAGACGCGACCTTGCCGGCCGCTTCCAGTTGCGCCAGCGCCTGCTGCGCAGCTTTGGACGCAGCGGCGGCAACGACCAGCTCTTGTTCTTTCTGGTTGCGTAATTCTGCCACCTCAGTGGCGCGGGACTCCCCTGCTTTTCGCGCGACTGCCGCCGCTTCGACCGCACGTTCAGCCGCGATTCTCGATTCAGCCGCCACCTTCAGTTCGGTCTCCGCCTGCTCGCGCAGGGAAGCCTCGACTTCCGCTTTCTGCTCGACCGCGGCACGCTGGTTGGCGGCCGTGAGCGCCGCTTGTTCCGCAGCGAAACGCTTCGCCACGGCATCCCGCGCAGCAATTTCGGCAGCAACACGCTCGTTTGCCAACTGTGTCGCACGGCTCTCGGCCTCTGCGCGTGCCTGTGCGGCTTTACCGGTTGCGTCTTCACGTTCGATCGCGGCTTTGGCCTCAGAAATCGCGGCCGCGCTTTCTTGCGCAAGTTGAATTGCGGTTTGTTTGGCTGCAACTGCCGCGTCAAGTCTGGTGTCGGCCTCCTCACGCGCGGCCAGCGAAGCCGCGGCGAACTTGTCAGCCTGGGCACGTTCAATCGCAATTTGTTCAGCCTCCCGCTCCGCAGCGATTCGTTCACCGGCAAGTTTCGCGGCTTCTCGTTCGGCTTGGGCTCGCATATTTGCAGCGTCCAACAGTTCGCTCTCCGCCTTTGCACGCGCCAGCGCCTTTTTCTTGAGCGCGGCCTCAGCCGTTGCCAATGCAATCGCCGCCGCCTCGGCTTTTAGTTCCGCCTCGATACGCGCGACTTCGGCGTCTTGCGCGATGGTTTCGGCATCCATACGTTCGCGCGCAAGTTTGGCGGCGGCGCGGTCGGCTTCGGTGTGGCCTTCTGTCTCGACGCGCGCAAGCCGATCTTTTTCCGCGGCTTCCAGGGCTTCCGCTGCTGCACGCGCGTCGGCTGCCATTCGTGCCTCCTGCTCTGCGCGGTCGAGCTCGCGCACACTCGATGCGCGCTGCTTCATTGTGGCAAGACGTGCCAGCACGGCGGCTTCGAGTTCCTTGTCCGTCTTCAGCTTCGCGAGCGCATCGTCAATGGCGCGAGCCTCGGCCGCGAGACGTTCGCTGACACTTGCTTCCGCGCGTCTTTCCGTTTCCAGCCTTTGTTGCGCGAGGCGCGCCTCTTCGCTCTCTGCATCGGCTTTTGCCACCGTCGCATCGCGCAACCCGGCTTCTGCTTTTTCACGTCTGGCGATCTCTTCTAGTAACTTGCGTTCCACGTCGACCCGTTTTTGTGCGAGCGCAGTTACGGCATTTTCAGCCGCGAGACGCGAGGACGCCGTTAATTCCAGTTCGTGTTCTATCTTGAGTCGTGCGAGTGCTTCGTCAACGGCACGCGCCTCTGCGGCCTTTCGCTCCTGTGCCAGCGCGTCAGTGCGTTGATCAATTTCGAGCTTTTGTTGCGCAAAACGCGCGCCTTCCACTTCTACTGCCGCCTGTTTGTTGGCCGCGACAAGCAAATTGCGTTCGCTTTCCTCTGCGGCGGATGCTTCCCAAAACGCCGCCTCATGATCAACCCGCGAGGTGTCGGACCCACGTTCTTCAGTGGCAAGATTTTTGCGTCGCTTGGCTTCGGCCTCTTTTAACGCGTCGATCAGCTTGCTCACGCGCGCGCACCGTTCCAACCGGATTCGCGGGGCCGCAGGCAGGCAACAGCGCAACGTTTTGGTGTAATGGTCAACATTTTGTAATCGTAATCATACCTGCAGAATCGTCGGCGCGGCGCGGAATGCGGCGCTACCGGTAACAGGCGAATCTGGTTACACTTGCGACGCCTGCGCATCTGCAGGACAACGTTTCTGGAAGCCAAATGAAATGAGCAATTCTGCCGAAACGCCATCCCGCGTGTACACCAGCTTTACGCCTCCGCCCCCGTCGGTGCGGATCATCGTCACCGGCGGCACGTTTGACAAACAGTACGATGCCATAAAAGGCGAGCTTACGTTCAAGCACTCACATCTTCCCGCGATTCTGGCGCAGGCGCGCGTGACGGTGCCAATTGCGCTGGAAATCAACCAGCTGATCGACAGCATGGAGATGCTCGACGAGCACCGCGCCAGCGTACTGGCCGCGTGCGGCGCGGCAACCGAAAATTGTATTGTGGTCATCCACGGCACCGACACAATGGCACAGACGGCGACTGTCATCGGCAACGCGGGACTGAAAAAAACCATCGTCCTTACTGGTGCAAT
Organism: Betaproteobacteria bacterium; assembly: GCA_025362135.1. Lineage (GTDB taxonomy): Bacteria > Pseudomonadota > Gammaproteobacteria > Burkholderiales > Usitatibacteraceae > UKL13-2. Next base: position 429 of record JANYHZ010000188.1, on the reverse strand, counting down.
GATTCCCTATTCCGTACAAGGATCCGACGCATTATTCAACCTCGGATTCGCGTTGGCGGCGGCACAATCATTGGCGGCAAACACCTATGTTGCGATGAATGGCCGCGTGTTCGACTGGCGGGAAGTGCAGAAGAACAAAGTCGATGGCGTGTTCGAAGCGCGTTGATGCGAAGACGCGCCGACTGCACACTCGTCGGGCTGACGTGGTAAATTCTGTGGCAAATACTGGCTGAGGCGAAGCAAACATGGCGCTGGGGAAACTGGGTGCTTTCCTGAACAAGGATTTGGGCGCGCTTGCCAAAGATGCGAGCCGGGTACTCAATACTGACCTGAGCACGATTGCCAAAGGCGCAGGCAGGGTGCTGCAGACCCATCTTGCTGATCTTTTGCGCGACACACCTGAAGCAGAAAATTCAGCGGAAGAAACGA
>JANYHZ010000159.1 GCA_025362135.1 Betaproteobacteria bacterium | reverse complement strand
TTTCGGTGCGCTTAGCTATGAGGCGATGCTGGTTCTTTGATGCGTAAAATTTTCATTCTGGCCGCTGAGATCGCAAGAGACGTCATGTCGCCATCCAGCAATTGTTCGATTAACTTGCCAAAAGTAGCTGGCGCAGATCTTGGAGTCTGTGTGCCCAAAAAAAGACTACCGGTGTCTCCTGTGCCTGAAAAATGTATCGCGGACTGAACACCCCTTGAATTGGTGCTGCCGGGACGAAATTGTCAGATCCAAATCTTTCAACCCAATCACGAGCATCCTGCGCAACTTCTTTGTTTATCCGCTTACGACTGTTGATCTCGCTGTTTGATCCCTTACACTCGATTGCCAGCACACGGTAATCATGGAGTCCCACCACAAGGTCGGCATTGTGTTCGCCGACCAAAACCTCCGTCATGTATTCATTTGGGGCTGGCGCATCTGCACGGAAGTTTTTGATGGCCCGCGACGTTTTGGCCTTGGTGAAACCAACGTCCAATAGAATGCGCTCGACAGCGCCTTGCAAAGTTGTCCGCTCGTCTCCACGGCGGATAGTTTGCACGCGCTGGGATGACGCAGCGACGGTAGAAGCGAAAATCGCTTTCTCGATTTCCATCCCGGTTGGCGCACGTTGTTCAATAATCCACGGGAAGCGCTTCGGGTCGAGGACGGCGACGATCACATCGCGAATTGCCTTGGCCCGTTCCGGGCTTTGTGCAACTTGTGTCCAGGCGAGTTTATTACCAATGAGCGTTTCCAAGTCATCCTTCGAAATCGGTGGCGCACACAGATAGCGAAGCGCCGTTAAGAGGTCGTCGTCTTTCAGCAATGATGCGATCAATGCGGGATTCACTGGATCGGAAAACACCTCGGCCAATCGCGGCGTGATGTCCCGATTGGCAATCTCCAGCACGCTAAAGGCCCGTAAATATTGTTCTTTGGGCTCGCCGAGGCGACGAGTGCGAAACAGGTCGCGAGCTTGCGCCGCGTCTGCGGTAATTTCCTCGATTGTCCACCGCTTGGTGCCATGCGGCCATGTCATTGCGCGTTGTGACCTTTGGCAAGGTCCTCCAAGCGCGGGATTCGAAGGCGCATTACCTCACCCGGCTCAAACTTGATGAGGCCCCCCGCGTAGGTCCTGCCTGAATTTGTCGATACATTGCAATTGAGCCAATCGACCAACAAGTCGAGCACGTCATCCGAAATAGGTACTCGCGGATATAACCCGTGTGCAACATTTATCAGCCGGGCCCCACAGACATTCCGCACAAAACGAGACGGGCGACGTGCCATATAAGTCATCACAATTGGCGCGGGAGCACGAAGTCCAACTCGGTACCATGGCTTTCGATGAGATGCGATATACCCCTCATGCGCTAACTTGGATTTCGCCCATTTGAGAAATTCGTTTACTTCCAATTGTTCGGTCTTGTCCAATTCCAAAAGATCGGCGGGAAGGTCGATAACGCGCCGAAGTCCATTTGCGTTCTCAAGTCGTGCTATTGAAAGTGATAGCAAGTCTTTGGCGCACGTCACGGCAGGAAAACATACGCTTCCCGGGAGTGGTCCCTGATATGCGCCACTGACCCACACCGAGTTCATCCCGGTAACCTGCCCGCGATGAACCGATAGCACGTCGCCGAGCTGGATAGAATTCGACAACCTAATCGCTTCGTCTGACGGACGCAACAAATCTGTCCAACGATCCGCGATCTGACAAGCACTCGTATCAAACCGTGCAAACCCATTCGGGTGTTGCAATGCAGCGAGTGTTTCCACTTGGCGAATAGCGACAATGTCGTTCGGCTTTCCGACTTCGACCAGCGTAAGCGTCGACGTCGTCATCGCATCCTCAAAAATTGGCACCCGGGCATTGACCACCGTGATCTCGGATTTCGATGCCTTTGCAAGTATCAATTCCCTGAGCGATTTTCCATATTTTGTTTCCAGCCACTCCGCCGCCGTAATAAAAAAAACCAGGTCACCTGGACGCGAGCACGCAATCGCCTTCGCAAAAAAATGCAGATGCAAGCCGGCAAGCTGACTAGCCTTCACACCCATCGCCTTCATCATCTCTTGATACCACGACTTCCAGGCCGGGCTAATTTCGTGGTGCCTGACATACGGTGGGTTTCCGATGTAGAGCGTTCGCCCTGCAATTGGCGGTAGCGCTACACTGCGGAAATCCTGCCTGACAATGGCTACTCGGTCGGCAAATCCTGACAGCGTCAAATTTTCTTGCAATAACGCTGCCAGCTTCACGTTACATTCAACCGCGATAATTTGTGCGTTGGGAAAAGCCTTTGCTGCCGTGATCGAAAATCGCCCTGTCCCGGCACCACAATCAACAACGCGCTGAACGTCGGGATTTCGCCTCACCACCTCCGCAACCATCCGCTCCACAACGAATTGGGGGGTCAGGGTAATTCCCTCCAGCCTGCGGGATTGAGGACTATTTTCCTTACAAAAGGCGACACCCAAGGCGTCAACTTCGATGCCTCGCGCAGGCTCGCCGTCCGGGATTTTGAACGGCAGGTGCGTATTGGGCACCGAAACGGATGCTGAAACAATTTCTAAAGTATCCATCTTGAGCTTTCTATGCTTCCGTGCAAGCGAGTTGCTGGCCAAAGATACTGTACAACCATACAGATATGGAAGCAATACCCATGCGCAAAGGCTGGGCTGCCGTCAATGCTGATTCAGTCATAAACTCTATATCTGGCGCGGCTTTACAGCCATTTATACCCGGCAAGGCCCGCCAAATGGCGGTCTACGCAAAATTAGGTCAAGCCTTCAATGCCGCCAGCACTTCGTCGAGCATTTTTTTCGCGTCGCCGAAAAGCATGCGATTGTTCTCTTTGTAGAACAGCGGATTATCGATGCCCGCATAGCCAGACGCCATGCTTCGCTTCATCACGATCGAGGTTTTTCCTTTCCAGACTTCCAATACCGGCATGCCGGCGATGGGACTGGTCGGGTCGTCCTGCGCGGCGGGATTGACGATGTCATTGGCGCCGATGACCATCACGACATCCGTAGCCGGAAAGTCTGCGTTGATCTCGTCCATCTCCAGCACGATGTCGTAGGGCACCTTTGCCTCGGCGAGCAACACATTCATGTGGCCCGGCATACGCCCTGCAACCGGGTGAATGCCGAAACGCACGTTGACACCTTTCTCGCGCAAATAGCGGGTGATGTCGTTGACCGTGTGCTGCGCCTGTGCCACAGCCATGCCGTATCCCGGCACGATGATCACGCTTCTCGCGTCGCGTAGCAATTCCGCAGTTTCGACTGCACTTACCGGCACGACTTCGCCCGCAGGTTGGCCATCGCCCGCCGCTTTCACAACCGTCCCGCCGCCGGAGCCGAAGCCGCCTGCAATCACGCTGATGAAGTTTCGGTTCATCGCCTGACACATGATGTAAGAAAGAATGGCACCGCTGGACCCCACCAATGCGCCGGTGACGATCAACAAGTCGTTTGACAACATGAATCCCGTCGCGGCCGCAGCCCAGCCGGAATAGCTGTTCAACATCGACACCACCACCGGCATGTCAGCACCGCCGATGGCCATGACCATATGGATGCCAAACAGGAGTGCGATGACGGACATGATGATGAGTGGCGTCATGCCTTGCTGTATGGATTGTGTGGCCATAAATTCCCGGCCGAACCAGATGACAGCGATCAGGCCGGCGAGATTTAACCAGTGACGACCCGGCAACAATAAAGGCTTGCCACCTATCTTGCCGGAAAGTTTCCCGAACGCGATAACCGAACCGGACAGCGTCACCGCACCAATCAAAATGCCGACGTAGACTTCGACGTGGTGAATGGTTTTCTCTGCAGGCGTGAGTGGCACACTGCTGACGAGATCAAACATGGAACCCGGATCGATATAACTCGCGAAGCCGACCACCATGGCAGCCAGGCCGACGAGGCTGTGCATGAAGGCGACCAGTTCCGGCATTTGTGTCATCTGCACAGTGCGCGCCAGATAAATGCCAACGCTGCCGCCGACGAGCAACGCGCCGACGATCCAGACAATGCCGCCACTGGTCACGCGCGGGCCGAATACAGACGCCAGCACGGCGATGGTCATGCCGATCATGCCGTAGAGATTGCCGCGACGCGATGATTCGGGATTCGAGAGTCCGCCAAGACTCAGGATGAAAAGAATGATGGCGGCGATGTAGCAAACGGTGACCAGACTTCCTGACATGTTCTCGTCCCCCTTATTTGCGGAACATGGACAGCATGCGCTGGGTGACGGCAAAGCCACCGAACATGTTGATCGCGGTAAGCCCGATGCCTGCGACGGCGAGCCAGCGAATAACTTCATCCGGTCGCGCGTTTTGCATAGCGGCTCCTGCCATGGCCGGTGGAGCGATCTGTACAAGCGCGCCGATGATGATGATGCTGCTGATCGCGTTGGTCACGCTCATCAGTGGCGTATGCAGCGCGGGCGTCACGTTCCACACGACCATGTAGCCGACGAAACAGGCGAGCACGAACACGGTGAAGTGCCCGAGGAATGCGGCGGGTGCGTTCGCCCCAATAAACCAGAACAAGGCGGCAGCGATGCAGAACATGATCGTGAGCTTGTTGGCCGCCATCGGTTCCCCGCCGCCGTGGCCGTGGCCTTTCTTGGTCGGCACAACGGCCGCCGACGCCGGTTTGGCTCCGGCTGGCGCTACGGACAGTTTCGGCGCGGGCGGTGGCCACGTCACGCTGCCTTCCTTGATGACGGTGGTGCCGCGAATGACTTCGTCCTCCATATTCACATTGAATACGCCATCCTTGGCTTTGCACAGCTCTTCGGAAAGCCGGAATAGGTTGGTCGCGTACAGCGTGCTCGCCTGCGTGGGCAATCTGCTCGGCAAATCGGCATAGCCGATGATCGTCACGCCGTGTTTGACCACCACTTTACCGGGCTCAGTCAGTTCGCAATTGCCGCCTTGCTCGGAGGCCATATCGACGATGATGCTGCCGGGCTTCATCGACTGCACCATGTCGGCCGTGATGAGCTTGGGCGCAGGTTTGCCCGGAATAAGCGCGGTGGTGATGATGATGTCGACTTCCTTTGCCTGCTTGGCGAAGGTCTCTTTCTGCGCTTTCTGGAATCCTTCGCTCATCACCTTCGCGTAACCGCCGACACCGGTACCTTCTTCGGTGTAATCGACCGGGATGAATTCGCCGCCCAGCGATTTGATTTGATCGCCAACTTCGGGACGCGTGTCGTTGGCGCGCACGATGGCACCGAGGCCCGACGCGGTGCCGATTGCTGCCAAACCTGCCACGCCCGCACCGATGACGAAAACCTTGGCTGGCGGTACTTTGCCCGCAGCCGTGATCTGCCCGGTGAAGAACCGGCCGAAGTGGTGTGCAGCCTCAATAACAGCACGATAGCCGCCGATGTTGGCCATCGAGGAAAGCGCATCGAGCTTTTGTGCTCGCGAGATGCGCGGCACGCTGTCCATGGCCAACACGGTCGCTTTTCTTGCGGCGAGTTTCTGCAGCAATTCCGGATTTTGTGCAGGCCAGAT
>JANYHZ010000106.1 GCA_025362135.1 Betaproteobacteria bacterium | reverse complement strand
TTTTCTGCGTGAGGGCGCGGAGTCGGCCATCGTTTCTCCCGCACAATTTTCGACTCTGATCGCCAGTGACATCGCGCGCTATCAGCAGATCGCGAAGCGGGCTTCGATCACGCTGGATTGACCGATGGCGCTTACACCATCTGGCAGCGAGGATGCCATGAGCAAACTGCCGAGAGGGCCGCTATCGGGTATCCGTGTTCTCGATCTCAGCGCCTATATCGCAGGCCCCTATGGCTGCACGCTTCTGGCAGACATGGGTGCTGCGGTGATAAAGATTGAGCCGCCCAGCGGCGATAATCTGCGTAGATATCCATCGACACTGGAAGCCGAAAGCCGCGCTTTCCTTGGTGTCAATCGCAGCAAGCGCGCACTGGTACTCGACCTGAAAAAGCCCCAAGGCCTTGGCGTCCTGATGCGGCTGCTCGACAATGCAGATGTCCTCGTGCATAACTTCAGGCCATCGGTTCCGCTGCGGCTAGGCATCGACTACGAGCGTTTCCAGGCATCACATCCGCGCCTGATCTACTGCGTCGTAAACGGCTATGGCGAGTCGGGGCCGATGAAAGACAATGCGGGCTATGATCAGGTGCTGCAATCGCTGACCGGTATCTGCAGCCTGCAAGGTAAGCCTGGTCAGCCACCGGAAGTCGTGTACGGCTCGGTCGTTGACTATTACGCGGCGGCAATGGTCGCCACCGGCGTGTCGGCCGCGCTGTTCGATCGCGAACGCACGGGTCACGGCCAATACATCGGCGTCTCTTTATTACGCAGCGCACTGGCGATGCAATCTGCGCGCTTCATCTGGGCCGACGGCGAAAGCCGTGACGTGAGCCGCGACATGCGCTCAGGCGGCGTGACAGGAATGCATCCGGCCCGCGAGGGATATATTTATCTTTCTGCCAATACGCCACACTTCTGGCGCTCACTATGCAAGAAAATCGGCTTGCCCGAAATGGCGGACGATCCGCGTTATGACACGCTGCGCAAGCGCGCTTCCCTGTCTTATGAAATTCTGCCCAATCTGCATGCTGCGCTACAGGCGCACACCGCGCTGGAATGGGAAAAAATCTTTGGTGAGGATGTGCCCAGCGCAGCCGCACGAACCATTGGCGATATGTTTGATCATCCACAAGTGCTGGCTGAGGAAATGGTCACCACGCTACAGCATCCGGTGGTCGGTAATTACCGGGGCCTAACCAAGCCGATCAAGTTTGGGCGCACGCCCGGCCCCGCGCCGTTCGCTGCACCAACCCTCGGCGAACACTCTGAAGATTTGCTGGGAGAGCACGGCTATTCGCCGTCCGATATCGCCCTGATGCGCACCGATGGCGTCATCGCTTGAAAAATTGCCGCCGCTTCGGCCAGGCGATTTTCAGTGATGTGCGATTGAAGAGTTTTAATGCGTCGTCGCCAATGCGCATGCTGCAGATTGTGGTAACCACCAGCATTGGAGAGGCTCTCAGGCTAAATGTGCTCCATGAGGTGCGCCGATGCTGAATATTCACTTTCATATAACACAGGCCAAAAAAAATGACCCCCGAAGATCTTCGCGCAAAACTCATCCGAAACTTCAACGACGCGGCACTAGAAACTTCCGACCGCGCGCCGCTCTATGACGGTGTGCGCAGCGCGCGGTTTGCCCGCGGTTCAGCCGCGCAGAAGCTGGGCGCTTCCATCGACATCGTGCCCGCCGGCAAACGCGCCTGCCCGTACCACTTCCATTACGTCGAAGAGGAAATGTTCATCGTGCTGGACGGCGAGGGCACGCTGCGCGTCGCAGGCGAAATGCTGCCGATTCGCGAAGGCGACATCATGTTCATTCCACCGGGACCGGAGTATCCGCACCAAATTCTCAACACCTCGGAGAAGCCGCTGAAGTATTTATCGTTCTCGATCAACGCCGAAACCGAGATCTGTGAATACCCCGACTCCAACAAGTACATGGCTTACTCGCGCAGCAAAGGCCCGTTGCTTGAGGGCGGACGCATGCATCGGGTGAAAGACGATCTGGATTACTGGGACGGGGAAGCTTAGCTTTATCGTCCGCGAAACGCATCACCCGGTGACATTTGAGCCTGGCCACCAAGCCACAATACCGGTAACGGTCGGACACAAAAAATAACATTTCGAAATAGCCTTACATGGCATGCTCGCTTCACTTCGTTCACCCCACACCCCGTCGGTCACCCTACTTACTTCATGAGTTCCACGCTGATTTGTTGTATCGCTACTGTTTCTTGTGCAGACGGCTTTTCAAATATTTTTGTTTTCCCTGATTACTGTGCGCTCACCGAGACCATTGTCCTCCTGCCCTTCGTGGAAGCTGCCGATGCGTGACGGCTTTTCTTGCGGGATGTGCATATCCGCAATATTGCAGGCCGTGTTTCTGCTGCTCCCACCCCCCGCATTGGCGCTTGACACGACGAAGCCGGTGGCCGACTTCATGCACCAAACCTGGTCTGTGGATAACGGTCTTCCCCAGAGTACGGTTCGCGGGATCAGCCAGACCACGGACGGCTATTTATGGTTCGCCACGCACGAAGGTGTGGCGCGGTTCGATGGCCTGGCCTTTGCCGTATTCGATGAATCCAACAGCCCGGCTCTGCGCGGCAGCGGCGTCGTCGCGCTGTTGGCACAAAAAGACGGCGGCTTGCTGCTCGGCCTGCGCGATGGCGGGCTGGTGCGGTTTCACAGTGGCAAATTCGAGGCGGTGATACCTAAGGGCGGCCTGCCGGCAGGGACGATTTCATTGCTGGCCGAGGATCCGACTGGCGCTGTGTGGGTCGGCACCACCGAGAGTGGGCTTGCGCGAATCGTTCAGGGCGTGTCACGCATATTCACAACTGCCGACGGACTTCCTGGCGATTGGGTGACCGCCGTCCGACCGGCAGAAAATGGCGACATCTGGATAGGAACAATGCGTGGCATGGTGATTTTCCGCGACGGCAATTTAGTAAAACAGCCGACGAATTCCTGGCTCGACACCGCCAACATAGCGGCGATCTTGCAGGATAAAAAAAAGCGGTTATGGTTCGCCACCAGCGGTGAAGGATTGGCGGTGCGTACCGGCGAATCGATCCGCAGGTATCGGCGCGGCGGCGGATTGGCCAGCGACAACCTGGCGAGCCTCTATTTAGACCGGGATGGTGCGCTCTGGATTGGCACACTGGAGGGGATTCAGCGGCTGGTGGATGAGAAATTCGAGGCGTTTGCCTCTGAAGATGGGCTGACCAACAATTACATCCGAGAGATTTTTGAGGACGCAGAGGGTAGCGTCTGGGTTGGGACCGATCGTGGGATCGACCGTTTCCGCGACAGCCCGATCATTACCTGGGGTACTCGCAAGGGCTTGACGCAAGAGTTCGCGAGAGTGGCGCTTGAAGACCGGAAGGGGCGCATCTGGGTGGGAACATCCGATGGATTATTTGCGATTGCTCCGACAACCGTGCGTCGTTATGGCCGCGAGCAGGGGCTGCTCAATGGCGCGATTCTTACGCTCGCCGAAGACGGCGACGGCACGCTCTGGGTCGGCACCAATGGCGGTGGACTGCATCGCATGAGGGGTGACCGCTTTGAACTGGTCTCGGCAAAGTTGGGGCTCTCGACCGCTTCGGTGCGCGCTATTTTGCCGGCCCGGGATGGCAGCCTCTGGATCGGCACCAACAGTGGTCTGGTTTCATGGGCTTGGCGCGGCGAAGCCAGCGCAATCCGGCTTGGTATCGCTGATGGACTACCCGGTGAACAAATCAATGCCTTGTTTGAAGACGCACAAGGGCGGATCTGGGTCGGCGCGCGTGGCGGTTTGGGTTTGCTGGAGAAGGGTGATCAAATCCGCGTAAAGTCACTGGCGCCGACGCTCGGTTCTTCCGCGACAGTGCTCGCCATCAACGCCGATACCGAAGGCCGGATATGGGTGAGCTCCGTCAGCGGCCTCGCGCTACTGCGCACAGAAGGCAGCGCTTTGGCCTTGAAATTTTTCTCCAAAAAGGAAGGCATTCCCGCGCAGACCTATTTCAGCACCATCGACGACGCGCGCGGCAGTCTCTGGATGTGCTCCAATCGCGGCATCGTCAAGGTGGCCAAATCACAGATAGACGAAGTTTTGTCAGGAAAGCGAACTGCGGTCGAATCGGTTTTTTTTGGGCGGGCCGAGGGCATGAAAACCGCGCAATGCAATGGCTCGTCACAGCCTGCCGGTTGGCGTACACAGAATGGCCGACTGTTGTTCGCCACCGCACTGGGATTGGCAGTGGCAGAGCCCGGGCGCCAGGCCACGGAACCTCTGCGCGCGCCGCCTGTGCATATTCAGTCGGTGCTGTTCGACGCGGTGCCGCTCGCGACGAATGCTGATGGCGTTCTGGTCGTGCCGTCTGGACAACACCGCCTGGAGATATCGTACGTGGGTCTGAATCTGGCCGACCCGGACAAAGTCCGCTATCGCTACCAGCTAATGGGTTTTGACCGCGACTGGGTGGAGGCCGGTCGTGAGACGAAAGCGGTCTACACCAATTTGGGCTCCGGGGCATTTGAATTTCGCGTGCTTGCGGCGCGCGAGGGCGGTCCGTGGAGCGAGCCCGGCGCGGTGTTGACGCTCGAAAAGCAACTCCGTTTTCACGAGAGGCTCTGGTTTCGCGTTCTGTTTGCGGTCGCATTGATCGTGACGGTCTTCGTGATCTATCGCGGGCGCATCGCGCAGTTGAATGCACAGCGAAAACGATTGCAGCAGTTGATCGACGACCGGACCCGCGATCTCGAGTCGGAGAAGCTGAAGCTTGAGTCCATCAACAAAGAAAAAGCACACCTGTTGTTGCAGGTCGCGGATGCGGCAAAAGAGTATGAGCGGCTATCCAAGGAAGACAGCCTTACCGGTTTGAGCAACCGCCGGGAACTGGATCGCATCCTCAGCCACGAGTTTGAACGTGCTGTGCGTAACGGCAGGCCATTGTCGATCGCGTTGGCGGATATCGATTTCTTCAAGAAAATTAACGACCTTTACTCGCACGCAGTCGGCGATGAAGTGCTGCGTGTCGTTGCCAATATCCTCAAAGAGGGCTGTCGCGGCATCGATATGGTCGGGCGTTATGGCGGGGAAGAGTTTGTGTTGGTGCTCCCCGAGGCGGACCATGAGGTCGCCACACAGATTTGCGAGCGTCTGCGTGCCGCCATCGAACGATTTGATTGGCCGAGCAAGCGAGCTGGGCCGAAATTGACCATGAGTTTCGGCCTGGTCACACTAACCGATGAGTCGAGTTTTGAGCGCCTCGTTGCGCTGGCGGATGCTCGCTTGTATGAAGCCAAAGCGGGTGGCCGAAATCGCGTGTGTGCGTAAGGTGCCGGGGAGCACGACCAGCAAGCGCGCGTTGCAGCCGATTTGTCGCCCCCGGCTGGGGGCGACGACACCTTCAGCTGTGGGACAAGCCCTGCTGCTGAATTGATGGTTGAGCGGTATAACTATTTGCTCAGACATTCCTTCTGGGCATTCTTGAATTCTTCGCCCTTCTTGCCTTTGTTTTCTTTCGAGCAAGCTGCCATTTTTTGCTTCTGATTGACGGGCGCGTCAGCAGCGGCAACGACCGTCGTCGCTGCGGCTCCCTTCGACAGGCATTCCTTTTGGGCCGTCTTGAATTCGTCCCCCTTGAGGCCCTTGTTGGCCTTTGAGCAAGCGGCCATTTTGTTTTGTTGCGGGGTGGCGGGCGGATCTGCGGCGAACACAGATGCGGTTGACAACGGCAATGCAACAATGATCGCAGCGATGAATTTTTTCATTTGTGGCTCCTTGAGGGGTGGGTGGCAGGCGTATGGTTGCCTGCAGAGCGATAACGCGAGCAAAGGAAATTGCGTTGACGACGCCGGTCCTGTTCAAGCGACGGACGAACTGGGCAACAGGCCGGTTGTTCGTTAGCTCATAACGGCTGGCCCGTTGCCACGGAGGAGGGGGCCCGGGCCATTCCCGGTGACCTGCGAGTTCCGTCGTCCAAACCCGTCTCCACTCGGCAATGATCTACATCCTGCGCGGGTTCAATACCGGACAGGTGGTTGTGACGCAGCTTCCCGACGCGCGCGCGTACTGGTCTTCACGCTCGAGTTGTTCGAGATAGCGTTTCTGGCGATCAACTTCAGCTTTAGCGCGTTGAAGGTTGGCGTCATCTTCATAGCGTTGTTTTCGCTCATCCATTTCGCGCCGCTGCGCCTCACTGTACAACTGTCGCTGACCTTCAACATTGTGGCGCGTCAATTCAAAGTTCGATGAGTAATTGGATGGCGGCGCAGGTACGACGCGTTCATCCACGACGTAATTTTTCTTCTGGCTGTCGGCCGAACGAATCTGGTTGAACTCCTGACGCTGCTTATCATCTGCGTCTCTCTGTTCACGGAGTTCATTCAGGAGCCTTTGCTTTTCAGCAACACGGCGGGTTTCCATTTCTTGCGTGCGGCGCTCATCCTGCAGTTCAGCAGCTACGCGTTGGCGCTCGACGCGTTGACGGGTCTGTTCACGGTCATATTGCCAATACAGCCCGCCCGCCATGGTAGTGATTGCGAACAACGTGATCCACGTGAGTGGGGCGCGCAATAGTGTTGCTGTGCTCCCGCCTGCTGCCGGCTTGGTTGCCTGTCGCAGCGAGGCATCGTAGCGGTCGCGATTGGCGGGCGCAGACAGCGCATCAGCAGCCGTCTGGATTTTTGCCAGCCGGGATTCGCGTTCGGTTGGCGACAGCGAGGTTTCGGCGGCGAGTAGATCCTTGGCGGCAAGGATCGCGCGGCGTATCGACAGGTCGGTGTCGCTCTGCCTTGCGCCGAGCGTTTCGTAATGATTTCGTGACATATTGGGAGTGAGCTGCGAGTGAGTGAGACAAATTATAGTTGCAATCGGGCTACTGAATACGGTCTCGCCATCGTCCGCTTGACCGCGCCCGGCCCCAACTCGACAACAGCGAAATTGCCTTGGCGGCTATTTTGTTGCCTCATAGCGCGCCTTGTTTTCCGCATTCGGCGGATAAAGCCCTGGAAGCGCCGCACCGTTCAATACCTCCTGCATGATCCAGTTCTCCATACGCTCCTGTTCGGGTGCGGCTGCAACGATTTCCTCGAGCAATATGGCCGGGATCAGCACCGCGCCGTCGCTGTCGACCACCACGATATCGTCGGGGAAAACAGCCACGCCGCCGCAACCTATTGGCTCCTGCCAATTCACGAACGTGAGCCCCGCCACCGAGGGAGGCGCCGCGGCACCCTGACACCAGACCGGTAGATTGGTGCCCAACACACCTGCTACATCGCGTACCACGCCATCGGTGACCAGCGCTGCGACGCCGCGTTGCTGCATGCGTGCGCAAAGAATATCGCCGAAGATGCCCGCGTCGGTGACACCCATCGCGTCAGCAACAGCAATACACCCCGCCGGCATCGCTTCGATTGCCGCGCGCGTGGAGATCGGCTTGGACCAGGATTCCGGTGTTGCCAAGTCTTCGCGCGCCGGGACAAAGCGCAGCGTGAATGCCCGCCCGACGAGGCGTGGCTGATCGGGGCGCAACGGGCGCGTGCCTCGCATCCACACATTGCGCAGGCCTTTTTTAAGCAACAGCGTGGTGATTGTCGCTGTAGTTACGTTCGAGAGCGTGTGGATCACATCGGCGTCGAGAGCCATGGGCATCCTTTCTTAAAATTGGGAGCAGCGCTGCGTTGTTTTGTCGTACAAAGGCGTAACCGGCGTTGAGGACAGTCCGCAACAAAATCGATTCGGTAGACCCGCGAATCAATATGACGTCTAGCATTGGCGGCTATCTCGGGATGCTTTCGCTCCAGAATGCCCGCCGAATGGCGTTCTACGCACCAATGCAGAGAATAATTTCTCATTTCACTTTCTTGCGGTCAGCCTCTGCCTCTTTCGCCTGTTGTTCAGGTGTTTCGATCTGCACCGACAATACTTTGCCACTCAAGGCATCGATATGAACCTCGGTAATGTTTTTTGATTTCGGCATCTTGACGTCGACAGACCAAATTTGTTTCTTCCTTTCCGTTTCAAGTTTGGCAGATTCGATTACGCCGCCTGGTACTTTTCCCAGCGCAATGTTTTCGGCTTCTGATTGAGAAATGCGCGTTTTAGCTTCGACAGCCGTCCCTGCGGGCGATAACGCAAGCGAAGGCGTCGCGCCGGACGCGACAACCATACCGGTCGCGATGAACATCACAATTAATGTACTTCGATTCATGACTGGGCCTTTATGGACATTAAATTTTACCGGTGCCGCTATCGCGACCAAGCCAGTTGACTACCGCCGCCGAAATCATTCAAATCCACTGTCGGCACGGTATATTATCGGCACATTCCAGTTCTCACAAATTTTTGTGCCCTGCTTTGTTTACGGTAAGTGACTGGCATTTTTGCCTGGTCGCGCGTCAATACAGAATGCGGTGAAGGGTGCAGCTGATCCTGGGTTGAAACTACATGAGCCAGCTTTGATGACAATCCCTTCGATAAACGACTGGTTTTTCTGGGCAGTGTTGTCAGCGGTGTTTGCAGCGCTGACCGCGATTTTCGCCAAGCTGGGCCTTGAGGGCGTCGATTCTGATTTTGCGACGCTCATTCGCACGTTTGTGATTGTTTTTGTGTTGACGCTATTCGTCTATTTCGCCGGCAAGTGGAGCAACCCATTCGCGCTGAGTCAGCGAACATTGTTGTTTTTAACGCTATCCGCGCTTGCCACGGGCGCATCGTGGGTATGTTATTTTCGCGCGCTGAAAGTGGGCGAGGCATCGAAGGTGGCTCCGGTCGATAAACTCAGCCTGGTACTCGTCGCAATTTTTGCATTTTACTTTCTTGACGAGCGGCCCAGCGTCAGAGAGTGGGTGGGCATTCTGATGGTCGGTGCCGGGGTAGTGGTGCTGGCGTTCAAGAGGTGAAAGTCAGGCGGCGTGCTGATGTTTTTGCGCTGCGGTGTGTTGCGTCTTTTTCGCCGGGTAAATGCGCAGGAAGGCGGCAACCGCGCGTTTGACGTGCTCATCCCGTTGCCTTTTGGTAATACGATCAGTGTCTCCGCAGGCAGCCCTGGTGCGCATCTGTCCCTGTACTAGCGTCAGGAAAAATTCTGCCGCAATTTCCGCGTCATCGATTTCGATCGACTGGTTTTCTTTCAGTCCATTAAAAAAATTAGCAAGCCGTTGCAGGAATTTTTTTAACCCATTGAGCAGCACAGCGTTTCGTACCGACGGAAACTTCGGCCCTTCGTGGATCGCGAGGCGATAGATGGCGAGCGCGTTGTCGGAGAGCATGTGCGCCTGCATGCGCGCTGCGAGTTGGTTCAACGCCGTGGCCGTGTCGGCGGGAGGGGCATCGGTGTGAATGATGTCGGTAAATAATGTTGCTGCCCGCCGATTCATGACTGCCACAAATAGTTCGTCCTTGGTGCCGAACTCTGCGTACAGCGTCGTCAGCGAGCCGCCGGCAAGACGCACGATTTCATTCACACTGGTGCCGGCAAATCCACGTTTAAGAAACAATTTTTCCGCCGCCTCGACGAATCGCTGGCAACGGCTCTCCAATTGTGCATCGCGCTTGTTAGCGCACTTGTTCGGCGAAGCAGAATCAGCAGTCAAGCGCGCCATGGTTCAGTTCTTGACCGCGGGTGTCGGCACCCATCCGCCGCCGAGCACCTTCATGAATTCGAGCGAGTAGCCGAGTCTCGATTGGCGGTTTCGAACCAGAGCCAACTCAGCGTCATTTACCGTCCGCTGCGCGTCGAGTACATCGAGATATCCAGAATAGCCGGATGCGTAACGCAACTGCGCGAGTTCCAGCGAATTGCGTGCGGCATTTACGCGAACCTGCAAATCGGCCTCGATGGTGGCGGACTGGTTCACGTTGGTAATGGCATCAGCAACCTCACGGAATGCGATCGCAACTACTTTCTGGTAGGCGAAAAGCGATTGCCGCTGCCGTGCTTCGATTTGTTCAAGCTTTGCCAGATTGCGACCGGCATCGAAGATCGGCAGTGCCAGCCCAAATCCTGCCGTCCAGATGCGCCCGCCGCTGTCGAGCAGGTTCTCCAGCGCCGCACTTTGGCCGCCAATATTACCGGTGAGCGATAGTGTGGGAAACAACGCTGCCTTGGCAACACCGATTTGCGCGTTTGCGGCGATGAGGTTTTGTTCCGCCGCGCGAATATCGGGGCGGCGGTCAAGCAAGTCAGAAGGAAGTCCCGCAGGTGGAGCAGGCGGGATCGGCAGCGATTGCAGGTTGCCACGGGATAATTCAAGTTTTGCGTTGAGGGTCAGGAGCGCCAGCAAGTGCAATGCGATGGTTCGCTGTCTTCCGAATTCATTTAACTGCGAAGCGATATCCGCGCGCGCACCGACAGCCTGATTTACGTCCAGGTCAGAAGTGAGGCCCGCAGCGGCACGGCTCTGCGCCACCTCCAGTGACTCCTCTCGCGCACGCAGGCTGTTTTCAAGCACCGTCAACTGCGCATCGAGTGAACGCAACGCAAAGTAGGCCTGCGTTGTCGTGCTCACGAGCGTGAGCGTCACCACGTCGCGGCCATAGGTACTGGCGAGCACCTGTGCACGTGCGGCCTCAGAGGCGCGGCGTAATTTTCCCCAGAAGTCGAGTTCGAACGAAGTAGAAAGTGCGACCCGGCGATCATCGCGGATGGTGGGCGCGTTCGCAGGAATCGGCGTCGCCGCAATCGTGCTGACACGCGAACGCGATGCATTTCCGCCGAGATCAATTTCCGGAAAGTTGCCGGCAGTGGCCTGCCCGAGCAATGCCTGCGCCTCCTCGACCTGGGCCACCGCAATTTTGATGTCGGCGCTTTGTTTGAGCGCCTCGGTTACCAGGGTATTGAGTGTGGCATCGTTATAGAGCGTCCACCAATCGTTACGCAGCGCTTCATCTGCGGCCTTGTACGATTCCGAATACGCGGCAGGCAGCTCGAGTTGCGGACGACGATAGTCGGGCCCGAGCGCACAGCCACTCAAGGCAATGACGCACAGTGTTGTGGCGGCAGAGGAGCGTGGGAATTTCATCGTTCCTGTCCTCCCAGCGGTGTGACTTCGGCAGCTTGTTGCGCCGGGGAGCCGGGCTTTCTGCGTGATCGGCTCGTCAACACAAAAAACAACGGAATAAAAATTGTGGCGACAAACGTCGCGATGATCATGCCGCCAAATACACCCGTACCCATCGATTTGCGCGCACTCGCACCCGCGCCGCCGGCGAACACCAGTGGCACCACGCCGAGCACGAATGCGAGCGAGGTCATGATGATCGGGCGAAATCGCAGCCGCGCCGCCTGCAAAGCCGCGTCGATCGGCGTCATGCCTTCGAGGTAGGCCTGTTGCGCGAACTCAACGATCAGAATTGCATTCTTCGCCGCAAGCCCGATCAGCACCACCAGTCCGATCTGGAAGTAGATGTCGTTTTCCATCCCGCGCAGCGTAACGAACGTGAGGGCACCGACGACAGCAAAAGGCACTGCCAGCAAGACGGACACAGGCAGTAGCCAGCGTTCATACAGGGCAGCAAGAATCAGGAACACCATCACAATCGCAAAGCCGAACGCGTAAATGGACGAACTGCTTGCGCGTTTTTCCTGGAACGCCTGGCCAGTCCAGGCGATCTGATATCCTTCGGGCAAGTTGGCTGCGGCGACGGTTTCGACCGCGCGAATGGCGTCGCCCGAGCTTACGCCGGGCTTGCCTCCACCAAGCACCTTGGCGGCGAGAAATCCGTTGTAGCGATCAAGCTGCTCGGGCCCGGTAATATCTTTGGTGACGATTACCGCTTTCAAGGGAATCATTTCACCGGTCGTGGCGGATCGGACAAATACGTTGCCCAGGTCTTCCGGTTTGGCGCGATATTTCGAATCCGCCTGCAGATTGACACGGTAAGTGCGACCGAATTTATTGAAGTCATTCACATACAACGTGCCCATGGTGCTCTGCAATGCATCAAACACATCCGAAACCGGCACGCCGAGCGCGATGGCTTTTTCGCGATCAACCTCCACTTTCAATTGTGGTGTTGTCGGGCGATAGAACGAATTGATGCCAGCCAGCGATGGGTGTTTGGCCAGATCAGCCATCAACGACTGGGTGACCTCGGCAAGCCGCTTGGGATCGGCGCTGGTGCGGCTTTGGACGTAGACCTCAAAGCCGCCCGCCTGGCCGATACCGCGAATGGTGGGAGGATTGAACGCGACCGCGATCCCATCGCGCAATGTGGAGCCTTTGCGATTGATTTCAGCGACCACTTGTTGCGCTGACTGATCGCGATCTTCCCAGTTTTTTAGCGGGATAAACATGGTCGCCGCGTTGGTTTTGTTGCCGCCGCCAATCAGATCAAATCCATTGATCACGAGCACATTGTCGATGGCCGGTATTTCGCTGAGCAATGCTTGCATCTGCTTCGTGGTTTTTGCGGTGCGCTCCAGCGTGGCACCGTCGGGCAATTGTACGGAGCCGTACAGGAATCCCTGGTCTTCAGGCGGGACGAAACTTCCCGGAATACGCAGGAACATCAGCGCGCCGATCACGATCACCGCCAGAAACACCAGCAAAGCGCCAACGCGACGCCTGAGCGTGAGATCAACCGCCCCGAGG
This sequence comes from Betaproteobacteria bacterium, assembly GCA_025362135.1. Lineage (GTDB taxonomy): Bacteria > Pseudomonadota > Gammaproteobacteria > Burkholderiales > Usitatibacteraceae > UKL13-2. The sequence goes on along the minus strand of JANYHZ010000106.1, from coordinate 4,788 downwards.
AATTTTTCCGTCAGCCAGCTAAAGCCGCGATTAAAGGGCCTGAAGACTTTGGAATGGTGATCGGCACTTTTCAACAGGATGGCGCACAGCGCCGGCGTCAGGGTGAGGGCCATGAATCCCGAAATGACCACAGAGATGGCGACCGTCAACGCGAACTGCCGGTACATCGATCCGGCGATGCCGCCCAGGAAAGCAACCGGTACAAATACCGCGCACAACACCAGTACGATGGCGACCACTGCGCCCGACACTTCACGCATCGCTTCTACTGCCGCTTCGAAGGCCGGCATTTTTTGGTCCCGCATCAGGCGCTCGACGTTTTCGAGCACCACGATCGCATCGTCCACTACGATGCCAATGGCCAGCACCATCGCGAACATCGTGAGTGTATTAATGGAAAATCCGACCATCCACAGACCGGCGAAGGTGCCGATCAGCGAGATCGGCACGATGATGATGGGAATCAATGTGGCGCGTGCAGTTTGCAAAAACAGGAACACCACGAGGATGACCAGTACCGCCGCTTCAAAAATGGTGATGACCACTTCCTTGATCGACGACTGAACAAATTTGGTCGTATCAAACGGGATGGTGTATTGCACGCCTTCAGGAAATCCGCTCTTGAGTTCATCCATGCGCTTGCGCACGGCGTTGGCGGTGTCGAGCGCATTGGCACCAGACTGAAGAAATACCGCAGCACCGATGTTGGGTTTGCCGTTCAAGGTGTTGGAGGTATCGTAATTCAGCGCGCCCAGCTCAATACGGGCGATATCTTTGAGCCTGAGTACGCCGCCGGGTCCGTTGGCACGCACCACGATCTCGCCGAATTCTTCCGCTTCAATCAGCCGCCCGGTCGCGGTGACGGTGTAGACGATGCTCTGGCCCGGAAGCGCCGGTTCTGCGCCAATTTTGCCCGCAGCGTATTGATTGTTTTGCGCGCGTACGGCGGCGGCTACGTCGCTGGGCGTGACTCCGAGTTGCGCCATTCTGTCGGGCTTCAACCAGACACGCATCGAGTAGTCGCGCGCGCCGAACACCGTGACGTCGCCCACGCCGGGGAGGCGTTTGAGTTCATCGACGATATTGATCGAAGTGTAATTAGACAGAAACAGCGTGTCGAATCGAAGGTCTGGTGAGAGCAGTGCGACGACGACGAGGATGTCGTTTGATCGCTTTTGCACAGTCACTCCGCTGCGGCGAACGTCCTCCGGCAAACGGGGCAGCGCCAGTTGCACTTTGTTGTTCAGGTTGAATACAGCCTGATCGACATTGGTGCCGACTTCAAAAGTTGCCGTGATGGTGACGGTGCCGTTGGACGAAGAGCTGGAGCTGTAGAACGCGAGCTTTTCGACGCTCGGTAATTGCTCTTCGATTGGTGCAGCCACCGTCTTGGCCAATGTCTCGGCACTGGCGCCCGGATAGGACGTAGTGATCGTGACGGTCGGCGGTGCGATTTCCGGATAGACCGCAATCGGCAACAGCGTCGCTGCAATCAGTCCCGCGATGACGATGATGATGGCGATAACGCCCGCAAAAATGGGGCGCTCGATGAAGAACCGTGAATTCATCTTGCCGCTCAGTTCTTTTTGTCGATGGCAGCAGATGCAGGAGCGGGCGACACGGCTGGAATCGGGATGGGTGCCTCGACACGAACCACAGCACCCGGCCGGAGTTTGATCAGGTTGTCAACAATGACTTCTTCGCCCGACTTCAGCCCGTCGTTGATGACCCAGTCGCGCCCCACCCACGGACCGGTATCGACCTTTCGCCGCACCGCCTTGGATTCAGGCCCGATCACCCAGACGAAACGCCCCTGATCGTTTTGCGTCACCGCGCTTTGCGGTACGACAATCGCTTCACGAAGGCCGACAATCAACTGGGTGCGCACAAACTGTCCCGGCAACAGGGTCAGGTCAGTGTTGGCAAATTCGGCGCGCAGTTGTACCGTGCCCAGGCGCGTATCCACAGTCGAGCCAGCGAAATTGATGTGTCCCTTGTTCGGATATTCTCGGTCATCGTTCATCAGCAACCGCACGTCCGCGCGCTTGCCCACATTGCCACGCAGGAGTGCATGTTCGGATTCCGACAACGAAAAACGCACCCATACCGGATCGGTTTGCGTCAGCGTCGTGAGCAGACTGCTGTCGTTGCCGGCATTGACAAGGCTGCCTTCTGATCGCTGCGAACGTCCGGTGACGCCGGAAATTGGCGCGGTCACGTCGGTGTACGAAAGATTGAGTTCGGCATCGCGTACTCGCGCCTCGGATGCGAGGATCGCCGATTCGGCTTGCTTGAGCGAGGTAGAAGAATCATCGGCTTCGCGCTGGCTGATCGCGCGCTTGTTTACCAGCGGCAACAGCCGGGTGTTGTCGCGCTGTGCCTGTTCCAGCTTGGCGCGATCCTGATTCAGCGCCGCCCTGGCCTGCGCCAACGCTGATTCGAAGGGGGCACGTTCGATACGATAGAGCGGCGCATTGACACGTACTGTTTCGCCCTCGGTGTAAAGCTGTTTCTGGACGATGCCGCTCACACGGGAGCGTACTTCAACTTCTTTCGAGCCCTCGGTTCGGCCGACGGCATCAACCAGAATGGGTACCGGCTTGGGTGCGACCTTGATGACGGTAACGACGAGCGGAGGTGGTGCGCTCTTGGTGACGTCGGCCGGGTCGGTTTTGGAACAGGCGGAAATCAGCGCGATGGTGACGATGCCGAGGAAGATTTGGAGGCGGCCGGAAGGAGACAACCGGCGCGCCCGTGCGGAAATAGAGTAGTTGGGGATCATGATCTTGCGCGGACTGGGGTGGCGGCCAACGTGCGCGGGCCGATGTGAGCTGGTCTGGAATCGCGATAGCGAACCAGTTCGTGTAGTGGATACTACACCAAATCGTTTTGACCTGACAACGTGGGAATATCGCGAGTCTCACCGTCCTCACGAAGAAATGGCGAGCGTTGGCGAACCGGGCCGGCTACCGACCTACCGAGAACAAAACCGCGTTGTTGATCGAGTACACGGCACCATCCGCCCCGATGGCCGTTGGCGTGTACGATTGCGCGGTGCCGCTATTGAGACGGATGCGCTCGGTGAACCGGTTCGCCGACAGGTCCCAGCGATAGAGATAGCCGTCTTCACTATTGACCAACACCGAGCGTGTGAGTGGGTCAACGGCCGCCGTGTTGATGCACCATTCCTCCACGCCGCCCGGATAGCCCGCGTCCGCCGTGGGGCCCAGCAGGGTAATAATTTCCTTCATGACCGCAACACCGGTAATGGCGTCAGGCTGCGTCCGGCCCGGATCCAGAACGGCGACACGGTTTTTGCCGTCACCGGTGCCTGCGCCGCCATAGTTGTTGTATTTGGTCATCAGCAGGTAACTCGATGCGCCCGTGTAGCTAGGCACCATCGCGCGCGGCACCACCGATGGCGTGGTGTCCCAGCCGAACGCACCGGGTGTTTTACTTTGTGTGAGGGTGGCATCGAAATGCAGCATCCATCCGGCGTAATTGTGCGACGGCGGGTCAGCTTCGAGGACGCCAAAATACACATCGCCGTCGGGCCCGACCATGGGTGAGGCAGTGCCATTGTCGTTGAGCCACGCTGGCATCTGCTTGTTCGGGTCAATGAGGCGCACTTTGTTGCGGGTGGCAAGCGTAGGCGCATCGAGTGCGACGAGATAGCCGCTGGCCAGGCCTGGCGGGCCGGCCGAGTTCACCGCGACGTAGAGCGTGCGCCCGTCGATCGACAATGCCGGTGCGCTATTGGTCGCGACCTTCTCGACGGTCGGGTCTCCCGTTGCTGCGGTCACGCTGACCCAGCTTCCTCGCCCATCTGCGCCAACGCGCGCAATACCGCTCGCCAAATTGGCGGGGTTGGACCCTTTGGCAATAAATCCAAAATAGATGTTGCCGCCGGTATCAGCGGTGAGCGGCGTGTTGATGATGACGTTCTGGTCATAGACGCCGCGTGCCGCGTTGTAGGCATCGGCCCCATAGAAGACCGCCGTTTGTACTGTGCCTGTAGCGCTGTCCGCGTCGTCCCGATAGAAAAGTTTTCCGCCGGCACCGGGTGCGTAGAGACGATTTTCCATCGTCAGCGTGAGGTTGTAGCTCGGTGTCCAACTCTGTTGCGTAGGCAGGATGTAGTCGCTGGCCGCGGACCAGATCGTTGCGCCGTTTGCGCCGTTGCGTGCCTCGAAACGAAAACCGCCGCTGGCACCGGTTTTGACGGGAACGATCACGGTGTTCTTCGTGGTGATTACGGGACTGCCGTAGTGAATCAATAGCGACGATCCCGAATACTGCGGTGCCAGGTCAACCGGCATTTGCCAGATGAGCCTCGCCAAGGGTTGCGTTGCGATCGCGCCTACGGCCGAGTGCTGTGCATCGCGACCATATCCCCACCATGCGGGGCCGGTAATGGGCGGTGGAACCGGCGGTGGCGGGACATCCACGGTCGCGGTTGAGCCGCCTCCACCTCCACCGCCACAAGCGACGAGGTGGACGCAGATCAACAATGCGCACACGAAGCGCGCCGTTAAAAGCGCAATGCGATGAACAGGGGTTGTGGATGTCGCGTGCATTGCCGCATTGTACGAAATACGCGAAGCGCACGCTGCATGAGCCGTGACTGTGAATTCGGGCTGCTGAAAATTGCGCTCGAAGCCTACAATCACACGGCGATATTTTGAGTTGCATATAATGCAATGCAGGCACTGATTGAATTCGAAATTCAACAACGGCAACGCGAGGAGAAAACATGAAACGCAGAGACTTTTTGGCGGCAACCGGTGC
>JANYHZ010000143.1 GCA_025362135.1 Betaproteobacteria bacterium | reverse complement strand
CTTCGGGAACAACTTCTTTGCCGATGCCATCGCCCGCGATGACAGCGATTTTGTGTTTACCCATCTTGCGCTCCATTCAACTTTGGACTGACGTGTTTTAACACGACCGCAAATGAGGTTCCTTGACTTCGCGCGGCTTTGCTAATGCAGAAAACTTTGGAAAAACCATGGAACTCCAGCACTGATGCGGCATCCAGACCATTTTCGGCCTGAGAGCCCCGCCAATGATTGAGTTTCAGGACAAATATTAGATACCCTGTGTCGCCCGCCGCCGATTGAGCACCTTGTCAACCATCACACCTGCCTGACCCAGATAATTTGCCGGATCGCACAATCTTGTCAGTGCAGCGCGGTCCAGATGCACATTGATCTCCGGATGTTTGACGAGCAAATCGAGTAACGATTGGTCGGTCTTGATCGCCTCGCGGCACAGCTCATAAACAAGATCGTGCGCGTACTCACGGCCGATGTATCGACCCAGTCCCATCATCGCTGCCTCCGACATCACGAGTCCTTTGGTGATATCGATGTTTGCCCGCATGCGTTCAGCATCGACCTCCAGCCCGGCCAGCACAAACCGGGTTTGGTTGAGTGCGCCCGCTGTCAGGCAAAACGCTTCCGGTAACGCGATCCATTCAATTTCCCACGGGCCGGTGGATCGTTCGTGGTCCGCGACCATGGCTTCCATCAGCGCTGCAGCATGCTGACGCACCACCGATACGGCGGCGTGTATATAACAACTGGAAATGGGATTACGCTTCTGCGGCATTGTGCTGCTTGAGCCGCGACCGGGCGCGAAGGGCTCGAACACTTCGGCAACTTCATGTTGCATCATCAGCTTTACGTCCATCGCAATTTTGCCCAGCGAGCCGCCGACGAGACCCAGGAATGCACCGACCTCGGCGATGGTATCGCGCACGGTGTGCCACGCAATATCCGGCTGCGCCAGCCCGAGCTCGGCCATCAGGCCCGCTTGCGTTTCCATCGCGCCTCTTTCAATGGACGCCAGCGTGCCGCAAGCGCCGCCAAATTCCCCCATCAGCACTCGCGGGCGCAATTGCGCCAGTCGTTCCAGGTGGCGTTCGATGCCGGCAAGTATGGAGGCGCATTTATAGCCGAACGTCACGGGTATCGCCTGCTGGAGATTACTGCGTCCGATCACCGGTGTATCGCGGTAACGCAGGGAGAGGTCCGCCAGCAATCTGGAAATTTCGCGCAGATCGGTCTCGACGATGTCCAACCCGTCGCGAATCTGCAGCACGGCGGCGGTATCGGTGATGTCCTGGGTAGTCGCGCCCCAGTGGCAGTATTCACCGAGCTTGTCGCGACACAGCGCATTGAGCTGCGAGACGACCCCAAGCACGGGCGTGCCCATACGTTCGGTCTGCTCGCGCAGTTTCACCATATCGATCCTGGCCGGATCGCAGTTGCGGACAATCTCGTTGGCTGCTTCCTGCGGAATAATGCCGAGCCTTCCTTGAACAAGGGCCAGCGCCTTTTCAATCTCGAGGTACTTTGCCGTCCGGTTTTCGTCGGACCAAACGTGACGCATCGCTGCGGTGTTAAAGATGTTGCCGAAAATGGAGGAATCGATAATACCGGCGCTCATGTTGGCGTCTCCAAAAGTTGGGATTGGTGAAGTGTGTCGTTTCAGTTTGTCATTCGAGTATCGCCCTGAACGGCAGCGAGTTGATCGAGAATTATTTGTGCCTCGTCGAATCGCTCTGGCCGATTGCCGGGGACAAACAGGTGAGCGCTCGGGTGTGACATGATCAAATACCACTGGCAAAGCCAGTAGTTTAATTTGTTCGCTCCTCAAAGGTGCCTGCACAGCCGTTAGCCGCTGCGCGGCGGAAAAATTTCGCCATGTTCAACGTTCGTCGCATACTGTGGATCGATTTTCGTTAAGTGAAACACAGGCGCTGGCGCGGGATACCAGCGTCCACCCATTCCATTTGCGGGTATCCTCTTGCAATGAACCCAATCAGACCAAGCAACCCCACGATACTTTTCGGCGCGCGATTCGCTTTCTTTCTGGCCTTTCTCGCTTCGCCCGGCGCGCACGCCTCAGACCGGATTGCGAGCGGGAAATGGGAATCCGCCATGACGACCGGTGGCGCAACCAAGACGATCAGCTATTGCATCAATCCCGCCGAGGCAGCCAGCATCAATGGTGACTCCAAAACCGCTCGCGACTTTGCCGAGGAGAAAGCGAAGAAAGCGGGCTCGAATTGTGTGATCAAATCGTACGAAATAAAGGGCGACACGGGTTCGTACTCCCTGACTTGCGGATCCCGCACAATTATCGACAAAACCGTCTACCACGGCGAAACCTCCGAAGGTCTCAAAACCGTAACCAACGAAGGGATAACGGTTACAACGCAGCTCAAATCGCGGCGCATCGGCGCGTGCCCATAGGCAAGATCGGATCAGCGAAAGAACTGAATCATCTCCTGCAATAGCGCTTCCGGCGCTTCTTCCGGAATGTAATGCCCGCAAGGCACCGTACGTCCCTGCACATCGTTCGCTACCCGCCGCCAATCCTCGATCGGCGTGAAGCAGCGATGTACCACACCGTGTTCACCCCAAAGTACGTTCACAGGGCACGCAATCTTCTTCCCGGCGGCGCGGTCGGCGCGATCATGCTCCAGGTCGATCGATGCTGCCGCACGATAGTCCTCGCACATCGCGTGCATGGTGGCGGGGTCGCTCACGTATGAGAGATAGGCAGCGTAGGTTTCTGGTGTGAAAGCTGACATTCCGGCGTACCCCCAGCCAATTTTCTTTTTCAGGTACGTCTCCGGTGCCGCGGCAATCATCGATTCCGGAAACGGCGTCGGCTGGATCAGAAAAAACCACCACCAATATGCGCGCGCGAAATCCATCGTGGTCTGCTCGTACATCGTGAGTGTCGGCGAAATGTCGAGCAGCATCACGCGCTTGACCGCAGCCGGATGATCGACCGCCATTCGATGCGAGACACGCGCGCCCCGATCATGGCCACAGAGATAGAACGAATCGAAGCCGAGCTGCCGCATAACCTCGACTTGATCGCGGGCCATTTCGCGTTTGCTGTAGTTCGAATGATCTGGAAGTCCGACCGGTTTTTCACTTGCGCCGTAGCCACGCAGATCCGTCGCGACCACAGTAAAGCGGCACACCAGCTCCGGCCCGACCCGGTGCCAGATCAGGTGCGATTGCGGATAGCCGTGCAACAGCAATAATGGCGGTCCGCTACCGCCCGTCAGGGTGTTGATTTCGACGCCATTGACACGCAAGCGCTTGTGAGCAAATCCTTCAAACATTGCTTCCTCCGGAACGTATACAGAACCTTCCGCCATTGCATCGTAAACGACATCCCGTAATTACGACAGCTCGCATTGAACCAGCCAACGGGCGGTGTTCGTAACGTAAAATAGTAGTGCATTTTTCCCTTCCTCTCTCGAAACTCCCCTTTCCCCGATGCCGCCTGCTGGTTTACCCCCACCCGCCGCACCCACGCCCGCTTCGTCGCTGCAGTCTGCGTTTGTCGCCAGCACACCGGGATTGTTCGTCGTCCTATGGAGCACCGGCTTCATTGGCATGAAGCTTGGTGCGCCATTCGCGGAGCCATTCACGTTTATGGCGTTGCGGATGATGTTGGTCATATCGATATTGCTGGTCATCATCGCCTTCACGCGCGCGCCCTGGCCACGCGATGTCGTCACGGTCGGCCATATCGCTATGGCGGGTTTGCTGGTACACGCCGCCTATCTGTGCGGCGTGTTGTTTGCGATCCAGATGCTGCTGCCGCTGGGATTTGTGGCACTCATCGCCGGCCTGCAACCGATCCTGACGGCGGTATTTGCCAACCTGTTCCTGCACGAAAAGCTCAACAGCCGCCAGTGGCTGGGCATGGCGCTGGGCCTGGTCGGCGTGGTGATAGTGGTAATGAGCAAATACTCGTTGAGCGCGTTCAACTGGTCAGCGTTGGGTGCGGCGGGAATCGGTCTTTTGGGGATCACTTTCGGTACGCTCTACCAAAAACGTTTCTGCGCCACGATGGATCTTCGTACCGGTGGCATCATTCAGTACACCGCCACCGCCATGTTGCTTTGGACACTCGCGTTTGCGACCGAGACACGCGTCGTGCAATGGACGGGACCATTTCTGTTTGCACTTTTCTGGCTGGCCATCGTGCTTTCGATCGGCGCCGTCGGATTGCTATATCTGTTGATACGTCGCGGCGCGGCATCCAAAGTGGCCAGCCTGTTTTTTCTCACGCCCTCGGTTACCGCCGTAATGGCATTTGCATTGTTTGGCGAATCACTGGGTCTGCTTGCGGTTGCCGGTCTGTTGGTGACGGCGGCAGGGGTGGCGTTGGTGATGCGTAGCGCACGAAATTGAAACAGCAGCACTGGTGCGGCTTTTCAGGCATTAATGCGCCAGAAGCCGCCCCGGATCCGGGGTTTACCACTGCGTTGCGCGACAGCGCAGAGCTGCCCTGCTGATAAAATGCCCACACCGCGACAACTCCCCGGGACGACAGCATGCGCAACCTCGAACAACAGATCACGCAATACGCGGCGTATCATCGCGACCGCCGCAACATCGCTACCCATTTTATTGGCGTTCCCATGATCGTTTTTTCGGTCGTGTTGGCGCTGGTTCCCTGGACGATCTTTGGTGTCAATCTGGCGCTCGTTGCTGTCGGTATTGCGGCCGTTTACTATCTTGTTCTTGATCTCGCGCTCGGCACTGCGATGCTGGCATTCCTGTTTTTCTGCTGCTATCTCGTGGCTGTGTATCTGAACGCGCGCCTCGACAACACCGGCGCAATCATGGGCCTGGCCGTCTCGCTGTTCATCATCGGATGGGCGATCCAGTTCGTCGGTCACAAATTTGAGGGCATGAAGCCCGCGTTCACCGACGACATCATCGGCCTCGCGATCGGGCCGTTGTTCATCATGACCGAACTATTTTTCGCGCTCGGCCTGAAGCCGGGCTTGAAGAAATATGTGGAAGCACGGGTCGGTCCGCTGCTGGCCCACCGCAATGGTGCCTCGATTGGTCCCGTCATCGAGACGCCGCCTGCCTCGCAGGCATGAGCAACACGCTTGCACTCGCGCGTGAGCTGATTTCGCGTCGATCAATCACGCCAGATGACGCGGGTTGCCAGCAACTGATCATCGAAAGGCTCAAACCACTGGGCTTCGTTTGCGAATCCTTTGACTGCAACGGCGTCACCAATCTCTGGGCACGCCGTGGCACGGCGAAACCAATCTTGTGTTTTGCCGGGCACACCGATGTCGTGCCCACGGGCCCTCTCGACAAATGGCACACAGATCCATTCCAGCCAACCCAGCGCGACGGGAGGCTTTACGGGCGGGGTGCAGCCGACATGAAAACCGGCATTGCGGCGTTTATGACTGCTGTCGAGGCTTTTATTAACGCTCATTCCGATCATGCGGGTTCGATTGCATTGCTGATCACCAGCGACGAGGAAGGCCCGGCTATCAACGGAACGGTGCGCGTGGTTGAATGGTTGAAATCGCAAAATACGCGCATCGATTACACCATCGTCGGTGAACCATCTTCAACCGAAAAATTCGGCGACACCATCCGGAACGGGCGCCGTGGCTCACTTTCGGCGCGGCTGATGGTGAAGGGTGTGCAGGGACATATCGCCTACCCGCATCTGGCTGAAAACCCCATCCACCTGTTCGCGCCCGCGCTCGCGGAACTGAGCACCACGGTATGGGACACGGGCAACGAATATTTTCCGGCCACGAGCTTTCAGGTGTCCAATATCAACGGTGGCACCGGCGCGTTCAATGTCATCCCCGGCACCATTGACATCTATTTCAATTTTCGTTTTTCCACCGCGAGCACACCGCAGAATTTGCAATCGCGCACAGAGGCCATTTTGCGAAAGCACCGGCTTTCCTTCGACATCACCTGGACACTGGCAGGAAAGCCGTTCCTCACCAAACGGGGCGACCTGGTGGACGCGCTGACCAAATCCGTCCAAAAGGTCGCCGGCATCACGCCCCAGCTTTCGACGGCCGGCGGCACTTCAGACGGGCGATTCATCGCCGACATTTGCGACCAGATTGCCGAGTTCGGCCCCATCAACGCCAGTGTCCACAAGATTGACGAGTGTGTTGAATTGGCCGATATCGAGCGATTGCACGATGTATATTTTCATACGCTGGAAATTTTATTGATGCCCGACTAGCTAACCATGCCAACTTCCCCAAAAGACATCTTCAGCCTTGCGCGACGCGAACTCGTCACGGTGCGAGACCTTGTGCGGTTTGCGGTCAGCGCATTCAATGGCGAGAAATTGTTTTTCGGCCACGGCTCAGCCGACGCATTCGACGAAGCCGCCTATCTTGTGCTGCACACGCTTAAATTGCCGCCTGACAAACTGGAGCCTTTCTTTGATGCGAGGCTCACGTCAATCGAGCGCGACGCGGTGCTTGCAGTGATTGAGCGACGTGTGCGAGAGCGCATTCCTGCGGCATATCTCACCAATGAGGCGTGGTTGGGAGAATACAAGTTCTTCGTCGATCAGCGCGTCATCGTGCCGAGGAGTTTTATCGCCGAATTGCTGCGCGAAAGCCTGGCACCCTGGGTTGAAGACCCGGATTCCATTGAGAGTGCGCTTGATCTTTGTACCGGTTCGGGCTGCCTCGCGATTTTGGCGGCACTCACGTTTCCGCACGCCGTCGTCGATGCGGTCGATCTTTCCACAGAAGCGCTGGAAGTCGCGGAGCGCAATATCGGCGATTACGCCCTGGCTGATCGCGTTGAGCCCATACGCTCAAACATGTTCGAAGAACTTGGTGATCGCCGTTACGACCTTATCCTTTCCAACCCGCCGTATGTCACGGCAAAATCAATGTCGGCCCTGCCGCAGGAGTATTTGCGCGAACCCGCCATGGCGCTGGCGAGTGGCATCGACGGACTCGATCACGTCAGACTGATATTGCGTGGCGCACCGGACTACCTGAATGAGGACGGTTTGCTGGTGGTGGAAGTCGGCTTTAACCGGGAAGGCGTAGAAGCTGCCTTTCCGAACCTGCCGTTCACGTGGGCAGAAACCAGTGCGGGCGACGGTGTGGTGTTTTTGATCACGCGCAAAGAATTGCTGTCGGCAAACTAACCCGGAAATCAATTTTTCGCATAGACAGAAATTTCATTCATGAGCGATCTGTTCCAATACTTCGACAATAATCCTGGCCGTTTCATTTACAAGTGGCACCACTACTTCGGTATTTATGAGCGTCATTTCAGTGCGTATCGCAACCGTCCGATCCGTCTACTGGAATTTGGTGTTTACCAGGGTGGCTCGCTGCAAATGTGGAAGCATTACTTTGGCCCGCAGGCAAAAATTGTCGGCGTGGACATCAATCCCGTCTGCGCACAAATGGCTGAGCCCGGTATTGAAATTGTCATTGGCGACCAGGCTGATCGGAAACTACATGCAGTCCTGCGTGACAAGTATGGCGAATTCGATATCGTGATCGACGATGGCGGCCACACCATGCAGCAGCAAATCATCACCTTTGAAGAGCAGTATCCCGCGGTGAAAACGGGTGGCGTATACCTGGCCGAAGACCTCCACACCAGTTACTTCGAGCGCTGGGGCGGAGCCTTCGGCAGACCGGACACCTTTATCGAGCATACCAAGAAGCTCATCGACAAGCTGCATGACTGGTACGGCATCGGTCCCGGCAGACAACCGGATCTGATCACGACGAGCGCATACGGAATCCATTTCTACGATTCGATCATGGTGATCGAAAAACGAAAAATTGAACCGCCCTTCCAGTTGGTATCCGGGACACCTACTTTTCCGCTTGGTGTCGTGGAGTTGATGCTGCAATCGGAACATTTTCTCCGCAAGGGCAATCGCCAGCGGGCCATTGACAGTTGTCAGGCGGCACTTGCGCTGGCACCTGAGAATGAGGAAGTGCAACAGGCGATGACGCGTCTGCAAACCGGCAATGCGGGGTAATTGCGTTTCCCTATCGGTAGCTGCACAAATAAGACGTGGAATTTTCCGGCTAGATTTTGATTTCCTTGTTGAACGCGGCCCTCAGCGCCTCAGGCGAGAACGGCACCCGGCGAATTCTTACCCCTGTCGCATCAAAAATCGCATTGCCAATCGCTGCCGCGACCGGTCGCGTGGCGGGCTCGCCGGCACCGGTCGATTTCATATCCGGCGTGTTATTGATGATCACCACGTCAATTTGATCGGGCGTATCGGCAATGTCAGCTACGGGATAGCTCAGCCAGTCGGAACTGGTGACCTTGTACTCATCGAATTGAACTGCTTCAAACATCGCGCGACTCATCGCTTGCATCAGGTTTGCCTCGATCGTGCCCACCAGACTGAGCGGATTGACAACAAACCCGCAATCGTGCGCCGCGACGAAACGCGTTACACGCAGCTTGCCCGTATCCATATTGATTTCCACCTCGGCAACGATGGCGACCACGGTGCCGGAACGCGGGGCATAGGCGATGCCGCGACCCGTCACTACTGGGCCGTGCTCTGGCGATTTTGGCGAGGTCCGCGTCTGCCAGCCGGCTTTATCCGCTGCCGCTTTCACTACTGCCTTGTGCCGCGCATCGGACAAATGCTTGAGCCTGAACTCGACAGCATCCATCTTTGCCGCATGCGCCAATTCATCGATAAAACACTCGCTGGCAAAACAGGTTGCCATCCCGTCCGGATCACGCAAATGGGCAGTACGTAAACCGGTGTTGAGCGATGGTGTCCAGTCGAGCAGATTGGCAGCGCGGCGCTTATTGGCAAATTTGTATGATTCTGACGGCAGTTGAAACAGATTGCTGCTGTTGGCCTTGTAACCGCCAATCAACTGCGCCGCAAGTGAATCACCAAAGCGGTCAGTACCGGACGGCCGCACGCGTCCCGAATAACCGTGCGATTCGAAGTGATACAGGATGGCCTCGCCCTTTTCATCGATGCCACCGCGCAGGTGAATGGCCGATGGTGGCCCCTTGGGGTCCCACGCAGTGCCGTCGGCGCGCGAGTACTGCACCCGCACCGGCTTGCCGATTTCCTTGGAGATGAATGCGGCGTCGATTGCTGCGTCGTCGGCATCGTTCATGCCGTAGGAGCCTGGCCCGGGCAGCCAGGTAACACGTACCCGTTCGACTCTCAGTCCGGCCAACTCGGCGACGGCCTTGCGCAGCGGATAAGGCTTTTGTCCGCCCATCCAAACCTGGGCATGATCGCCGCTCATGTCGGCTACTGCGCAAGCGGGGCCCATGCAGGCGTGCGACTGAAACGGATATTCATAAAACACATCGAGCTTGGTCGCGGCGACCGCCAGTGCAGCCACCACATCGCCATTTTTCTGATTTTCCTCGGACGCATCGGGCCTGGTTTCGCGCAGCCGCTGATACAGCGCATCGTAAGATTTAGAAAACACCGGCGCGGGCGTTGACCATTTCACATTCAGTTCGCGCGCCACTTTAATCGCCTGCTCCTCACGCTGGCAAACCACAGCCACAAAGTCACCGCGTGTCACCACATTGAGCAAACCCGGCAGCTTTTGTTTGGCGTCATAGCCGAGATACTTGGCGTTAGCCTGCGGCGGACGGATCACCCGCGCGTGCAACATGCCTGGCAATTTGAAATCGACCATGTATGGATACTTGGCCGTGACTTTTTGTGCGACATCCTCACGCGGCAACGATTTGCCGACCAGTTGATACAGGCTCGCATCCTTGGGCTTCGCCTTGCCACTCATTTTTATGTCAAAGCGCTTGCCGCCCACCAGTTCTGCATACGTCACACGCCGCTCCGGTGCAACGATGACGCTGACTACACCGTTGGTCGTCATCAGTTGGTCCTGCGGTACTTTTAACCGCTCGGCTGCCATCGCCATCAATGCAGCGCGCGCTTCGGCACCGGCACTGCGAAGTGCGCTGCCGCCATCAATAATGCCGTTCGACGAACCAGTGCCGCGTTGATCCGGCGTCGTTGCGGTATCGCCCATATGTATCGTCACCGACTCCATTGGCACATCAAGTTCCTCAGCAATGATTTGCGCGAACGAGGTACCGATGCCCATGCCGGCATCAATTTTGCCGACGGCAGCGGTGACGCGACCATCCGCGCCAACCATCAGCCATGAATCAAGCGCATCAGCAGCGATTTTTTCTGGCCACGGGCCAGCCCCAGCGCTCACCAACGCACCCACACTGGCACCTGCGGTTGGAACCGCGAACGACACAACCATCCCGCCCATTGCCGTCAAAAACTCGCGGCGGGATAGACCATTGAGACCATCAAGTCCATTGAGACCGTTTGAAACGCCACCGATGTGCGCGCTCATGCTGTGTCCTTTGCCATATTGGCAGACGCCAGCTTGACCGCACGCAAGATGCTCATCTGTGTGCCACAGCGACATTTGAGTCCGGACAAGGCCCCCCGAATTTCGGCTTCAGTCGCGCCGGGCTTTTTGTCGAGGTAAGCCGCCGCAGTCATTACCCAGCCGTTGATGCAGTAGCCGCACTGCGCCGCCTGATGCTCGATGAACGCGGATTGCACTGGATGCAGGGAGCCCGCGACTTTCTTGCGGCGCTCTACATAGCTATCGGCAAGGCCGTCAAGTGTTGTGACGTGCTTTCCGGCGACAGCCGACAGCGGCGTCACACAGGAACGAATCGCTTCACCGTTTACCTGCACGGTACACGCGCCGCATTGCGCCAGGCCGCAGCCAAAGCGCGGGCCATGCTGATCGAGATCATTTCGCAGCACATAAAGCAGCGGCGTATCGAGAGCTACATCGACGCTTACTTTTTTTCCATTGACGGTCAGCCGGGTCGGTTTGGCCATGTGTGCTCCTTGGTTGCCAGATTGAATTGTTGGCAATTTGTAGCATCGACCATTGCCTGCGTCAATGAAATGGAATGCCGTTCTTCAGGCAGGAACAGCAGGTTGTTTCGCGCAAGGTGCTGGTGTAAGGTGAACCAATCGGACCCGTACGGAGAAGGCAATGTGTAATTTTGTGAAAACCGTCGCTGCATTCTTTTTGCTGTCGGCGCAAACATTCGCCTGGGAACTGCCAGCGGATAAAACCACGCTGGGCAAAGAGGCGATCCGCGAAATTCTCGACAGCAATGTGTACGCTGAAACCGGCACTTTCAAACGAGACATCGCCTTCATCGATTTCACCTCGCACGGTCAGAAATTCACGCAGGTCGTGGTCACACTCACCCCGGACAAGCCGCGTTTGCACAAAGGTAAAAAACTCGTAGTTGTCGGTGGGGAGCCCGGCAGCGAATGGGCCTGGGATTTTCTGGAAACGCCTGACGGTGGCGAGGGTCCCGCTGTATGGCTGGCCAAGCGCGGGATCACGTTTATCGCACTGACGCGGGTGGGGCGCTGGAATTTTTTCGCCAAGGATGGCACCGGTTCATGGGCCGATATTCCAATCGATCAGCGCATGCCGATCTTCCATCGCGAACAGGCCGCCCCTTGGACGTCGGTCGATTTCGAGGTGAAACGCACCGTACAAAAAGAAGCGACTTCCGGCGACAGCAGCGTATATCGCATACCCAAGCCAGACAGCGTACTTTACAAGCAGATGCTCGCCACGACCCCTCTCACTTATCTGAAGGGCTACCGTCTGGCGGTGGAACATGCCATTCCGGCGAATCAGCGTGGCAGCTCGTTCGTATTGTTCTGGGGGATGTCGACGGGCGGCGCGTTCCTCTATCCGCTCGCTAAACAATTCAAACCCGATGGCTATCTGGGCTGGGGTACCAGCAGCACTGGCCTCGCCTATGTTTACCGCAAAGCCAGGCAAGGAGATTTTTCGACGCCGTACACACAAACGGCACTACGGTTGCGCGAACGCGGGCTTGACGACTTTGGTTATTACACCAGGGAACTGGACGAAGCCACGCGCCTGAAATGGTGGCAATCAGCACTGCGCGAGCCGCGCTTCAAGAGTGGCGAGGATGCGCCCATGCAATTCAATGTGGCCGCATTGTCCGAGGTCGCGCTGCGCCTGTGGCTATCCGATTTTCTGCCGGCTGAAGAACGCAAGACCGGGCTTGCCCAGTTCATGCGCGACATGATCGAGCCAAGCTTCCCGCCAGCCGAATTGAAAGACCTCGCAATCCTCGACATCAACGGCACCAAAGATGAAGCCATCAGCCCCAAAATTGTCGATGCGCACCGCGAAGTGATGGAGCCGTACGCCCGCCGCTATCGGGTGGCGAGGGTGGAAGGCTTTCAGCATTATCTTTATCGGCAGGACAGCATCAAGGTGGTGGGCAATATGTGGCTGCGCTTTATTGAATCGGGCTATTTTGATAAATGAGTTTGATCGACGACTGCGATCACCACATCGCTTCGCCGCGTGCCATGCGCGACTCCATTTCCTGCTGAAATTCAGGCGGGCCAAAGCCTATTTTCTCGCCGTTGAGGCTGTAGAAAAACGGTCGTCCCGTGCGCTTGGCGAACGCTTCCATCCATGTGATGAGTACAACATCAGGATCGCGCCCGGCGCTCAGCAATAAATAAGCGGGCTCATTGCGCCAGCGAATGCGGATGATGATCACGCCGATCTTGTCGGGTCTAAAATGTTCGGGGAAAGGGCTGTCGTCTGCGAGCCAGCCACAGACAAAATTCCGGCAGGGACTCTCCGGGCGTTCTTCGTAGATCGTGCATTTCCGATCAATCAGAAAATGGCAATGCAAGCCCGCGTGCATCTCATGGCCGCGAATGGTACCGGCTGCCCAGCCTTCGCAACAGGAGGTGCAGCTTCCGCAATGTCGCTGGGAGGTGAGCGCGGGCTCGACGGGTATAGGCGGCGTGCCCCGCACCGCCAACAGAGGAATCACCGCGCCACAACAACGCTTGAATTTTTTGCCGCTGCCGCAGGGACAGGGATCGTTTCTGCCGGGAGTCATCAATGCATTACATCATGAAGTGCAGGTCCACAGTGCCGTAGCCACGATGAAGCGCAGCGTAATCGAGGATGATCGATATTGGGTGGCGTTCCCGGATTGCCCCCGGCCTAAAGCATGCCGGGGTTCATCCGGGCTACTGACAGAAATCTGCAGTTACGAAAATCCGAGGTAAATTTGCGAAGATCGCCATTTGGCGGGTATTCACAGCCATTTTCGCGTGGAGAGGCCCGCCGATGCTGGTGTTTAACGTTTCAGTCGCTTGAACGCAAATATCTGCGCGGTCCTTTGTTCACCATCGTGATAGCGGCCTTCCTTCAAAACGCGCAATCCATCGCGCGCAATTTCAAATTCCAGATCAATCAGCTCAGCGCAAAGGTTCGCCGAACCGGGATATCGACTCTCCGCGGTTGCGCCCTCTTCTGCTTTGGTTTCCAGCACGAACGCGCCACCGGGCCGCAGGCAGGTGGCGATGCGCGCATACAGCGCGCGCCGGATTGTGCAGTCGGGTTGGCCGAAAATCATGGTGACCAAATCCCACTGCGCGATGCCTGGATCGAACCCTGCCATGTCAGCGCAGCGGGTCGCGATGATGACACCGCGTTGCGCAGCCAGCGATTCGGCCTTGCGCAGGGCTACCGGCGAAAAATCTACAGCCGTGCAGCGGAAGCCGCGCTGCGTGAGAAAGGTTGCGTTGCGGCCCTCGCCCTCGCACAGGCATAGTGCGTCACCAACGCGAATCTGTTGCACCACCGACACCAAAAAATCATTCGGCTCAGTACCGTACGCGAACCCGTCTTCCGCAAAACGCGCATCCCAGTACTGCGGTCGATTGCGGTTCACGCCATCGCGCATGTGGGCTGTCATCGGTGACTCCATCAGTGCGCTGCTTTGGTACCCGTGGCCAGGTCAACGCGCGGCGGCGTGGTGAGGAAGGCGTGAATCGTATGCCAGAAACGATGGCGATTCACGCCTAGCGGCGCGGTGTGCGCGAGGCCCGCGATCTTGGACATCTGTTTGTCCGGATTCGGCAGCTTGGCGTAGAAACCCATGATGTCTTCATCCGTAGCAATGCCATCGTGCTCAGCGCGGACAATCAGCACCGGGCACATCACCCTCTCTGGATCGACCACCGGCAGCTTGGTCACCATGTCGATGTACGTACCCGTCGGTACTGTGTCGCCGTATTTGAGCTCGGCCTCGGCCACCACCTTGCCCATCATCGGTTCGGCAGCGCCGGGATGATCGCGGGTGAACACCGACTCATAGAATTTGGCATCTACTTTGCGCACGTTACTTTTCAACAAGGCGGGTAACGTTTTCGCGCGCTGAATAAGTGTCGGTGCATCCTTGCCCGTCCAGACGAAGGCATCGACGATCAGCTTATCGACACTTTCCGGATGAAAATTAGCGAAGCGCGCCGCGCGAAGCGCCCCCGACGATTGACCGAAGAACGCGGCTTTCGATTTGCCGGTGATTTTTTTCACCACGACCATCGCCGCTGCAAGATCGTCCACGCCGCTTTGAATATCCGATAAGCCCTTGGTGCGATCAGAATGGCCATAACCTTCGTGGTCCATGGTCCACACATCAAAACCCAACCGGGCGAAATGATCCATGAATGAGTAGTCGGCACGATTGGGCACCGTCAAATCGAACATGGTCTTGCCCGAGTATGAGGAGCCGTGCACCAGAAACAACAGCGGTTTGTCTTTCACGCCATCATCGACCTGCTTGCGGTACACCCACAGCTTCACGTCACCCTTGTTGGTCCAGAATTCCTCAGCAACGACCCTGCCTTCCACACTTGCCTTCACGGCGGCATTTGCGTTGAAGGCAACGAACAAGGCCAGCAGGAACGCAAGACGCATCAGCCAGTTTCTGTGATTGGCAAACATTGCAAATTTCATGATTTCGTCCTCGTCATTTTGATCGCCAGAAAACGTCGTCGCGTTTTACGGCATTCACCGCTCCATTATCCGGCAAGGTTAAGCCAATCGACGCAGCGTTGTGTGCTGTTCCACCAGTGGGAACCTGGCTGCGGCGCGTTGCCGCACGATGTTAAGCTCCGCGATCAACAGCCATCGGCGCACATGACTCTTTACCTTTTTGTTTCACTGGCAATGTTCACGCAGATCGCGCTCAAGGGCAGCCGCATGCTGCTCTCTTTATACGCCATCGATCTCGGTGCGGGGCCGTTTGCGATTGGTTTACTGATCGCAATGTATGCGGTGTTTCCCCTGCTGCTGGCGTTGACGGCCGGCAAGACCGCTGACCGCATCGGCCCGAAATGGCCGCTTATCATTGGTTCATTCGGACTCGCCGCTGGGCTTACTGTGCCCGCTTTTTTCCCCGGACTGCCGGCACTCTATTTCTCGCCGGCACTGATCGGTATTTTCTGGATTTTTTTTCATGTGTCGGCACACCAGATGGTCGGCGCGCTCGGAGAGGGCCCCGAGCGCGTGCGCAATTTCGGCACCTTCAGTCTCGGCGCGGCGGTTGCGGGTGTCGCCGGTCCTCTTCTGGTCGGCTTCATTCTTGACCGCATCGGGCCCCGGCTGACCTACGCAACGTTGGCGGTGATCGCTGCGCTTCCTGCGATCGTACTTTTGATGTTGCCGCGTCTGCTGCCGGTGCATCGCCGTTTTGAAGAAGAGCACACGCCGGACCGCTCCGTCCGCGACCTGCTCGCCAATGCCGATATGCGACGCAATCTGTTGATCAGCGGACTGGTGCTGACCGGCATCGATCTCTACGGTTTTTATCTGCCGATCCTCGGCCGTTCGATTGGTCTTTCGTCTACGGCAATCGGCATCATCGTCAGCATGCCGGCGGTGTCGGCCTTCACGGTACGGCTGTGGATGCCGCGACTGGTAAAGCGCTTCACCGAGGAAGGCGTGCTGACCGGCTCGCTCGCACTGGCCGCACTCAGCTACCTTGCATTTCCAATCTTCCATGAGCCGCTCTTGCTGGCGCTGCTCGCCTTCATGATGGGGCTTGGCCTCGGCTGTGGCCAGCCGCTGACCATCACGCTTTCCTACAACTATTCGCCGCCGGGCCGGGCGGGCGAAGCACTCGGACTGCGGCTGACGGTAAATAAATTCACGCAGATCGTGGTGCCGGTGGTATTCGGCTCGTTGGGCGCTGCGTTCGGTTTGTATCCGGTGTTCTGGTCTTGCGCGGCGATGCTGGCGACGGGGAGCGTGTTTAATGCGCGAAGGGTAGTGCGCTAATGGCACACAAAAAAACAAACGGCTTGGATTTCTCCGAGCCGTTGATTTTTCTACTCGAAAGCTGGCGTCCCCAACCGGATT
>JANYHZ010000049.1 GCA_025362135.1 Betaproteobacteria bacterium | reverse complement strand
TACATCGTCGTGAAAGAACGACACATTGCCCGATACATTTGTCCAGTCGGTGCGCGTGCGCGATTCGCTGACGCGTTCGCCTTTGTCGTTGGTGGTCTGATAATTCTCGGTGTAATCGTCGCCACGCTGGCCGGCGTAATTTGTGTAGGTCTGCGCGTCGAACGTCCAGTACGGAATGTAGATTCCCTTGATGCCGCCGTCGCCCTGCGCGAATTTTTTGAGCGCGCCCGGGGCCAGCCAAAGGCCACGAATCCAGGCACGCCATTTATCTTGCGCTTGCAGCCTGGTGACCCTGAACGGCACCAGAGATTTCGGTTTGACGAGGCGCTGGGCATAGCTTTTTGATGTGATCGGCGAGCCGCAGAACGTGCAGGCGGATGCGAACAAATTCGCGGGCAAGGTCTGCTCACCACCGCAATTCTGGCATTTGACCTGTTCCTGCTGGTGCGTTTCATGCGCGGCTTCGAGTTGCTTCAGCCAGTCTTCGAGAGAGAGTTCTTCGACCGCGTCTTCGGACTTTGGGATGTCGTTGCCGGTGCCGCAGTACGGGCATTTGAGCGTTTCGGTGCCAGGCGCGAACGACAATTTCGCACCACAGGAACGGCACGGAAACGCACGCACCTTCGATGTCATCTGGTCGAGCGTCGTCTGGGATGCGTTGGGATTTTCCAAATGGGGCTCCGTAAAAATCAGCGGCTGCGGATGCGCGCCATGGAGTACGAATCGACGTATGCGCCGTTGCGAAATGCGTATTGCTTATGCGTACCTTCGATCTCGAAACCAAATTTTGTATACAGCGCGAGTGCCGCGGCATTGTCGGTGTAAACCGTCAACTCGATGCGCGTGAACTGCAGCCAGTTATCGGCGAGATCGAGCGCGGCCTTCATGAGTGCGCTGCCGACACCCCTGCCTTGATACTCGTCGTGTACAGCCATGCCGATGGCTGCGGCGTGCGCACGACGACGCGATTTGGGAATCGCGTGCAAGCCGACGTTGCCGACTACTATGCCGTCCACTTCGGCGACCAGGGTGTGATCGCCTGCGGGCAATTCAGCGAGACGCTTTTTCCACATTTCGGCCGACGGCAGCGGCACCTGCAACGTGCCCGCGTACGCAAGCGGTTGCGCCATCGTTTCGCGAATGGCGTCGAAGTCGGCGGGTTCAGTGGCACGAATGACGATCATCATGAATTCAATCTCCCTCTCCCGCAAGGGGGAGAGGGAGCTTCCTTTGGACTAGCCAGCCGGAGGAACCGGTGGTGGCACGTTTGCAAACAGAGCGGCGAGCTCAGCCACCTCACCCGCCTTCAGCCACTGCGCCATGCCTGTTTTCCATACCAGCGAATCGCGTTTGAGCGCACCGCTTTCCGCCTGACCTTGCAGCGTGCCCAATTCGAACGGACCCGCCTGCTGCCCGTTTATAGCGACGTGAAATGCTGCGGCAGCGGGAAGTGGAGGTGGCGTGGTAGCAGCTGCACCGGCATTGGCCGCCGCTTGTGCGGCACCCATCTGCCCGAACATATTGCCGCCCATCGCGAAGCCTGCACCGAGCCCCATGCCTGCACCGGCCGCGCTGTTCGGCGTAGTGGCGGCATCGTGAATTGCGCTTGCAGTTTCGTATTGTGTGTAGGCTTGAAGGTTTCCGACGGCAGCAATCGCGCCGCGCTTGTCGATGGCTTTCTCAACTTCCTCCGGCAGGCCAACGTCTTGTACCTGCACTTCGCAAAGCTCGAGCCCCATCGCCTCAAAATCAGGGCTGATGCGCTCCCTGAGCATCGTGCCCATCAAGGTAACTTTGGCTTCGAGATCGATGATGGAGAGGCCAAGCTCTGGCATTACTTCCTTGATTCGCAGCCCGATCTTGCCGCGCAGGTTTTCCTGGATCGCATCGGTGGTGAAGCGACCCTCGGTACCGGAGATGTCCCTGATAAAAATGCCGGGGTCCTTGATGCGAATGGTGTAAATGCCAAATGCGGTTGCGCGGACGATGCCGAACTCTTTGTCGCGCATGGTCGCCGGGCCAGGGGTGCCCCACTTCATATCGGTGAATTTGCGCGTTGAGACGAAATACACTTCCGCCTTGAAGGGCGATTCAAAGCCGTATTTCCAGCCCTTCAAGGTCGCAAGGATCGGCATGTTCTGCGTCGTCAATGTGTACATGCCGGGCTTATAAACGTCGGCCAACTGGCCTTCATTGATAAAAACCGCCATCTGCCCTTCACGCACGGTGAGCTTGGCACCGTACTTGATTTCATTGTTCAGCCGCTCGAAGCGATAGACCAGCGTGTTATTGGAATCATCCAGCCATTGGATGATGTCAATTAATTCGCCGGTGAGTTTCTTTACCCAATCAACCATGTAGTGCTCCTGTTCTGGAAGGAAACCGCCCCTAGAAGTCTTAACCACAAAAGCGCCCCGAACTGCGAGCGCCGCTATACTGCGTTGACACGTTATCACGTTTATATGGCGGCGACACAATGACAATTTCATTAAGCGCAATACACATTTATCCAGTCAAAGCGCTGGGTGGAATCTCGCTTACGCAGGCGCTAGTCACGCCGCGCGGACTGCAAAACGACCGCCGTTTCATGGTGGTTGATGCGGCCCAGCAATTTCTGACCCAGCGCGATCAGCCGAAAATGGCGACGGTGTGGGTCGAAATCGAAAATGGGGTGGTAACGTTTTCAGCGCCCGACGTTGAGAGCGTTTCGTTTTCAGCCACGCCGAAGGAATTGCCGACGCGCACGGTGCATGTGTGGGCCAGCCATGTGCAGGCGCATACCGTGACAACCGAAGTCGATCAGTGGCTTTCAGACTACCTTGGGGCAGATGTACGGCTGGTTTACATGCCCGATTCTGCGGAGCGCCGCATCAATCCGGATTATGCCAAAAACGGAGAAATCGTCAGCTTTGCCGATGGCTATCCATTGTTGATCGTGTCGGAGGCGTCGCTGGCAGATTTGAATGCGCGCATTGTCGCAAAAGGCGATCAGGCATTGCCGATGAATCGTTTCCGGCCCAATCTGGTCATCACCGGATGCGAGGCATTCGCGGAGGATCGCCTCGTTGAAATTTCCATTGGGGAAGCCGTGTTCCGCGCGGTCAAGCCATGCATCCGCTGCCAGGTAACAACAACCGATCAGTCCGCTGGCGCGGTGCGCGGGCCGGAACCGCTGCAAACGCTTGCGACGTATCGCGATTCGCCCAACGGCGTGATGTTCGGCATGAATCTGATACCGGTCACGATTGGCACCGTGCGGATCGGGGACCCGGTCACTTTGCCAAAGTAATAATTTCCAAGTGCAATGGTAAATATCTAGCGCTGGTGGGGTTTTCCAGCCATTTTCTGCCCAGGGGCCGCGCCAACGCTAGCGAATCGTTACTGCGCTGTCTTTTTGTGCGGCTTCAGCAAAAATGTCGCGAGAGCGGGTAACAGAAAGATCGCACCCAGCATGTTCAGGAAGAACATGAACGCGAGCAGCACGCCCATGTCGGCCTGGAATTTCAGCGCCGACATGGCCCATGTGCCGACGCCGAGCGTCATCGTGACCGCGGTAAACACCATCGCCGCGCCACGTTCCTTGAGCGCTTCAAAAAAGGCGGCACCCAAATCGAGGCCCTTTTCGAGATGCACTTCGAGGCGATCAAACAAGTAGATGCCATAGTCCACGCCAACACCGACGCCGAGTGCGATCACAGGAAGAGTCGATACTTTCAGGCCTATACCCAACAGCGGCATCAGCGCCTCGCAGAGCACAGACACGATGGCCAGCGGTATCAGAATGCACAGCGTCGCACGAAGGCTGCGGAACGTTGCCCAGCACATTAGAAGCAACGCACCAAAAATTGCCGCGTGCATTTCGTAGCGAGCGCTATCCACCGCTTCGTTGGTGGCGGCAGCGACCCCCATATTTCCGGTGGCGAGTTTGAATTCGAGCCTGTCACTGTTGCTGTCTTTGGCAACGTTCTTCACCTCGCCAACCAAACGCTTCAGGGTCTCGCCCTGCTGGTCAGTGGTGTTGATGAGAACCTGCATGGCCGAGCAATCCGGATTCAACAGGCCTGTTGCCGTGTCGATGGGTGTTACGCTTTGCGCCATCATCGTTGCATCGCGCGGCAATTGCCGCCACTTCAAATTCCCCTCGTTGAAGCCGGCATTGATGTTGCGGGCAAGTCCGGGCAGCGACATCACGGACTGCGTACCCTCCACGTTTTGCATGTACCAGTCGAACTTCTCGATCGTCGACATGATGTCGTAGTTGGTGCAGGCACCCTGAACGCCCTTGGTCTGCGCCACCACGCCGAGCGTATTCACACCAACGGCGAACTTGGACACGATGACGTCGTTGTCCATGTTGTAGCGGGAAGTCGCGCGCAATTCCGGCACGCCGGAGCCGTAGTCACCTACTTTAAGGTCGTGGGCTTTCCACAGGCCCAGCACGAGCACGACGGCAGAAATTGCGACGATGACGGTGGCGCGTTTTTTCTGAACACAACCGGACGCGGCGTGCCAGATCTTTTCTACGCGATGCTCCTGTGATGCTTCTTTGCCAAGAGCCGTTTTCGACATACTCAGATACGAGAGCATGATCGGCAACAACATCTTGTTGGTAATGATCATCCATGCAACACCCAGCGAAGCGGTGATGCCAAGTTCTCGCACGATGTCGATCGGGATCAGCATGATGACGGCAAAGCCGAGCACGTTGGTGACCAGCGCAAGTGTGCCGGGGATAAAGATCGTCGCGAACGAGTGCTTGGCGGCAGTCAGGCTATCGGCGCCACCGATGACTTCACGCTCCCACGACTTGGTCATTTGCACCGCGTGCGACACGCCGATGGAAAAAATCAGGAAGGGCACCAGAATCGACAGTGGGTCGATACCGAAGCCGATGATGGGCAGTGTCCCCAACAGCCAGAGCACTGGCATCATCGCGACGACGAGAGCAACGAGTGTGAGTTTCAAATCTTTTACGAACCACAGCATCAACACGGCTGTAATGATGAACGCGATCAGGAAAAACATGATGACGCCGCGCGCGCCACTGGAAATATCACCTACCGCTTTGGCAAAACCGATGATGTGAACCGTGTGGTTTGGTCCCTCGTACTTGGCACGCAATTCGTCCAGCTTGTTCGAGAGCTCAAAGTAATTCAGCTTCTCCACCCGCCCGCCGTCCTTGGGAATCGCCTCGAACAAACCGGCGATGACCAGAGCACCAGTGAAATCAGTCGCTACGGTGCGACCGATTTCGTTGGATTTCTGCACGTTTGCACGCACGATGATCATGTCTTCCGGGCTGCCCTGGAATGTGGCGGGGATCACGTTACCGCCGGCGAAGCCTTCTTCGACGACCTCGATGAATCTGGTGTTTGGTGTGAACAGCGAACGCACGCTCGGTTTGTCCACCCCCTCGAGTACGAGGATATCGTTGGTCAGCTCCTTGAGCTTGGCCATGAACTCCTTGTTGTAGATATCACCCTGCTTTTGCACCAACGCGATGGCGACCCGATTGGCACCGCCGAAAACCGTTTCATATTCCTTGTACACCTTCATGTAGGGATGCTTCAACGGCACCATCTTGTTGAAGCCGGCATCAACCTTTAGCTGGCTGGCAGAAATCGCAAAGCCGACCGTGATGAACGCAAAAACAATCAGCCACATCTTGCGGTTGGTGAAAATAATTGTAGAGAATTTTTCAATGAGTTTTTGTAGGTTCATGGTGCGCTCGGCTGGTGAGGCATTGAAGACGACGGAAAGACTCGGCGGCGGGCTATGGCTTTGCTGCGGCAGGGGCAGGGGCAACGGACGGTACTGCCCCTGCTGTCAGCAATACGTCTCTCACACCAGCCTCACCAATTAGCAGCAAGGCATTGGGCGCGCCCAGCAGTGGCGCGGACAGAGCCTTTGTAGAACCAGAGGGAAGCAGAGAGAAGGTCTCGCCGCTATCACGTGAAATCAGCACCGTGCCGGATAGCCCAGCCAATACGAGTGCGCCGTCAGGCAGCCGTGTGGATCCCATCAGCGAAGCAACCGTCTTGTTCTCGATCTGTTTCCAGTTGGAAAGCGCCGCGTCGGTACTGCGGTAAATCCGGCCTCGAAGGCCATAAATCAGCACAGCACCGTTTTTCGCCTGGATCGCGCCGAAGTACGAGCCCTTGTATGGCGACGTAATCTTCACCCAGGTTTTACCGCCGTCGTCCGACTTGGCGAGCATGCCCGCCTCGCCGGCGACGAACAATCTGTTCTCGCCAAGTTTGATGATCGCGTTGATGTGTTTATCCTCATCACCCCCCTTGCCGCCCACATCGCCATCGTTGGTCTTGCCACTACCGACGCTCTCGTATTTCCCCGTTTTGGGGGCGGCTTTCGATGGTGCAGCTTTGGTGCCCTCCAATAACTTGCGAGCGGTCCAGGTCTTCCCGCCATCGCTTGTGGCGTAGAACGCACCGTAAGCACCCACTGCGAAGCCGGTATTCGTATCGACGAAAGTGATATCCATCAACGGTTTCTGTTCGTCAGCTGCTGAAAAAGCCTTGCTCCAGGACGCGCCCTGATCGGTTGAGGTCAGGATGGTACTGTCGTGTCC
>JANYHZ010000015.1 GCA_025362135.1 Betaproteobacteria bacterium | reverse complement strand
AGTCGTGGCGTGTTCCTCCCGGCTATCTGTGCCCGCCCATTCCCGGTCGCGCGGATTACGTGCATCATGCGGCCGATCTGCTCGCGCGAGACCGCAACGGCACTATCCCGCGCGGGCCGGATATTCGGGTGCTCGATATCGGTGTCGGCGCGAGTTGTATTTATCCGCTGATCGGCCATCACGAATACGGTTGGCGCTTTGTGGGAAGCGATACCGACGTCGCAGCACTCAGCGCCGCGCAACAGATCGTGGATGCAAACGCGGGCCTGGCGGCGGTGATCGAATTGCGGCTGCAAAAATCTCCGCAGAAAATTTTCGAGGGCATTCTCACACCGGATGATCGCTTCGATTTTGTTCTCTGTAATCCTCCCTTCCACGCCTCCGCGCGGGCAGCCAAAGCAGGCTCCAAGCGCAAATGGAAAAATCTCGGCAAAGCGGGCGGATTACCTGGATGCGCCGACTCAAATCCCAAACTGAATTTCGGCGGTCAGGCGGCGGAGCTTTGGTGCGAGGGTGGCGAAGTCGGGTTTGTGTGTCGCATGGTGGCAGAAAGCGCGAAACATCCAGCACAGGTATCGTGGTTCAGCGCGCTGCTGTCACGAGAAGAAAATATGCCTGAAATTTATTCCGCCCTGAAAGCCGCGGGCGCGCGCAGGATTGAAACCATCGCCATGGCGCAAGGCCAGAAGAAAAGCCGCTTCGTCGCGTGGTATTTTCGGTGAGCAAATAATTGCAACCTTCCCTTCAGCCTGCAATGGCTTCGCAGTGCTAAAGTTTGCCGATGCAGGCAGGTGCAGTGAAGATCGCCGTGTTTGCCGGTACCTGCGGTAATCTCATTCAGATCTATCAGCCGCTGATGGCCGCGCTGATATCATCCGACCTTAGGGAAACCTCAAAGTAAAACACCATTGACCCCACAAAATCGTATCGCCCCGTCGGAGATGTTGTCTGACTGGAGGGGCGATAGGCTGCGACAGCAGGTGCTCAAAACAATTGCCCTACCTTGATGCCCGTGAATACGCCGGTTTGCAAGCAAGTCGCGCTGGGGCCGCCCCGATCGGAGTACTGGGCGGTGAAGAAATTCTGACCGATCTCGAACTCGCGGACCGTCAACGTTTGATCCACCCAACTTGCGGGCTGACCTACACACCGGCCAATCAAAGTTGCCTTGCCGTAACGACCCTCTTGCGTGTAATTGTTGCCGGTATAGGTGCAGGTAAAGGGATCTGTGGCAGTTTTAAATACGAGCGTCATCGCGCCGCCGTTGATGGTCAGCGGAGAGGTGATCCACGCGACGATGCCCGAGCCGTTATCCGCGGCCCTGGCGCAATTAGCGGTGGTGCCCGCGTCCTGGATTGAGTAGGTGATCGCTACATTCTGCGGCGTGTTTGGCTGCGCGAAGGTCTGGCGCGCAATGTTTTTATTCACCGTTGCGCCAGTTACTGTGTAGGAAAGCGTGGCCATGCCATCCGCCTTACCAACGAAGGTGGGTGAACCGACATCCGTTACCCCGACGGGCGTTACAAAGGGCGTGACCGCAAAGGGTGTGCCGCTGGTGGAATAGAGCCGACCGGTGTAGGTTCGGTCTCCAGCAGTATTGACGCTGGTGAACTCCGTCCGTGTCCCCGCAAACCAGGTGGGTGCATTGTTTGCACCGTAGACAGGTAGCGCAATAAAAATGATCTGCTCTTGCTGGGTGACCTTCATACCCCAGCCGGATTCGGCGCTATTCCACCACAGTCAGGTGTAGTCGGTACTATCGGAAATGGCGCGGGCGGCGTTGCAACGAAGAAGTCCGGTCGCCAATAGCGCCATGCAAATTGCGCGAATCGAAGGAAATTGAAATAGACGAATCATGATGAGTCCTTTTGGCTGACAGATTGTTGGTGAAGAACGCGCTGTAAGTGACGCGGAGCCGAACGGCAGTCCGGCTCCGCGTCCAGGATCAGGACAGCTCTGCGCAAATATCTCTGGCGTGTGCATGGGTCGGCTCTAGCGTGCCCACGCCGTCTGCGGCAATGAACAGCTCAGTGTGGCCGTTGTAGTAGGTCGTTGACGGTCCTGCGGGAATGTCGGTCGGAAACATGATGAGCAGCAGGGCACCGTTGGTCGTGTACTTCTGTGACCCATTCGGATAAGTAACGATGTGCTGCTCGAAGCCTTGCGACTTCTGGGTCGTCGACTTGCCGTTGGTGTTGTTGGTTAGGCGGAAATCGTGCCCTTTGCCCGTACTCACAGAGTGCATATTGCCGTGCGTGTCCGTGAACTCCCGGGTGTGGGTCTTGTTGTCCCATTGTTCGAGCGTCAAGGGGAAGTGACAGGCCAAGCCGGCGTCGAACGGGATCGTAGCGTCCGGCGGATCTACGGGAAATGGATGTGCATTGGCACCCAACGACGCGGCACAGAGCAAAGCACCGACGAGGGTTGCAAGAATATTGCGTTTGTTATTTGCTTTCATGATCGTTCTCCTGGTTGGGTTTACGTGCGTCGGCGAGTGGATGCCGATGAGTGCACTATGGATTGCAAACGCCACCCCCGTCCTTTGACAGTCTGAATACGCCTGAAACGTTCTGAATCGGTTCGGCTACAATGAATGCGCCACGATCCCGCCGTAAAAAGAGGGTAAATGTCGCAAAGCTATCGATTTGATCGCGTTGAAGTTCGACCTGCAGAACGCGCGCTGCTGATTGACGGTGCGCGTGCCGAGCTCGGCTCACGCGCGTTCGATGTACTGCAGGCGTTAATCAAGCATCGCGACCGTGTGGTGACCAAGGACGAATTGCTGGACATGGTCTGGCCGGGGCTGGTGGTGGAAGAGAACAACCTGCAAGCGCAGGTCTCGACCTTGCGCAAATTGCTCGGGCCGAAGGCGATTGCCACGATTCCCGGGCGCGGGTATCAGTTTTCTTTGGCCGAAACAGCATTGCCCGAGAGCCCGGCCACCGCGATACCATCCGTCGTCGCACCGGCGATCAACCACAATCCTCAACATGTGGAACGGGGTGATCATCAACAAGCGCTAGTCAAGTCCGCACCAACGACGCTGACGGATGCCGAGCGCGCCGCCGTCTTGGGTGGGACTCTCCCATGGCCCGCAGCCCGCGTCTCCGCGCAGTCAATTGCGGTGTTGCCCTTTACCAACCTCACCGGCGACGCCAATGACGAGTACTTCGCCGACGGCCTCGCAGAGGAATTGCTTAACGTGCTGGCGAAGATCAAGGGCTTGCGTGTGGCCGCGCGCACCTCGGCGTTCTCGTTCAAGGGAAAGAGCGACGACATCGCCTCAATCGGCCAAAAATTAAGTGTCGCTTCCGTGCTGGAAGGCAGCGTTCGCAAGAGCGGCAGCCGCATGCGGGTATCGGTGCAATTGGTGAAAGTCGATGATGGCTTCCAAATATGGAGCGAGACCTACGACCGCACATTGGACGACATCTTTGCGGTGCAGGATGACATTGCGCAATCGGTGGTCAAAGGGCTGCGCGCGACCTTGTTGGGTGCAACTGGTTCTTCCAGCCCTTCCAACAACTCCAACAACCGGCAGCAGGTCGCTGACGAAATAGCCCATGCCACCCAGGCGCGTAGCCACAACCCGGAAGCGCAGCGGCTGGTCATGCAGGCACGCTTTTACGCTCTCAGGCGCCGGCCCGATGACATCGAGCGCGGCATTATCCTCTGCGGCCAGGCTATCGACCTCGACCGTGACTATGCGGGTGCCTATACAAATTTGTCGCAGGCGTGGCTATTCGCCGCCTTCTATAGCGGTCCGAAATCACTCGTCGGCAAGCATGTGATGGCCTGCTTTGGTCACGCGCGCGCGGCAGCGGAGACCGCACTCCGGCTCGACGCGACCGATCCGATGCCCCACGTTGTCTTCTCCTTCATTGCGTGGATCGGTGATCACGATGTAGTGACGTGCATGCGCGAGCTCACGACCGCGCACACACTCGCACCGGAGAACGCCGAGGTGCTTCGCAACATGGGGCACCGGCATATGTCCCTGGGCCACTTTGACGATGCAAGGAAGTTCCTTGATAAAGGCATCGCACTCGATCCCCTGGCGATCATGCTTCGTTTGAATCGTCTGATGCTGGCGCGATTCATGGGGCACGCGCGGGAGGCGTTGCAATGGGGGCTCGCGGCAGTCGAAATTGAACCCTCCAGCTGGTTCGCACAATTTGATCTCGGCGTCGCCTATTGCGACATGGGCGACTACGCCAATGCGGTCAAGTGCCGTGCCCTCGCCGAAGAACTGCGCGGCGACGCGGCGACCGCAACCGCCCTGCGGGAGGAGTTTGCTTTAGACGGATGGCGTGGTTTTCTTCGTGCGTCAATTCGCGAACCAAAAAGTGCGGTTGCGCGCTATGAACTCGCCGTAGCACACGCTGCACTCGGGGAGTTTGACCACGCCTTATCGGTACTCGATCAAATCGTTGACAATCATGGGCAATATATCGATCGGCTCAAGATCGATCCTTCCCTTGCACCCCTTCACGGCGACCCGCGCTATGCGGCGCTCCTGAAACGGGCGGGATTTCCGGAATGAGCAAAGCGGGCTGCCGGGAAATTGCCTGAGTCATGATGGAGGGCAGAATCAGCGGGGCGAGGGTCGATTTTTCCAGCAGAAAGACATCAAACCATAGTATCCACGCGCGTTTTCAAGAACTTTCGGCCTGCAATGCGCGCCTGTACTAGAGTTTGTACGCGTGGAAGACGCGTTACGGCAACACCAATCCCGAACGCGCCTTCACCGCCGACACATCTGCACCACTGATCGATCCATTCCTGTCGACGTCGTACTGGAAATTCGCCGCGCCAACCAGCTTGTTCACATTCGCTTTGACGAACGGTACAAATTTGACAAAGCCAACAGTATTGAGGCGTGATCTTACGTCTGCTTGCTTGCTCTGCAGGTGTCAGTCGATCCGCTTGAGCGCACAGATTTTGTTGCCGGCGGGGTCCCGCAAATAGGCGATGTACAGCTTAACCACGCCGCCTTCGCGAATACCCGGTGGATCCTCACACGCTGTCCCGCCATTGACCAAGCCCGCTGCATGCCACGCATCGGCAGCCTCCGGGCTATCGGCCGCAAAACCAATCGTTCCGCCATTGGCAGCACACGCCGGTTCACCGTTGATCGGTCTGGTAATCCCGAAAACGCCGGTTTTGCTCCTGTAAAAGACCCGACCCTTGTCATCAGTCATGCCGGGCGAAATGCCCAGCGTGCCCAATACGGCATCGTAAAACGTCTTTGAAGCGTGCATGTCGTTTGCACCGATCATGATATGGCTGAACATTTTTTCTCCTTAAGGTGAATCACGGGATATTACGACAACATGAACCTCTCGGGGACAGGGCTTGGCTATAGCCAATTTTTCTCCCAGGCACCGTGCGAACCTTACTTACGAATCGCAATCCAAACCGGCAATCTCAACCGCGTTAGGCTCCGCTCATCATGGTCATCCGTCTCATCAAGCCAGTTTTGGCCCCTGTACTCATCGCGCAGGCCAAGCGTCTGCGCAGGGTCGCGCTTGAGTTGCCCGAGCCGACGGGGCAACGACATGGCGTCGCGACATGCCTCGGCGTAGATTCCACAGATTCGAGATCGCGTTCACTTTCGCTCCTTGTCGTGGGCGATTCCTCCGCTGCCGGTGTCGGTGCTGAAACGCAAGATGACGCGCTGGCATCGCAACTGGCCGTCGCCCTGGCGCAACGCATTCAGTGCGATGTGCATTGGCATCTGATCGCGCAAACAGGCTTGACCTCAATCGGGGTACTGGAATTTTTGCGCGGCCAACCTTTGCCCGCCGTCGATGTTGCGGTCGTCATTGTCGGTGTCAACGACATTACCCACAATGTGGCTGTCAGCCATGCGTTGCGCGCACGTAGCCGTATCGTGCGCATGCTTCTGTCGCGCACCGGCGTGCGGCACATTTTGTTTCCGGGCTTACCCGCCGTGGAACGCTTTCCGCTGCTGCCGCAGCCGCTCGCGTGGTACGGCGGCGCGCAGGCACGACGCAACAATGATCTGCAAGCGCGCTGGGCCGCGCACGCACGTCGCTCGTCATTCGTCTCACACGTGCCGATGGATGGGTTCACGCATCCGAAGCTGATGGCCGAAGACGGCTTTCACCCCTCGCCTATGCTGTATGCGATGGTAGCGGCGCATTTGGCGGAGCATCTTTCGCTCAAAGCCGGTGTACTTGCGGATCCGGGTTGAGAATATCCGGCAGCGCAAAGGGCCCGGGTCGGAAGTTTCCACGCGAATCACACCGGCACTCTTTCGCAGGCGGTCGCTGCCGCCGCGTATTGTCGTCGAGCATCGATGTATTGCCACACATCACAAATTTTGCGGAGCAACTCCGACCGTTCGATTACGCGCGAGACGACCGAAATCGAGTTGCGATTTTTGGTGTTGTTGCTCGTCCATTGCGAATGCCGCTGTTGCGGCTTCGCGGCTTCACCCGTTAACCGGTTCGCCATTTCAACTCTTGTCAGTCACTGGCGACCCCTCAACCACGATGAGCAATTGCGCCAGATCATTCAACCACTTGTGCGCAGGGAGGCGATAGGCGTTGATGCACTCGTTATCCAATTGCGGCTTGGCATTTTGTCCGGTGCGTCATTAATGCTGTTCAGCGCTCCCGACCCGGTAGCACTAGATTAATTACCACCAGCAAAATGGCGAAAGTTGCTGCAAAGAGTATGGCGATAGTCTTGAGCATGTCTTTGGCAGCGGCGTCTTGCTCGAAGGCCGGCACGACAATAATCTGTGCGCCAACAACCTGGTTCAGCTTCCAGCCGAATCCGCCTTTGTCGCCGTAAATCTGGCGCATGGTGGCTGGTGCGCGCTCTGGGGTGTCGTGGCAGGCGATGCAGGCCGGATTCTTGATCTGGATGGGGCGGGCGACGTAGTAGAAGCGACTCTGGCTCCGAAACAGCTCACCCGAGGTGTCCTGCAACGCCGGGTTTTCGATGAATCTTCCGATAATCGCCCGCTCCTGTTCGTCGGCGAGATCGCGCGGGTTGGTTGGGTCAAGTACGGCTTCTTTGTATTTAAAGTTGGGAAACTTCTTGCGGAAGCGCTCGAAGGTCTCGGTGGCGGCAAACGCGGGCACCGTCTGCGGCAGGAATTTCTGTTCCAGCAATGGGTCAAGGTGTGGCTTGATCAGATCGACCGTGTAGCTTCTTACCGCCAATGCGCTTTCCATCAGGATCGCTGCCTGCTTTACAACGTGTTCGTTAGTCTGTTTCATGAAGATCGTGTTTACATACCAGCCCGCTGCTGATGCGATGGCGAAAAACGCGGCGAACAGGACCAGATTAATCCTGAGACGAATACTCATATGTGCTATCTCGTGTCGTAGGTGGAGTGGCTGCGGTTGCGCATAACGTGCAGGAAGTGCGGTAAAAGGCACGAAGCTACTTCGCCGCGCCCAAGATTATCGCAGTAAGCGTCAATAATGAAATGCCAGGCAATCGATACTTTTATCGCGATAGTGCATCGTGAAATTGTCTTGCCGACATAGAAATCAACACGACCGTGATCACAGGCACCAGGCTCGCATTTCCTGTGTTGCGCTGGAAATATCGATCCCGGTGCCTGCAGTCACGAAGGACAAATTCCTTAATCGTCTATCATCTTCGAATGTCGAAACGAATTCGTCCATGTCCATAAATCGGGTCCGGTTTTTCTTTGCAATCTCCCTGACAACTTTTGCGTGTGCCATTGCCGCCGCGCCGGGCGATTTTGATAAGAACTTCGGCAATGGCGGCGTACTGGACTTGAGCGAGGCTTCCAATCGACGCATTCCTGTGCCCAATCCCGACTCGTTTACGCCGGGAAGTGGAAACGCGATTGCATTCGGCGCGGACGGCAAGGTTTACATTGGCGGCGGATTTCCTGGCTCGAGTTTTGTCGCACGCGTGTTGCGCGATGGCACGTTTGATCGCTCGTTCAGCGCGGACGGGGTATTGCTGCGAAATGGTTTTCTGACGAACTCGTCGACGACCGATACCATTTCTATCCTGCCGTCGGGCCGGATCGTCACCAGTGACCTGTTCTTCCATGAGTGCGGTTTCCTTTGCCCACCGGGAACGCCCGCTTCTGGGCGACTGGCCGATTCATTTGCGGAATCCGGTATGCAGGCCGCCCGTTTTGCGGATGGGATTCCGTTGCAACAGGGTCGGGACGTGATTACCGCCGCTGCAGTATTCAAGGACGGCGGCATCGTGTCATTTAACCGCTTTGGTAGCGGACTAGGCGTACAGGGATCGCTCCTCAATGTTGCGGCGCTTCGCGGCAACCAGCGCGATACAACATTCGAACAAAATGCGGCCAGCGCGATCTCGTGTGCGAAAAAACTTACGCCCGAGAAAATCATCGCACGCGTCGATCCGCAAGACCGCTTGGTCGTCGTCGTAGGACAGGCCGATGACTTCAACGGCATTGGTTTCACGACCTGCGTGGTCCGATTAAATCGCGATGGTCGGCGCGATACGACCTTCGGCGTCGACGGCATCGTCACCTTTTCCGATGCCATTACTCCGCTGTACTTGCCCGCGGGAATCGCTTTTTCCGCGGAGGGCGGCATTCGCCTTGCTTTGACGCCGGGCTCCGGCGTAGCGGGGCGTAAGCCGGCCAAGGCGGGGCAAGTCCGCCTGACGGCGGCTGGATTGCCGGATGGCCGGTTTGCCGATGGCGCGATCATTGCGTTCGATACGCCGCTGACAAGTAAGGTTAACGCCATTCAGCCATTGCCCGATGGCAGCACGGTCGTGGCTGGATATCTCGCAGGCACCGACGGATTTGCAACTCGCACACGCCCAGCCGTCGCACGCATGGCCAGCTCGGTGCCGGACACGAGTTTCGGCCCGTTCGGTAGTGGTGTCGTTTCCCTCTTCAACATCGATCTCGGCGTGTTGATTGATCCTGGCGTGCTCGCGGTTTCCGCCACCGACGGCAGTGTATTTGTGTTGAGTGCCACGGGCACGCAAATGGTCAAGCTGCAAGGCTCAAGCGCGCCAGCCGCCCCACGCTACGATGGACTGTGGTGGCGTTCGCCGGGAGACGTTGAATCGGGCTGGGGCCTCAATCTCACCCAACAGGGCGAAATTCTCCTTGCCACATGGTTTACCTATGATCTCGACGGCAGCGGAATGTGGCTGGTGATGCCGAGGGGAGAGCGGATCGGCGAAGCGAAGTTCGAGGGACCGCTCTATCGCACCACAGGCCCGGCGTTCAACCAGCCGTTCAATCCGGCGTTGTTCAACGCCACCGAAGTTGGTGTTGCGACACTCGATTTCAGTGATGCGAACAACGGTGTGTTCACCTACCGCGTAAACAGCGTCACGCAATCGAAACCGATCACACGCCAGGTATTTGGCGCCCTGCCGGTTTGCACCGCAGGGGGTTCGCCAGGCGTCTTGGCGAACTACCAGGGACTGTGGTGGAATGCACCGGAGAATTCGGAGTCGGGCTGGGGCATCAACCTTATTCACCAGAGCGATACGCTTTTTGCCACATGGTTCACCTACGATGCGGGCGGCAAAGGCATGTGGCTGGTCATGAGCAACGGTGCGCGTACCGCCTCCGTGACACCTACCTATCGCGGTGCGCTCTATCGTACCCGCGGCCCCTCATTCGATGCCGATCCGTGGCTCCCCAGTCAGGTCTCGTTAACCGCCGTCGGCACCGCGTCCTTCTCCTTTGCCGACGCCAATACCGCGCAGTTCGATTTTGTCGTGGAAGGGTTTTCAAAGCGCAAACAACTGGTGAGGCAGATATTTGCGTCGCCGCCTGGTGTTTGCCGTTAGGCCAAACCCTGAAACAACGATGCCTTGCTGAAAACAGACACGCATGTACCCCGAAGATCTCGAAAAACTGGTGACATGGCAGATGCCCTTCGGCAAATTCAAAGGTTGCCTGCTCGCCGATTTACCCGGCAACTATCTGCACTGGTTTGCGCGCAACGGATTTCCCGAAGGTGAACTTGGACGTCTGCTTGAACTGATGCGCGAGATCGATCACAATGGTTTGTCGTCGTTGCTTGATCCACTGCGGATTCGTTAGGCGGTAACTCAACGCAGCCATCGTCACTAGGGCGAACGAGAACTAAAGGGCCGTGGTCACTTTTTACAGAAGGGGAACGCGCAGACTGCCATTCGGCGGGCCTTTCCGGCCGTTTTCAAGCTGAACACCCCGCCAAATGTAGAGTTTTAACATCAAGTTCAAGTATTGCCGCGCCATACCGAAACGCGTCAGTCAGACACTGCTTTTCCAATCAAACAACAATGATGCCACAAGCAAACCGCGCCACTATTTCTCATCTACGCATCGCCACCATCGATGACTCGAATGCCATCGTCGACGTCACCAACCGTGCCTTTCTCGCCGAGCAGTTTTGCGTGACCGGTGATCGCACGGATGCCGCCGACATCCGTCACCGATTCGCCACCGGCATTTTTTTCGTGATCGACGATCCGTCAAATCGCACCCGCCTGCTTGGTTCGGTGTTTTGCTCCGCTGAAAATTCGCGCGGCTATCTCGGCTTGCTGTCGGTTGATCCTGACGCACAGGTACAGGGACACTCACGCACGTTGGTGGCGGCAGTAGAGGATCATTGCCGCAACGCAGGCTGTAATTTTCTCGATATCACCGTCGTCAACGCGCGCGACGACCTGTTTCCGTTCTACGCGAAGCTTGGTTTTGCGGCGATTGATGTCTTGCCGTTTCCGGTGCCGGAAAGGGCGCGGTTGCCATTGCATCTGGTAAAGATGACCAAGCCATTGCTTCCCCCGCCACAAATGACGCCTCCCACGTAGTCACAGCATTCGGCCGTTTCCTCGCCGCGAAGTCTCGCGCCATTAGGGCACCCCTGATCGCGCCACAGAAATCTTCAAATAGCGCCCTGGCTCGCCGCCTTCCCGTGTTCCAATACCGCCTGCGGGGCATCTGCGCCCTTCCACCGGAATCGGAGCAACACCTTGAGTTACGACCTCTATATTTGGGATCCCGCCAGACACCCACCGTTACCGGCCACCGACGAGGAGGCATACGACACCAAGGAGCGGCTCTGCGAGCTCAAAGACAACTGGAATTCTGCCGCTAATAAGCTGGTGGTGGCGCGAGGAGTTGGGTTCCCCGATATTGCGTTGTGAATGATGTCAGGCCATATTGTCAAGGCGAGCCCTGCGAATATCAGCAGGTAAAGTGCCCGCATTAAATACAGGCGGAGGGTTGATACCTCGGTCATCGTGCAACTCTCTTTCTTTACACATTATGGGGTCGGACATTCATGGCACAACCTCAAAAAAACACTGTCATTTCGAACCCAGTCCTATCGGGTGAGAAATCTGCTGTTGCTGTGAAAAACAAAGATAAGGCAACAGCAGATTTCTCTCTGCGTTCGAAATGACAATGATGTTTGTTGCCTTCAAGCGCTGAACAACCGCGTCACGCCGCCACCAGCACCTTCACATCCGGATAGCCCAGCAACTTCAGGATGAAGTAGTTTGCGGCGGCTTCGCCGGGATCGTCGGCATAGCAAATAATTTCGGCATATCGCGGCAGCCCGGCCTTGACGAGGATGGTCCAGATGTCTTTCGCAGCTTTCGGTGTTCCTTCGGCATTGACCAGATCAGTGTAGGGCACGTGTATGACTTTTCCGTCCTGCACTTTGGCCGGCATCGTTTTGCCCGAAGCGATGTAGACCTTCGGATACGGCCCTTGGGTGCTCTGCGTGTCGCTAGTCACGATGCGCGGGCGAACATTTGCCGTGTAGGTCGTCGCGGGGATGGCAAGGTCGTTTGGCGATTTCCGGGGACCCACAGTGGTCGCTTCCTTGGTGAGCGTAAAGCCGCCGAGTCCCCAATCGTCCACAGAGTCGGTGAGAACGGAGACTTTTTTCTGGCCCAGCTTCTCCAGCATCAGGAACGCCAGCGCCGAGCTTGTATTCACGCCGCCATCAGAAACAATCACCGCCTCAAATGCAGGATCAACGCCCGCTGCGCTCAATACGTCGGCGAGTTTTCCGGGTGTGGCAAGGTGGCGCTTGAAGACATCTGCGGGGATGTTGACGGCGAACGGCACATGTCCCTGCTGGTAGGCCTCTGCGGAACGCACATCCACGACACTCAGTTTTGTCACGCCGAAGTTGCGCAACATCGGGTTGCCCCATCCGTTCAGCCAATTCTTTTCGCGCGTCATGTTGGGCGCGTCGTAAGTCCAGAATGGCAGCCCTCTGTCATCGCGCAGCCATTCGAGCTGGGACTCTTTATAGAGTTTGACCCTGGGGTAGTTCAGCATGATCTTGGTGGCGAAGAACGGCACGCTGGCGGCGATGCCGCCGCCGCAATGGCTGTAGACCTGCTGTTCCGGTTTGACGCCCAGGTAGGCCATCATCCGGCCGATCTCCTCGGCGGATTTGAAGGTCTTGTCGGCGTTAAAAAAATCCGCGCTGGGCGCCATAATGGCATTGGGGATATGGCCGGCCCGGTCGAAAAACTTGGCACCGCCAAAGTGTTGGTCGGGGTCCAGCGCTTCAACGAGCGCATTCTTCGCCGGGTCGCCCGAGGCCACCAGAAATTCAGGCAATCTTGCGCGTATCTCCTCCTTAAGCTTCCCCACGCGGAATGTCCCCGGTTTCGGGACGGGTGTGGGGTCCTTCGTGACGGCACCGCCCGTCGCCTGCCACTTTGCCATGCCCCCATCGAGGACGAAGAGATTCTCCGGCGGGAAGCCGTGATAGTAGAGATCAAAGAAAAGGCTGGTCGCCATGTAGGTGCCGCCTTGATCGTAAATGACGACCTTCTTCCCGGCGCTGATACCCCAGGACTGGATGCGGCTTTGCATTTCTGCGGCCAGGTTCTCGCGACCGCCGAACGTGAACACATCGACGCTGACCGCGCCAGCAATATGCTTGGCTGCGTACAGCTGGCCGAACGAGGCATCGATGAGGACAAGGTCATCGCGACTGAGGTTCTTTGCGAGCCATTCAGCGCTGACAAGATTGCGTTTGCCTCCTTCAGTTGCCATGGCAGGCTGCATCACGAACAGGCAGCTGGTGATGAAACCGAATAAACAATTGCTCAATAGCTTCGACATGTTGCGCTCCGGTTACGTTGTGTCCGTAACTTATTCTTGTGGCGGGGTAGGGAGCAAGACCGATGTGATGAGGCACGGTTGACGTGGATGGGGCACGTTCGTGGGGCACGGGTGACGCGCCAACGGGGCCGAGATTTCTCACGCAGCCGTACAACCTTCCAACTTTGTCATTTCGAACCCGGTTTCTTCGGGTGAGAAATCTGCTGCTGTCGTGACTTATTACAAAAGCAGATTTCTCTCTTCGTTCGAAATGACAGCGGTGTTTATGAAAAGGTGCGCCATTGCGAACAAAGGAAATGCTCCTGACAACTCACATCATCCGAAAGTGATGCAAAAACGTGCGGCTCACCGGCAGCACTTCGCCACGGTACTTCAAGTGGATGTTGGCCGTCTCATTGTGGCCGCGCAGTACTTGTTTGACCGCGCGAAGGTTGACCACCACCGAGCGGTGCACCTGCACGAACTGCTCGGCGTCGAGCTGATGGGTGAGCTCCTTCAACGGCGTGCGAACCAGCCCCTCGGCCGGTTGCCCCGCCGCATCGTGCCACGCGACGAGAGTGTATTTATCTTCCGAGCGCAGGAAATCGATCTCGTCAGCCGACACTAACCGCAACGCCTGCCCCACCGAAACCCGCAGCCAACGCAGCGTCGTCGCCGCCGCATTCTTGAAGACCCGCGCCGCAAGTTGATCAAGTAAGGCTCCTGTATCGGGGATCTCCGGCATCGCGCGCAACCGCTCCTTGAGACGCGCCACAGTATCGGTCAGGCGTGCGAGTTCCACCGGCTTTACCAGATAATCGAGCGCGCCCTGATCGAACGCCTGCACCGCGTACTGGTCGTAAGCGGTGACGAAAACGACGTGCGCGCGGCGGCCGATGAAGCGCGCCGCCTCGATGCCCGACAAGCCCGGCATATGTACATCGAGAAAACAAATGTCGGGACGCTGCGCCTCGAAACTTTCGACTGCCGCACGGCCATTGCGTACCAGTGCGATCACCTCCAACTCGGGCCAGGTCTGCGCCAACAGGCGCGTGAGCGATTCGCGCAGCAGTGGTTCATCGTCTGCAATTAACGACGTTGGACGTCGAACGGTCACCGTATCTCCTTTCGCGCTGGAAAATCAATTTCGGCACGTACGCCATACGGCACATTATCGTTAAGCTTAACGTGCGCATCACCGCCAAAGGCCAACTGCAAACGTTCGCGCAAGTTAGCCAAACCAGTGCCCAATCCTTTGCTGCTGCTTGCAAGGCCCATGCCGGTATCGCTCACTTCGGCGCGCCCCCGGCCATCCTTTACGGTCACGCGCACGTCGATGCGCCCGCCCTCCTCCGAAGGATCGATGCCATGACGCATGGCATTTTCGACCAGGGTCAGCAGCGTCATCGGCGGACACATCAGCTCATACGATGCGTCGTCGGCCTCAACACTGAATTGTAAACGGTCGAGCATGCGCATGTGCATGACATCCAGATATGCACGCACCAGTTCGAGCTCTTGCCCCAGCGTGCTAGTCGGCTCATTGAGGCGCGGCACCGTGGCGCGCAAGTAAGCGATCAAACTCTCCAGCACGGGGGCTGCGCGCGGC
The DNA here is from genome assembly GCA_025362135.1 of Betaproteobacteria bacterium. Classification (GTDB taxonomy): domain Bacteria; phylum Pseudomonadota; class Gammaproteobacteria; order Burkholderiales; family Usitatibacteraceae; genus UKL13-2. Next base: position 1,957 of record JANYHZ010000015.1, on the reverse strand, counting down.
GAGCCGGTACTCACCAGTTCGCGTACGTTGGCCAGGGTGTTGAACAGAAAATGCGGCGCGACCTGCGCTTGCAGCAACCGAAAACGTGCGTCGAGCGCATTGCGGGCGTACTCGCTGCGTTCGAGTTCAAACAGCAGCGCCTGTTTGCGCGCGTCGTCCCGGATTTGCTTGAGCAGGGCCGTCACCGCGATCCAGGGTGCCATCAACATACCGAGAAACGTAAACGTGCCAAAACCAACCAGGCGTTTTTCGTCGCGCCACCACGGCGGATCAAGACCCATCGTGGTGACGGTATAGCCGATCCACATCGCCACTGGCACTGCGACGGCGACGGCGATCACTTGCAATACCCAACGCGCCATCCACGACGGCAATCGGCTTGGCCATCGCTCGAATAGCCCGAATGCGGAAAGGGTCAGGAAGCCACCAAAAAGCAGCCGCCCAACCAGCACAGCATAAGACGCCTCCCACGTTAGTGAGAACAACAGCATCCACACGAAGCAAACAGCCAGCACCACCCTCAGGCGCCGCCAGTGAAATACCCGCGCCAGACCATGTGGGTTGTTGGAAATGTTTGCGTTAGACATCGTGACAAGATACCAGCGTGGCGCGGTGGTTCAAAATCTCGGGCACGATAACGGCGCAAGGTTTCCACTCTGAAGCATCGCCGCGTCGCACTGTGGAAAGGCCGTTCGTCGGGGCCGGGCGTGGCTGAATGACGGTTGACGGCCATTCGTCGGAATTGCATTTACTGTGCGCGATTGGCCAACAGAGACACGAGTAACACCAGCACTGGCGCGCCTCTCCAGCCGTTTTGCCGAAAACGTCACAACAGAGACGACACATCCGCTTGCAACTGCACACGCGTCACGGTAAAAGAGTTCCGCGTGCTGAAAATAATGGGTGCAGCCTTTTTCACACAACGGGACTTTTTCGCGACCGGCGGACATGACAAGGACGTTTTGAATGAAGGCTTACGAATGGATTTTGTTCGATGCGGACGACACGCTGTTTCACTTTGACGCCTTTGGCGGCCTGCGTCTCATGTTCTCTCGTTACGATGTGGATTTCGCCGAGCAGGATTACCACACGTATCAATCTGTCAATAAGTTGCTCTGGATTGACTATCAGAATGGCCATATCGGCGCGGAGCAGGTGCAGCGGCAACGATTCCAGACGTGGGCGCAGAGACTGCTAATTCCTGCGCACGAATTGAACCGTGCATACCTCGCCGCGATGGCAGAAATTTGCACGCCCCTTGAAGGCGCGGTCAGCCTGCTTGCGTCCCTGAGGGGCCAAGCCAGGCTCGGGATTATCACCAACGGCTTTACAGAACTGCAGCAGGCACGCCTGGAACGCACCGGGCTCGCACATCATTTCGACGTGCTGGTGATATCGGAACAAGTCGGCATTGCCAAGCCCCACCGCGATATCTTTGACCACGCACTCACACTCATGGGTGATCCGGCGCGTGATCGAGTGCTGATGGTTGGCGACAATCCCGACTCGGATATTCTGGGTGGAATTAACGCGGGGCTGGATACGTGCTGGGTCAATCTGGATGGACGGAAAGTGCCGGGGATGGTGAACCCAACGTATCAGGTTACCTCGCTGGCCGAACTCGAACGCCGTTTACTCGTGGCAAAGAACTGACTTGAACTCACTTACCTGGGCACGAAATCGCGACCGGTTCCAACGTCACAGCGAGACAATACTCTTGAACCCACCCCAGAACATGCGCATTCCATCGAACGGCATGCTCTTCGGGTCCATCCCGGCGACTCGAGGATCCTTCATCACCTTTGCATTCACGCTGTCCCTGTGTTTCCTTGATTTGTAAACGATCCAGGAGAACATAACCGTCTCATCGGGTTTCAGCTTGACGCTCTGCGGGAACGAAGTGACCTTACCCGGTTTCACGTCGTCTGCAACGCATTCTGTGTATTGCAACGCGCCA
>JANYHZ010000289.1 GCA_025362135.1 Betaproteobacteria bacterium | reverse complement strand
GCTCAAAATCGTCGCCGATGTGGGTGACGGTGAGGCCGCCCTCGAAGCCATCGGCGAGTACCAACCGCAACTGGCGTTTCTCGATATTCAGATGCCGGAAATGACCGGCGTGGAAGTGGCCAGAAGTCTTGCGGCCAATCGTGCACTGCGTTGCCATATCGTGTTCGTGACCGCGTTTGACCAATATGCGGTTGAGGCATTTGAAACCGGTGCGATCGATTACGTGCTCAAACCGTACAGTGACGAACGCTTGAAAGCGGCGGTTGACAGGCTCAAGGAACGTTTGTCTGTCGTGCCGGCCCCGCCGCCACAAAACCTGGAAGCATTGCTCGCGCATCTTTCCGCCAAGCTCAATCCACAGAGTGAAAAGCTGAAATGGATCAAAGCCAATATCGGCTCCAATCTGCGCTTGATTCCAATTGAAGAGGTACTTTTTTTTCAATCCGACGAGAAATACACGCTGGTGGCGACTAAAGAGTTCGATGCCCTCATCAAGACACCAATCAAGGAAATACTCGACGGCATCGACGCTGAAAAATTCTGGCAAATCCACCGCTCCACCATCGTCAATGCGCTCGCCATCGAGACCGTGTCGCGCGATTTCCGCGGTCAAGCCACGGTGAGGGTGAAGGGCCGCAAGGAAAACCTCACCGTCAGCAGGCCCTTCTCGCATTTGTTCAAGCAAATGTAGTGGCCAAGTCAAGCAGTGGCGCGGCCTGTGGCGGTTTTTTGGTCTGCTGACCCCGCCAGTGCTGGAGGTTGGCTATTCAGTGCGGCGCGCGGCGCACCGCTAGAATCGCCGTATGACTGCCGCACCCGTTTCCATGCTGATCCTGTCCGACACCCAGGATCACCGACGCTCGGTCCATGCTGTGTTGCAGTCGGCAACCGATTACCATCTGCTGGTGGAGGGCGCGCCGCCGACTGACGCGCACGTGGAGGAATTTTTCACGTAGTACCCGATGGCTACACTACAGAAGACCTGTTCCCGCTGGGCTTTTGCGTCGACGATAAATTGATTGGTGTGGCCAGCGTACTGCGGCGGTGGAACGCGTCCAACAAAGCCATTATCGGCCTGCTGGTATTCGAGCCTCAGTGGCGCGGTTGCGGGGTTGGACGCACTGCGGTGAGACACATCGAAGCACTGGCGCATACTTGGCCGGGCATCGACCAACTCAGAGTTGCGGTGGTGCGCACCAATGGCGACGCACTGGTTTTCTGGCGTAAGGTGGGTTTTGCCGGGACCGGTGAGATCAAGCCGAAATACGGCCCCTTTATTGACGACATCGTGATCCTCGAAAAAACGATTTACAGGAACTGAGAAATAAAATGATTTATAGCCTCGGCGACAAAACCCCGAAACTGCTCGGCAACAACTACGTCGCGCCGAACGCATGCATCATCGGCGATGTGGTACTCGGCAAGAATGCGAACGTTTGGTGGAACGTGGTGATTCGCGGCGACAACGACACCATCACCATCGGCGAGAACGTGAACATTCAGGATGGATCAGTGCTGCACACGGATGAAGGTGTGGCGCTCACGCTGGAAAAAGATGTGAGCGTGGGCCACATGGTGATGCTGCACGGTTGCACAGTGGGGGAGGGTTCGCTGATCGGCATCAAGGCGGTCGTGTTGAACCACGCAGTAATTGGGCGCGATTGCCTCATCGGTGCCAATTCGCTCCTCCCCGAAGGCAGAGTGATTCCTGATCGCTCCCTCGTGGTGGGCTCGCCCGGGCGTGTGGTGCGCCAGCTCAGCGCTGAAGAGGTCGCACGGGTGCGCTGGATTGCGTCGCATTATGTAGAAAACGCAGCGCGTTATTTGAAAGATCTGGAACAGATCGGCTAACCCGGACAATTTACGGTGTCATCGACTTCACCGCCGGTAGCAGACTCTGTCTTGAGCACCACGCGCACGCGCATGTTGCGGGCTGATCGCGGCGCGCTGCTGACGTATTTTTTCATGCTGACGTACGCAAGCCTGAATCCTTTTTTTGGCTGGCGCTGGCCGGAAGCGTTCGTGCTCTTCTCGTGGCCGAAGTACGTGATTGCGTTCGATGTCGTGCTCAATGTTGCCGCCTACGCACCGCTCGGCGCGATGCTCGCTGCATTGTTGCGGCATAGCGCGCGGTTAGCGGCGTACAGAATGACCCACGATGCACAAATCTGGTGGCTCACTGTGGCCGCGAGCGCGGGGGTTTCCTTTGGTTTTGAGTTGCTGCAGGCCTTTCTCCCGGGACGGGTATCTTCGTTTGTTGATTTATTGGCCAATACGGGTGGCGCTGCGGTGGGCGCGGCGCTGGTATTGGCAGCACCGGGTCGGTTACTGATCGGCTCGTGGCGTCGATTGCGGCAAAAACACTTTTCACCTTCCGACGACACTGGATGGGGCCTGATCCTGCTGGGGTGCTGGATTTTTGCGCAACTGAATCCGGCGATTCCATTTTTTGAAGCCGGTCACATTGCCAATCCGTTCGATGCCGTGAACGCCCACCCTTACAATCCGCTGGTATTGCTTCCGCAGGCGGTAGGTATCACGCTCAACGTTTGCGGTTTTGTCCTCTTCGTGGCGTTGTTGATGCATCCGGGCAGAAACGTCACGCTGCATGTCCTGTTGCTGCTGGCCGCAGGACTTGTCATCAAGATCGCGATGGCCGCACTGATGTTGAAAGCGCCACAGATGATCGACTGGATGGCTCCAGCAAGGGTAATCGGGCTAACGGCAGGATTGATTCTGGCGACCTACTTCGCACGCTTCAGCTACCGATGGCGCGCATTCTGTGCCACGCTGTTCGTGTTTGCGGGTGGCCTGATGGCGAAATTGACCAGTATTTACGGCGCTTTTGATGAAACGCTGCGTTTGTTCAACTGGCCGCACGGCCAACTCGTCAACTTTACCAGTCTGACCCGATGGATGCACGAAACCTGGCCACTGGTCACGGTGATTTTCCTTGCCTGGTTGTTTGTCACGCATCACGACCCCGACTAAACTCTCACCTACGCATCAAGAATGTGGACCCCATGAGTTATTACCAGCACCACGTATTTTTCTGTGTCAACCAGCGCGACGATGGCAGCCAATGTTGCAATCAACATGACGCAGAGGGCATGCGCGGCTACGCCAAGGATTGCATCAAGAAACTGAATCTGAGCGGCAAGGGCAAGGTGCGTATCAATCTTGCTGGTTGCCTGGATCGCTGTGCTGAAGGACCGGTGATGGTCGTCTACCCTGACAATGTCTGGTACACCTACATCGACAAGACCGACATCGACGAGATTATTTCTGAACACATTCAGAATGGGCGCGTGGTTGAGCGGCTGAAAATATAATTCCATGTCCAGTGCGTTTCCCGTTAGCAAATCCCTGATCGCAGGCGATGCCGGTGCCATCGAAGTGGCGGCCCATATCAGCCAGGAGCGCCCACCGATTGCGGTCGCCGTTATTGCGCACCCGCATCCGCTGTTCGGCGGGACAATGGACAACAAGGTCGCAACGACGCTGGCACGCGCGCTGTTCGACGCCGGTGCCTCGACGTACCGATTCAATTTCCGTGGCGTTGGCAGGACGGAAGGCGTGCACGACGACGGTCGGGGTGAAACAGCAGATTTACTGACCGTGGTCGCACACGCACTCGCCGCGAATCCCCGATTGCCGCTTTGGCTATCGGGGTTCTCGTTCGGTGCCGCCGTGACGCTCGCTGCGAGCGAGCAGCTACATTGTGAGGAGATGATCCTTGTGGCACCGGGGTACTCCCGAATGGCACATTGGCAGAACGTGAAAAGCGGCGGCATGGTACCGGAATCAACGCTGCTCATTCACGGCGAAAAGGACGATACGGTGCCGCTGGCAGATTCAATCAATTGGGCAAGACCACGCGACATCCCGGTTGTGCTGGTACCGGAGGCCGATCATTTTTTTCATCAGCGCTTGCATATTCTGAAGCGCATTGTCGGCCGATGGCTGGCGCAGCACCTCGTCCAGACGGTGAAGTAGGGCAGTCAGGCCGTGCTCAACGCCATCCCCTTGTTTCGCTCCCTGACAGAGCAACAGCTCGCCAGCGTAGGCGCGCATGCCGCATGGCGGGTGGTTGAAAAAGGTGAGGTGATTGTGCGTCAGGGCGCGCTGGCGGATTCGTTTTTTGTCATTGCGTCGGGCCAGGTGAAGGTCTACATGTCGGAAGGGGATCGCGAGGTCATTCTCAAGACACTCTCCGCCGGAGATTTTTTTGGGGAGATCCCGATGTTCGATCAGGAGCCTCGCAGTGCGAGCGTTGCGGCGATGGAACGTTGCCATTTGCAGACACTTTCATACAAGGCGTTTCAGCGCGCCATGGAAGGTTCCGCGGATATCGGCAAGCGCGTGCTGGAAACGCTGGCAAAGCGCCTGCGTGATGCGGATCGAAAAATCAGTACGCTCGCCCTGATGAATATATCGTCGCGTGTCTCGCGCACCTTGCTCGAGCTGGCGATTGTGTCCAATGGCCGAAAGGTTGTTGGCGAGCCGTTCACGCAGAAAGATTTGGCCGGTATGGTGGGTGCGTCGAGGGAGATGGTGAATCGGACGCTGCACGATCTGATGCAACAGGGCTATATCGAAGTGCATCGAAAATCGATCACCATCCTCGACGAAAATCTTCCGACCGGCTACTGACGGGCCGCCGGACACTGAAAACAAAACGGCTTCCACACAAAGATTGTGGGAAGCCGTCGTGAAGAGGCCATAGCTGAAGAGTCCGGACTAACGCATGCGGCTCTGCATCTCGGTATCGACTGCGCCCAAAAACTCTTCGGTCGACAGATAGGGGTGATCCGGACGGATCAAAATTGCCAGATCCTTCGTCATCCTGCCGGACTCAACGACATCGACACAAACTTTTTCCAGCGTCTCGGCGAACTTGACCACCTCGGGCGTGCCATCCATCTTGCCGCGGAAAATCAGCCCGCGCGTCCAGGCATAGATCGACGCGATCGGGTTGGTCGACGTCGGTTTGCCCTGCTGGTGCATGCGGTAGTGACGCGTCACGGTGCCATGCGCAGCTTCAGCCTCTACGGTCTTGCCATCCGGCGACATCAATACCGAAGTCATCAGGCCGAGTGAGCCGTAGCCTTGCGCCACCGTATCGGACTGCACATCCCCGTCGTAATTCTTGCAGGCCCACAGATAACCACCGCTCCATTTCAGGTTTGACGCGACCATGTCATCGATGAGGCGATGTTCG
>JANYHZ010000282.1 GCA_025362135.1 Betaproteobacteria bacterium | reverse complement strand
GACGAATCTTCTTTTCTCCTTCGAGAAGATGGCGCTGCGCGACGCCGTCAAGTCGGCGGCCGGCGCTCGCTCCTTTGCGACGGGCCTGTATTCTTTTTTGTATGGCGCTGGAAGCGCAGCGCACACATTTGAGGCCTGGTGCGAAGTCATCGCTGGGCTTCCACGAAAGCGAACAAGAGTCCTGACGTGGCCGGTGGTGACGGTGTTCGGATTCATCGCGCAGCCGGAGAGGCATGTGTTCCTTAAACCGAACGCCATGCGGGCGGCAGCTCGTAAATATGGTCGAGACTTCCAGTATGAGCCTCGCCCGTCTTGGATCACTTACGAGGGCTTTCTTGAGTTTGCCCGGGCCGTACGGCGCGACCTGCACGATATGCGGCCTCGAGACATGATCGATATCCAGTCCTTTATGTGGGTCCTTGGTTCTGAAGAGTACAACGAGTGACCGAAAGCCATTCGAGCACGAGTCGCGCGTCCATCCCACTGCAGACCGCGTCAACTTCGATGAAATTCTGGTCGGCTAAAAACTCAATCGCAGCCTACTCCAACTTCGACCTAAGTCCGCGCCGCGCCGATAAGCCCAGTCACTTTGACTGCGCCCTGCGGTTGGTCAATCGGCAGGGGAATGTGAGATTCATTCCAGTTCAAGGTGAATAAACCAATCTGCTACTTGCTATCACTCTCTCCGCCACATGCTCGGCTAATTAGCCCGCATGATTTATGACAGTTCGTCGGGAAATGGCCCCAAAACGCGTTCCGGTGAAACGTATCTCGTTATTCGCGCGAAACTCCCGAGACTGCGAGGAAAACGAGACGGGTTGGAAGTGTCATCTTCGCGAGTCGCGCCTGTCGCGCTCGTTATGATCCACGCGCAAGAGCAGCGGATCGGCGATTGCAGTAGAAGCGTTCATGAATCAGCGGCTAGGCACTTACTTCAAAAAACTATGGATGACCCTAGGTTGCAGGACCGTTCATGCCGGTTACAGTGATTGAAGACGGACCAGGACGATATGCCTGAACGCACCCTTCCCCAGGCACCATTCGTGATGGCTAGCCAGACACATAGCAAATGGAGACATCTGCCATGAAGTCACTAATGCTCAGAGTGCTCTCAACCACCGGCATAGGATTCGCGGCGTTCTCGTTGAGCGCGTGCCAATCGTCTACGGAAACCTTTCGAGGCGATGAGCGCGCGGTTTCCACACCATCGAAACAGGAGGTGAAACAGTCCATGGCTGCGACGACGAATCGAGCCGATCCAGAAATGGCGGCTGTCCTGGAGGCATTGCAGTCGCTGAATCCGAAGCCGATTCAGTCGCTATCTGCCGACGCCGCACGTAGTCAACCGACCATGGCCGATGCCGTAATGAAAGTCTTGGACCAGCAAGGCCAAAGCAAGGCGCCGGAGGAGGTCGGAAAAATCGACAATTTGTCGATTCCAGGTCCCGCGGGGCCCATTCCTGTCCGGTTGTACATCCCTAAGGGCAACGGGCCTTTCCCCATCATAGTGTATTACCATGGAGGCGGATGGGTGATGGCCACCGTCGATACCTACGATGCCTCAGCCCGAGCCCTCACCAATGCCGCAAATGCGATCGTGATGTCAGTAGAATATCGCAAGGCACCTGAGTTTCGTTTCCCGGCTGCGCATGAAGATGCCTATGCCGCGTATGAGTGGACTCGCGCGCATGGCCTGGACATCAACGGTGACCCGGCGAGAATCGCCGTAGCAGGGGAGAGCGCGGGCGGGAATTTGGCAGGGGCCGTATCCATAATGGCTCGCCAGCGGGGTGCGCCTATCCCGATCCATCAAACGCTGATCTATCCGGTAACCGGCTACGATATGGACACGCCGTCTTATCGCAAGAATGCGCAGGCTCAACCGCTGAACAAGGCCATGATGGGTTGGTTTTTTGAAAAGTATTTGAACGGTCCCGCCGATGCCGACAACCCCATGGTTAACTTAGTCGGGGCAGACGATCTTACAGGTCTCCCTCCGGCGACAATCATTACGGCCGAGATCGACCCACTCCAATCGGATGGCAAACGCTATGCGGAACGATTGCGAGCGGCCGGCGTCCCCGTGACGTATAGAAACTTCGATGGGGTCACACATGAGTTCTTCGGCATGGGCGCCGTTGTATCGCATGCAAAACAGGCCGTGCAATTTGTGGGGAGTGATTTACATCGATCTTTCGATCAGGCGAATGGCCGACGGACGCAGAATTAGGTTCGTCTGAAACAGCGTATCCGATCAATCAAAATTCGGAGACGCATGATCGGCGAGGGTTCCCGTCCACGCGAAGATCGAGATGATTTTTACCGTGAGTCGAGTGTCAAGGGTTTTCGAGGAACATTAATGAAACTGTATTCAATAAGGAGTGCATCATGTCATTGATAGAGAAATCGATCGAACTCAACGTTCCTGTGCGGACGGCCTATAACCAATGGACTCAATTTGAAGAATTCCCGAAATTCATGGAAGGCGTGACAGAGGTGAAACAGATCGATGACAAGCGCCTGCAGTGGAAAGCCAGCATCGCCGGCAAGGAAGAAGAATGGAACGCGGAAATCACGGAGCAGGTTCCGGATCAACGTATTGCCTGGACAAGCCGGGGAGGCTCAATGAATGCAGGAGTCGTGACGTTTCATCGATTGTCTGATGCCACATCTAAGATGATGCTCCAGTTAGAGTATGCCCCCCAAGGGATCGTCGAAAAGGCTGCAGACGTGATGGGCCTCGTTACACAGCGGGTGGAAGGGGACCTGAGGCGATTCAAAACCTACATTGAGTCGCGCGGCCAGGAGACAAGCGGCTGGAGGGGTACCATCAAGTGACCCCACAAACGAAGAGCTTGTAACACGCAACCTGGCCAAAGTGGCCAGGAGTAAAGACGTGACGGAGGAGCCGACCATGCATTACGTCAGGCGAGGGAAGGGTTCCCCATTGCTGCTCATTCACGGTCTCGGCGGCAACTGGCGCTCGTGGTCACCGATTCTCGAACTCTTAGCCTCCCGGCGGGAAGTGATCGTGATTGATCTGCCGGGATTCGGCCAGACGCCGCCGCTACCCGGCGAGGTCTCGATGTCCACGCTGGCCGATGCTGTGACAGAGTTTCTGCACCACGAGCATCTTACAGGGATTGATGCGGTCGGCAGCTCGATGGGAGCTAGGCTTGTCTTGGAACTCGCGCGCCGGGGCGGTGTGGTGGGCTCGGTCGTGTCGCTCAATCCAGGCGGGTTCTGGACCGGTTGGCAGCGTCACGCATTTTATGCCTCGATCTGGGCGTCGATCCGGCTCGTCC
>JANYHZ010000276.1 GCA_025362135.1 Betaproteobacteria bacterium | reverse complement strand
CGCTTGCCGCCCGTTTCGACGGTGCAGCCGATACTCACACCGTTCAGATGGGGCGCCGTCGCGACATCGCCGATGCGGCGTTTCTCGCGCCATTCATCGAACGCGCGCGCGCGGCACTCGGAACGGCTGCCTATGCAACGGCAGGGGCTGCTGGACGCGAACTATCCTATGGCGATGCGATCACTTCGATGCACGATTGGCTGCAGGGTTTGTAGTTCCATTACCTGATCGCCAGCGCAGGCCAGATGCCCGCAGGCGACCGAAACCTCGCGGGCTATGCTTCTGCGGGATCCGGATCGTCGGCACTTCTGTAGGTTTTTGACTGGTTCGCGCCAACAGGCGCCTGCGCAGCAATTCTCAGCGTAGCGGAAATAACATCGCCATTCTGCGCGCGGTGAACCAGCGCTCTGTCGATCAACACCAGCGCCAACATCGCCTCGGCAATTGGTGTGGCGCGGATGCCTACGCAGGGATCATGCCGACCATGCGTATTGATCACCACAGGGTTCCCGGTCTTGTCGATTGTTTTTCGGTCAAGGCGAATCGACGACGTTGGCTTGATCGCAATGGAAACGGTGATGTCCTGGCCGGTTGAAATTCCGCCCAGTACACCCCCGGCATTATTCGAGAGAAATCCATCCGGCGACATCTCATCGGAGTGCTCGGTGCCCTTCTGCTCAATCGAGTGAAAGCCCGCGCCGATCTCCACGCCCTTCACCGCATTGATGCCCATCATCGCGTGTGCAATCGCCGCATCGAGGCGATCATAAATGGGATCCCCCCAGCCGACCGGCACACCACTCGCGACCACGTTGATACGCGCGCCGCAGCTTTCGCCCGATTTGCGCAGGCGATCCATATACGCCTCAAGCGCAGCAATCATGCTCGCGTTCGCTGCGAAAAATGGATTCTGGTGCACTGCATCCCATGTTTCAAACACGATTTTATTTTCGCCCAACTGAGAAAGATAACCACGTATCACGACGCCGAATTTCTCCAGTAGCCATTTCCGCGCCACCGCACCGGCCGCCACCGTCGGTGCGGTCAGGCGCGCCGACGAGCGTCCCCCGCCCCGATGGTCGCGGATACCGTACTTCTGCAGATAGGTGTAATCAGCATGGCCGGGACGGAAGCTGTCGGCAATATTGCCGTAATCCCGGCTGCGCTGATCCTCGTTCCGGATCAACAGTGCAATCGGTGTACCGGTGGTTTTGCCTTCGAACACACCCGACAGTATTTCGACGCGATCTTCTTCGCGCCGTTGGGTCACATGTCTCGATGTGCCGGGCTTGCGACGATCAAGGTCGGGCTGGATATCGTCTGCGGTCAGGCCCATGCCGGGTGGGCAGCCGTCGATCACGCAGCCAATTGCCGGGCCGTGGGATTCGCCGAAATTGGTGACGGAGAAGAGCTTACCTAACGTGCTTCCGGACATGGTGATCGGCTGGAAAAAAGTTGATTTGAGTGTAGCACGCAGCCTACTTCTTTTGGCGTTGCCGAGTTATAGTAAAGCCGCAACATTTTTGCAGTACTCAACCCTTTTCAACAGTCGCAAAAAACGGAGCAACCACCATGAGCAAAAGCAAGGACACGAAAAAATCGGTGAAAAAAGAGCCCGCCAAAACACCGAAGGAAAAAAAGGAAGCCAAGAAGGTAAAGAAGGAAGAGCGCAAGCGCCAATAGTTGGGTGCTGTTCCGCATTTTTTATCCCGGCTATCGAATTATCTGTGGTACCAGGCTGCGGCAGCCGGTAGACGCAACATTCCAACCGCTTGATTCCGGTGCGTGACTTCGTCAATTGAACGAATTTGCGCACCCGGATATCCTCGACCTTTCCACACCACTCCGTTGCATGGAACAACTCAACCTCACTTCGATGCGGCGGTCTTGTGCATGGACGCTGATGGGCCGATATGATCCCGGATTACCAAGAGAGAAAATTCAATGATCACCGTTCACCACCTGAATAATTCGCGCTCGCAACGCATTCTCTGGCTGATGGAAGAACTGGGGCTCACCTATGAAATCAAGCGATACGAGCGCGACAAGAAAACCATGCGTGCGCCCGCGTCGCTGCGCGCGGTACACCCATTGGGCAAGTCGCCGGTCATTACCGATGGCGAGTTAACCGTTGCCGAATCGGGTGCGATCATCGAGTATCTGGTGGATCGCTATGGCAATGGTCGGCTCATCCCGGCGGCGGGCACACCGGATCGGCTGCGCTATACCTACTGGTTGCATTTCGCCGAAGGCTCCGCTATGACGCCGCTGCTGATGAAACTGGTGTTTAACCGCGTTGAAACCGGGCCCATGCCTTTCTTCGTGCGCCCGATTGCAAAAAAAATATCGGCGACGGTCAAGACTTCTTTTATCGAGCCGGAGATTACCCAACAGTTGAAATACATGGAAGCCGAGATCGCCAAAACGGGCTGGTTCGCCGGGCCTGCGTTTAGCGCGGTCGATATCCAGATGAGTTTTCCGCTGGAAGTCGCTGCGTCACGTGGTGGACTGAACGCCTTCTATCCCAAGCTGATGGATTTTCTGCAACGAGTCCACGCACGTCCTGCGTACAAGCGCGCACTGGAGCGCGGTGGTGTTTATGAACTGCTGAGCTGAGACCTGGCGGGGCGAAATCTGATTCGACTTGCCGCACCAGTTCGGTAAACACAGCATCGGCGGGGTGTTTCAGACATTTTCATCTGGAGATCCGCTTCAAGTGGCGTTCTACGTTAAATTTTCTTTTCCAAATTGTCTGGGAAGATTGTTTGTTCCAAGCGTCATCCGCTTAAATTGGCGCGGTGAAAAGCAAGGTGATCGGCCATAAACGTGGAAATAAAGTAGTACCCGTGGTCGTAACCCGCATGGCGGCGTAGTGTAAGCGGCTGGCCAGCGTTCGCACATGCCGCTTCAAATACCTCCGGCCTCAATTGCATCTCTCCGAAGAATTTGTCGCTCATCCCCTGATCAATCAGGATACCGTTCGGAAATAGCGCACCGCGTTGGCGAATCAATTCGCTGGCGTCATGCTCTTTCCATGTTTGCCGATCATGGCCAAGATATGTAACGAATGCATTTTTTCCCCAAGCACATTGCGTTGGTGCGCTGATCGGCGCGAAGGCGGAGACCGAGCGAAAGAAATTCGGATGCCGAATGGCCAGCGTCAATGCACCATGGCCTCCCATCGAATGTCCGAAAATTCCGATCCGATCAGCACGCGCGGGAAATCGGGCGCAAATCAGCTCACGCAATTCCACGGCGACCCAGGTCTCCATCTGAAAATGTGCGCGCCATGGCGCTTCGGTGGCATCGATATAAAAACCTGCCCCTTCGCCGAAATCCCAGTCTTTGGTCGCACCTTCGATGCCGGTATGGCGAGGGCTGGTATCGCTCGACACCAGTATCAGGCCATGCTCGGCCGCAAAACGCTGCGCACCCGCTTTGATCATGAATGTTTCTTCGGTCGCGGTCAGCCCGGCAAGGAAAAACAGTACCGGCACCGGTCCACGCGCAGCCTGCGGTGGCTGATAAACCGAGAAGCGCATCGGCAAACCAATTGCTGACGAGCGATGCGAATAAAACCCTTGCACGCCGCCGAAGCAGGCATGCTCGCTGATCGTTTCTATCATCAGTAAATGACGACCGACCTGATCGACTCGCCACTTTTCATCAGCGCAAAGCCGTCGTTGATCTTTTCCAGTGGCAAGGTATGCGTAATCAGGTCATCGATATTGATCTTGCCCTCCATGTACCAATCGACAATTTTTGGCACATCCGTACGACCGCGCGCACCGCCGAACGCGGATCCTTCCCACTTGCGACCCGTCACCAGCTGAAATGGCCGCGTGCTGATTTCCGCACCCGCTTCCGCCACACCGATAATCAGTGAGCGCCCCCAGCCTTTATGACAGCACTCCAGCGCCTGGCGCATGGTTTTGGTGTTGCCGATGCATTCAAAGCTGTAGTCCGCACCACCGTCGGTCAGTTGCACGATCGCATCGACAGTGTTCTCGAAATTTTTCGGGTTGATAAAATGCGTCATGCCGAATTTGCGTGCCAGCGCCTCGCGCGCAGGATTTAAATCCACGCCGATGATCTTGTCTGCGCCGACCATCTTCGCGCCCTGGATCACGTTCAGCCCGATGCCGCCGAGACCGAATACGACGACGTTGGCACCTGCCTCAACCCTGGCCGAGAAAATCACGGCGCCGATGCCGGTAGTCACACCGCAACCGATGTAGCAAACCTTGTCGAAGGGCGCGTCTTCGCGAATTTTGGCCAGCGCGATTTCCGGCACCACGACGTAGTTCGAAAACGTGGACGTTCCCATGTAATGGAAAATTGGTTTACCGCCAATGGAGAAACGGCTGGTGGCGTCGGGCATCAGGCCCTTGCCCTGCGTGGCGCGGATCGATTGGCAAAGGTTGGTTTTGCGCGACAGGCAGAATTTGCACTGGCGGCATTCTGGCGTGTAGAGCGGGATCACATGATCACCTTGACGCAGACTCGTTACGCCAGGGCCGGTATCGACGACAATACCCGCGCCTTCGT
>JANYHZ010000260.1 GCA_025362135.1 Betaproteobacteria bacterium | reverse complement strand
CCCGTCGCGCTATCCTTGGGCCATACGAGCACCACTTTGCTGCCCTGAAACTGCCCCATGCGATGGCTGAAAAACGGGTTATCGCCCTTGTCGTCGAACTTCACTCGGCCGATCAGCGTGTCGTGATCGGACTTGCGCAATTCAGCCGCCAATCCGCCGGATTTGAGCGTGCCGGCATCGGCGGCGCGTGCGATCGCTTCGTACAACAGCATTGCCTGCACATAGCCAAACAGGCCTGCGTAATCGGGCTCCTTGTTGAACAACTTTTGGTAAGTCCCGGCGTATTCTTGTCCCTCTTCGGATTTGAATTCCAACGGGTACGGCTGCATCGAGGCGCCAAAAATATTGGGCATGAGGTCCGGAAAGTCAGAGATCATTTTTGCGGTAACCAACGACCACACACCTACCATCGCTTTCACATCGGGCTTCAGGACCTTCGCCGCGCGAATGATGCCGACGTAGTCATTTTCGTAGCCAACCATGACGATGATTTCAGATCTATCCTGTAGTTTGATCTTGTTGATGATGGGTTTGAAATCGGTGATGGCCGGGTCAAATGAATGCACCACGACCCTAACGCCCTTTGCAGCTTGTATTCTTTCTATTTCCTTGGCAAAGTCGGTCGCCGCTTCCTTGGTCGATGTCACGATCGATACCGATTTTGCATTCATGTCAGAAAGCAAGCCGATCATAGCGATCGAATAACCGGCGGTACTATTGATGCGGAAAAACGTCTTGTAGCCGCGCTGCGTCAGTTTTTCATCGACACCGCCAGAAGTCATATAAACCAGCCCCGCTTTGTTCGCCGCATCCGAGGCCGGGCCGATGTTACTGGAGCCATAACCGCCAGTAATCGCCACAACACCTTGCGATGCGAGTTTCTCCACCGCCGCAACTGCCTTGGCCGGCGCGCTCTCATCATCGATCATGACAATTTTTATCTTGTGCTTGCCGCTTCGCCGGTTGAACACATCGGCGGCGACCTCGATACCTTCCTTCATGCCGGTGCCGATTCGCGCAAACGCACCGGTCAGTGGCATCTCGCTACCGACCATGAATTCGTCGGCGCGCGCAAAATTCGTCACTAATGCACAACTCGCGATAGCCATCGCGAAAATCCCAACGCATATCTTATTCATCATTTCCTCCAGTGCTTTTTTCAATTTCGTTACAACGCAGGGTGCGCAATGCGCACCCTGCCCATCCTACTCCCGTCGTGCCATCTCTTTCAATTTGCCTTTCAGTAGTTTTCCGGTCGCGGCAGCAGGCAATACCGGCAAGATAATAATTTCACACGGGCGCTTGTATGGCGACAACAGGCTCGCCGCGTGCGTGCTGATTTCGTCTGGCGTCGCCTGCTGTCCCGCCTTCAACTCCACAAAGGCAACTACTTCTTCATTGCCAGTGACAACGCGGCCAACGACTGCCGACTGGGACACAGCCGGATGGCTATTCAGCACTGCTTCTACCTCGACAGGATACACGTTGAAACCCGAACGAATGATGAGCTCCTTGGTGCGTCCGACGATGAACAAGGCACCCTCGGGATCGATCCGGGCAATGTCACCGGTGTTGAGCCAGCCATCAATGATGACCCTGGCCGTCAACTCGGCATCGCGGTAGTAGCCCTTCATCACATTCGGCCCGCGCACCCAAAGCTCGCCAGGTTCACCTATTGCAACATCGCGACCCTCGCCATCAACTGTCCTCACGGACACACCAGGAATGACTTCACCGACGGAACAATCGTGACGCGGCCTTTCCAGACGAGTCTGGCTGACAGTCGGGCTGCTTTCAGTCAACCCATAACCGTTGTGCAACGTGAGCCCCAGTCGCGCTTCCGACCGCGCCTTGAGTGCTGGATCGAGCGGCGAGCCACCTGCATAGGTGAAGTGCAGTAGCGGTGCCTTGAAGTCCGCATCGTTTGCGATGTGTTCGATCAGCTTGGCGTACATTGCGGGCACGCCCTGAAACACGGTGATGCCACCGCACATCAACGCATTCGCCGTGTCAGCCGCCGAAAAACGTGCCGCGACTTGCAGGCAAGCGCCTGCGGTCAAGGTGCCGAGCGTAACCGAGGCCAGGCCGTAGACGTGCGAGATTGGCAATACGCCGTAGGCGCGGTCGGCGGGCGCGAGATGACGAAGTTTTGCCGAAACCGTGGCCACGTGCAGGAGATTGCGGTGGGTGAGCATCACCCCTTTTGGTTTTCCGGTGGTGCCCGTGGTGTAGACGAGTGCCGCAACCTGCTCATGATTACTGCCAAAAACCGGTTCCGGCGAGCAGGCTGCGTTGAGCGCACCAACGGCTAATTCTCCTATCGCACCCCAATGTTGCGGTGTGGCCGCCAATCTCGCCGCGTGCACGGCGGCATCGGACGAACTGCCAATGGTAAATAACACCAGGCGTGCGCCGCTATCTTCTGCAATTGCATCGATTTCCCTTGACGTAAGGCGTGCGTTGACGAGCACAAACCATGCGTCCAGGTGCGCTACCGCGAATAGTAGTGCGACGACCGCCGCGCAATTCTCATTGACGATCACAACCCGGTCGCCGGCACGTACGCCAATTTCAAGCAGCCTGTCTTTCGCCTCTACGATGGCATTGTCAAGTTGCCGGTAATTCCATTCGGAATTGCCGTCCCGCAGCGCCAGGGCGGTCGGTGTCTCTTTCGCCCAATAACGGGGAACGTCGCTAATGCGCGCCGGTAGCGCCGGTAGTTGCTCGTCAGATGACGCAAAAAACGTCATTAATGTTTCGCGGCTCTGATCATGTTGCGCGCGATGACCAGTTGCTGAATCTGCGTAGTGCCTTCATAGATACGAAACAGCCGCACGTCGCGATAGAAGCGCTCGATCGCGTAGTCCGACACGTAGCCTGCTCCGCCATGAATCTGTACCGCACGATCCGCAACGCGACCGCACATTTCGGACGCGAACAGTTTGCAGCACGATGCTTCGGTGGCGACGTCATCACCCGCATCGCGGCGCTTTGCCGCATCCAGCACCATGCAGCGCGCTGCGTAAATCTCGGCCTTGCTGTCTGCCAGCATCGCCTGTATCAATTGAAATTCTGCGATAGGCTTGCCGAATTGCTGTCGCTCCATCGCGTAACGCAGCGCGTCATCGAGCATACGCGTAGCGGCGGCTACGCAGACTGCTGCGATATGCAAGCGGCCTTTATCCAGCACCCGCATCGCAGTCTTGAAACCCACGCCTTCCTTGCCACCGATGAGGTTCGCCGCAGGTACACGGCAGTTTTCAAAATTGACGTCGCACGTGTGCGCGCCCTTCTGTCCCATCTTCACATCCCATTTTCCCAGCGACAGGCCTGGCGTTTCGCGTTCAACGATGAACGCAGATATGCCACCAGCGCTTTTATTGGCCGGATCGGTACGCGCCATCACGGTGAAAATACCGGCTTCCGGCGCATTGGTGATGTAGCGTTTGGTGCCGTTGAGCACATAATGTTCGCCGTCCCGCACGGCCGAACAACTCAACGACGCGGCATCGGAACCGGAGCCAGGCTCAGTAAGCGCGAAAGAACCGACCAACTCGCCAGAGGCAAGCCGCGGCAGAAAATATTGTTTCTGGGTTTCAGTTCCATCCATCAAAATTCCCTGCGAACCGATGCCATTGTTGGTGCCGATCAGCGAACGGAAAGCCGGTGACGTCTGACCCAGTTCGAAGGCCACCATCACCTCCTCTTCCATCGTCAAGCCGAGTCCGCCGTATTGCTCCGGGATCGTAAAACCAAACAGCCCGAGTGATTTCATCTCTCCGACAATGTCATCGGGAATCCTGTCGCTTTCGGCGACGAGGGATTCATTGGGCATAAGCCGCTCGCGAACGAAGCGTGATAGGCTGCTCAGCAATACGTTTAACGTTTCCTGATCCCGGATCATCATGTCCTCCAAGGGATTTTGGTGCGAGAAAAGCACTCTGCTTTTATCATACCGTATGATTTTCGTTTAGCCGCCAATGTCAATGCTCCACATTGCAAAACAATATGCCAGTTACTTTGAGTAAGCGCGACGAAATCGCACTGATTTCGATCAACAACCCGCCCGTCAACGCCATCGGCCAGGCGGTTCGAGCCGGATTGCTTGATGCTGTTACGTCGGCGATTTCCGACGCGGCTGTACGTGCCATTGTCATCGTTTGCGAAGGCAAGACCTTTATCGCCGGGGCGGATGTACGTGAATTCAATCGTCCAGCGATGCCGCCACATCTTGGCGCTGTCATTCGCGTCATTGAGGATTCGCCCAAACCCATCATCGCCGCAATTCATGGCACAGCGTTGGGCGGCGGCTTTGAAGTCGCTCTCGGCTGTCACTTTCGCATTGCAGTACCAAACGCCAACGTGGGCTTACCCGAAGTTACGCTGGGGTTGTTACCGGGTGCAGGAGGAACACAACGTCTGCCCCGGCTTATCGGCATTCAAGCCGCGCTCGATATGATTACCGGCGGTAAGCCGATCAGCGCACAGAAAGCATTCCAGCTAGGTGCGATTGACGAGATCGCTTCTGCTGAACTGCTCGAATCTACGGTGGCGTTCGCCAAGCGCGTTGTCAGTGAGGGGCGCGTCGTTCGTCGAATCAGGATGCTGATGGTGTCAAGCGACCCGACGATTTCGTTCGACGATATTGAGCGGGATGTCGCAAAGAAATATCGCGGGCTGATCGCACCCGTTGCGTGCGTCAAGGCGATTCGTGGCTGCGTGGAATTGTCGTTTGAAGATGGCCTCATACGCGAGCGGGAACTGTTTCTGGCGTTGAAAGCCTCCTCGCAATCCAGAGCCCTTCGCCACGCTTTCTTTGGCGAACGCGAGGTTGCAAAAATTCCGGGGTTGCCTGCCGACACGCCGGCCCGCGAGGTTCGCACTGCCGCCGTTATTGGCGCGGGCACCATGGGCGGCGGCATCGCCATGTGCTTTGCCAGCGCAGGCATTCCCGTCACGCTACTCGATGCACATCAAGACGCGCTGGATCGCGGCATGGCCACCATCCGCAAGAACTACGCGGCCACTGCAGCCAAGGGCG
>JANYHZ010000238.1 GCA_025362135.1 Betaproteobacteria bacterium | reverse complement strand
ATGATCTCGACGTGACAGCAGACGATATTCTGGTGTTGCAAAATATCGGCCCAAAGGGCGCGCCGGGCATGCCGGAAGCGGGCTATATTCCGATCCCGAAAAAGCTGGCGAAAGCGGGTGTGAAGGATATGGTCCGAATGTCCGATGCGCGCATGAGTGGCACCGCGTTTGGCACCATCGTGCTGCACATCACGCCGGAAGCGGCCGAGCGCGGGCCGTTCGCCGCGGTGCGCAGCGGTGACACGATCAGCCTTGATGTGCCGGCACGGACGCTCACGCTGGAAATCAGCGAAACGGAAATGGAAGCGCGGCTTTCAGCGTGGACACCACCGCCGACACTCGCCGATATGCCAAATTACGGTTATCGCAAGCTCTATCAGACGACGGTTACGCAAGCCGACATCGGCTGTGATTTTGATTTCATGCTGCCCGCGATGACGTTGACGGCACCGGTGTTTCTGGAGGGCAAGCGCGATGATTGACAAGCCATCCAAATCGACCGCGCTCGTTGTCGGCGGAGGAACCATGGGCGCGGATGTGGCGCTGTTGCTCGCGCGAGCAGGCTGCAGGACGATCGTGATGGAATCATCAAATGCGCGTCGTCAGTTGCTGCCGGAATATTTTGTGCGCGGCATGACCGATCTGGGCTACCCGCAGCGTGCGGACAAACTCTCGGCCTGCGCGTCGCTGGACGATGTGGCGTGGAACGAAATCGATTTGGTGATCGAGTGTATTCCCGAGCGACTCGACATCAAGCAAGCCCTGTTCACCGAGTTGGCGCGCCGCGCACGGCCCGATGCCCTGCTCACCAGCAATAGCTCAAGCTTTCCGATCAGCGCCATCGCCGCGAATCTTGCGAGCGCGCAGCGCATGCTGGGGTTGCATTTCTTTATGCCGGCCCACCTGGTGCCGCTGGTGGAGGTGATTCTGGGGGCCGCGAGCAACCCTGCGCACGCCGAAACGCTGGCGGCATTTATGCGCGGCTGCGGCATGGTGCCGGTCATCGTCAAAAGAGACCTGCCGGGCTTTCTGGCGAATCGATTGCAACACGCGCTTGCCCGTGAAGCGTTCGCGATGATCGACGATGGTGTTGCCACCGCGCAAGACGTGGACAATGCGGTGCGCTTCGGATTCGGCTTTCGTTTCCTTGCTGCCGGCCCGGTGTTGCAACGCGACCATGCGGGCGTGGAAGTTCACACGGCTGCCGCGGCAACCATGTATCCCTCGCTTTCTGCCGCAACGGTGCCGGCAAAAGCGTTGCGCGACAAAGTTGCGGCTGGAAAACTTGGCATGAAGACAGGAGAAGGATTTTTTCAGTGGACAGCGGAATCGGCCGCAGTTGAACGGAAGCGCTACGACGATCTGCTCCGTGCCGGGCTCAAATTGATCGCGACCGAGTTACCGAAAATCGACGCCGACGAAAAATAGAAACATTGCCGCATTCGAAAGGGAGTTCGAGCGGCGTTTTTTTCCGTATCGCAACGCTTCGGTTATCCTCTCCAACTTAGACCATTCGAGCCATTCAAACATGACTGACATCGCGACCCCTGCTGCCAACGCGCCACAAGACCCGCGACACTGGCGCGACGACGGCTGGTCCGCGCGCGTGATCAAGAACGAGGATGACGATGGCTGGGCCGTTGAAATGACCAAGGACGGCGAACCTGAACCGGCGCTGGTTGGCCCGTGGACGATGGGGCGCGATAAAAAAAATCCCAAGCCGCTGGACGCCACCGCGTTCCACACTCTCGTCAAGACCGCGTATGAAGTGCGCCGCAGACACGAGCAGCACCTCCATGCCACCTTGCACAAGAAGGTCGTCGTCGTGAGCGGAGACGCGAACATCACCGTCACGCTCGACATCGTTCCCGATGAGGAGCATCCGTATGGCGTGTTGACAGCGTTTGAAGCGCGCAAACGTGACGATCCGCCACTGGCAACGATGCGCGTTGCGTCGTCGTTCAAGCTGAGCGAGACGAGCGCGCTTGCCTGGATTGAGGGCGGGTATCGACAGCCGGAGTGATGCGTTTAGTTATCCGGTAAAAAATTTTCCCCAGAACGGTGGGCAGTTGATGCAGATCGCCTGTTCATGCGTATTTTGAGGCATTTATGTTTGGAAACGCGCGCCAATGCTAGTGTTTTTACAATTTTCGCTGGGACATTGTTGCAATTCTCAGCACCAGACTATTTGCGGTTTTGCAATTTTCCAATCGTAATTGCAGTCTGAAAATATCCAGAAAGAGCCTACGCCGCAGATTGGCGGCGCGGCAATAGCGCATAGATGAGTGACACGCCAATCAACATCACAATGCCGGCAGTTGCGCGCATGAATCCCTCCCCCTGGCCTACCCACCATTCAAACAAAGCGCGGGAGCGTTCCACGCCGAAGTTGGGCGTAGCGAGGCCCGCAATGATGATGAATGTGCCAAGTATGCGAAGCGTGACCGGCGCACGGGAAATGCCGGCAGCGAGCAGGATGATGATGCCGATCAACACTCGTCCGCCTGCCACGATGTACAAGCCCACCGGGTTTAACAATGATTCGGCGATGGCCAATGGGAGGGCTGGTGCTACCACCGCTGCGGCACCCAAAATTGCGATGAAAAGGCTGACGGCAATTGCGGGATATCGCATACCATTCTCCTGAGAATTTACCCAGCCTAGGCCGTTGGCGCGCCGCGCGCAACAGCTGAAAAGTGGGCTGATTCGCATTTGCCAGAGAAAAAAGCAAAAACACTAGCATCCACGCCGCATACAGGGCGAAAATGCTTCAAGTGCCGCGCCGGTGTTTGACTTTCCCCAAATTTCGCCGTCCGCGCAATTTCCATCCAATGAAAATTAAATCCCCCATGCAACTTTTAAACCTGTCCGCCATCCGCGCCGAATTCCCCGCACTCGGTTCCGATTGCATCTACCTCGATAACGCCGGCGGATCGCAAGTGTTGCGTCGTGTCGCCGACCGTATCCACGATTACCTGATCACGACCAGCGTGCAACTCGGTGCCAGCTATGCGCAGTCACAGCGTGCGTCGGAAAAAGTGTTGTCGGCGCGGCGCGCTGTGGCGGAGATGATCAATGCGGCGCATGACGATGAGGTGGTGATGGGCCCGGCCACGACGGCGCTTATGTTCATCCTCACGCATGCCTTGCTGCCGGGTATTGCAGCCGGTGACGAAATCATCGTCACCAATACCGATCACGAGGCCAATATCGGCGGCTGGATGCGGCTCAAGCAGGCCGGTGCCGAGATCAAAATCTGGGAGGTGAATCGTGACAGCTTGATGCTGGAACTCGATGACCTTGATCGCATCCTGAGTACGCGCACCAGATGGGTGGCGATGACGCATGCGTCGAACGTGCTCGGCAGCGTGAATCCGGTCGCCGAGGTTGCGCGACGCGTGCATGCGGTGGGCGGGCGGCTGTGCGTGGATGGTGTTGCCTATGCACCGCACCGGTTGGTCGATGTGCAGTCGAGTGGCGCCGATATTTACGTCTTCAGTTTTTATAAAGTATTCGGGCCACACTACGCGGTGCTGTGGGGGCACCGGGATTTGCTGCTCTCGTTGCCGAGCCTGAATCACCACTTTATCGGCTCCGAAGATTTGCCCTACAAGCTACAGCCTGGCAACGTCAATTTTGAATTGTCCTGGGGCTGTGCGGGCATTGCCGACTATCTGCACGATGTGGGTACGGCGCTGGGGGCGGCGGGCAGCCGACGGCAGTGCATGCAAACTGCATTCGACGCATTCGCCCGGCATGAGGATCGGCTTGCGGAGAAACTGCTCGCCTATCTTCGCGGCCAGCCCGGCGTACGCATCATCGGGCACGAGAGGGTCGACGAAGGCAATCGCATGCCGACCATCAGCTTTGTTGTCGCGGGCAGGCACAGCGAAAGCATCGTGCGCCATGTGGATAAATTCAATATTGGTATTCGTTTTGGCGATTTCTACGCGCGCAGACTCATTGAAGCGCTGGGCCTGCAGACGCAGGGCGGGGTGGTGCGCGTGTCGATGGCGCACTACAACACGGCCGAAGAAATTGACCGGCTGATTGGGTGTCTTGAAGAGGTAATGGAGGTGCCGTCATAGCTGGCATCGTCCCCATCCCGGCCTTCCCTCGTTACCGCAGGAACGACGATACCCGGCCCCGCGCTGTTGTCAAAATTCCTGACTGATGAGTAATTTGAAGCACTACACTTGCGTCTGTACCATCCCCGGCGACTTCCGCACATACCAAACTGAAAGCACAAATGCAATTTCACATCTCGTTTTCAAAGATACTTTCGCTGATCGTGTTCTGCACGCTTGCCATGGCACAAGGTGCCTTCGCGACCGACGCTTCCTCGCTCGACAAAATCATGGCGGGCGAGCATCGCAGTGAAGCCAATCGCGCACGCGACGCGTATCGACACCCGAGGGAAACGCTGTCCTTTTTTGGCGTGAAACCGGATTCGAACGTGATAGAAATTTTTCCTGGCGGTGGTTGGTACATGGAGCTGTTGGCACCTTATCTGCGCGATAAAGGACGCTATCTGGCCGCATACCCTGCGCAAGCTACACGCGGACTGAAGAGTCTTCAGGACAAGCTCGCCGCCACACCCGCACTCTACGACAAGGCGAAACTCATGCCCCTGGGGGCACCGACCTCGCTCGATATTCGCCCCGACGGCGGCGCAGATTTCGTGCTCACGTTTCGCAACGTGCACAACTGGATCGACGATGACAACGTCGATGCATTCATGAAAAGTTTTTACGATGCGCTCAAACCAGGCGGCGTGCTGGGCGTGGTTGAACATCGGGCCAAACCAGGTTCAAAGCTGAAATTGTCGATCGACACCGGCTACATGACGGAGGAGTATGTGATCAAACACGCGCTGATGGCAGGATTTACGCTTGATGCGAAAAGCGAGATCAATGCGAATCCGAACGACACCAAAGACTATAAAAAAGGCGTGTGGACATTGCCGCCGACGCTGACCGAGGGCGAAGTCGACCGCGCAAAATATATTGCCATCGGAGAATCGGACCGGATGACGTTGCGCTTTGTGAAACCGGTGAAATAGTATTTGGATTCCTAGGGCGGCACGCGATGCTTTGCCCACCCTCGCTGGCTTCGGTCGCATTTCCCATTTTGTTATCCAAGCGACAAACCACCAGTACGCGGCGCTCAAAATCGCCCACTGGCTGGCAGATATCGCCACTTTCCCGGCGGTAATTTGGCCATCGATACCTTGCCGATACGGATTCGTTTGATAAATTTCGCAACGAGCCCAACGCACTTACACATGTGTGCGATCTGGCCAGGTTGGGTGCCCTTAACGGCAAAACGCAGGCGAGTCTCATTTTGCCAACTCACCCTGGCCGGCGATAACGAGCGCCCGTTAAAGCTGAGCCCATGATTGAGTTGCTTGAGTCCATGCGGCTCCAGTTGACCCTCGACCTCAACGATGTACTCCTGCTCAACGGTGGCCGCATCATCGACCAGTTTGCGCAGCACGCGCCAGTCCTGCGTAAATACCATCAGGCCGCTGGCATTGGGCTCGATGGGTAGCACTTTGGAGAGTCGGGAAAAGTGGCGCTTAATGGGGCGAATGCCCGAGAAGTCATCAGCGGCGTGATTGTCGATATTGATCGGAGGCTTGTTGGAGTCGATTTCAGCGGTGGCTTCCAGCGGGTGGTGATATAGCATGGTCACCAGTTCAACCGGCGCAAGCGACGCATCGGGGTGCAGCACGATTTTTTGCTGTCCAACCCGAAATTGCGGTTCTTGTACAACTTGACCATCGACCGTGACCCAACCACCCTCCACATACAGCTCCGCCTCCCGGCGAGAGCAGGAGACTATTTCGGCAAGACGCTTTGCCAGGCGGACGGGCTCCGTCATAGAGCAGAATTCCGGAAGAGAGAAACGCTATTGTATGCGTCTGCCGCCCCTGCCATGACCAATCGTTGTACTTGCAGCATTCGTACCGCCTGCGAGGTAAAGTTTCACCACATTTTTATCACCCCCAGATTGATCTCTAATGAACAAGCATCCGGATACACCCAGCCTTGAAGGCATCACGCTCGAAGCAATCGTCACGCAACTGTCCGAAACTATCGGCTGGGACGCGATGGGGCAGGCGATACCGGTGCGCTGCTTCACGCACGACCCCAGCGTCAAATCCAGCTTGAAATTCCTGCGCCGGACACCCTGGGCGCGCAAGAGGGTGGAGCAGTTGTACTTGCAGCAGGCGCGCGTCGCTTCGGATTGAGGGGCGGGTGGAAGAATGAGTAGCCGCAGCACTAAAAAAATTGTCATTTCGACCGTAGGGAGAAATCTGCTGGGTACCCGCTAAAGGCACAAAGCAGATTTCTCCCTACGGTCGAAATGACAGTGATTGTTTGGTTTGCACAACAATGATTGTGTGGTGTGCAAAAAAGTATGAATCACATCTCCGATGACATCCGCCTGCAAACGGCTCCGGATGCTGATACGCTATCGTCCACTTTCCTTGATGAGGGTTTTATGATGAAGTCGCGTCAATTTTTCAAACTGATTTCGTTGGGTGTAGTGCTCCTGCTTTCGACCGCCACGCAAGCACAGGACGCGATTACGCCACCGCCTGCTGCGCTGGTTCTGGAAAATGTGCCGCCGGTGCCCGCCAGTGTTGCAGCACAGGTATTCAAATACACCGAGTTCAAGCCGACCGGCTTTACCAGTTGGCATCCGACAAAGCAGGAAATGCTGATTGTTCGAAGGCACAAGAACACGCCGCAAATCTATCGCCTCGCCAAACCGGGCGGCGTGCTCGAACTGTTGACGGATTATCCCGAACCGGTGCGCAGCGCAAGTTACGATCCCCGCAGCGGCAAGTTCTACGTCTTCGGCAAGGACACCGGCGGCAATGAAGTATTCCGCGGCTATCGGCGTGATATCGCTGGCGGTGATGCCGTGCCGATCACGCCTGAGGGCGAACGTGTACAGGGATTGGCATGGTCTACCAGCGGCAAAGAAATTGCCTACGCGACCGTGCCGGTGAATCGTCAGGGATCCAATGACAAGATCAACACGACATTGTCGATTACCGACCCCTTGAAGCCGGAGACCGCGCGCAAGCTCGCCACGCTTGAAGGCGGCGGCTGGTTCGGGTTTCTATTCTCTCCCGATGACCGACAACTCGTTTATGCGGAGTACGTATCGGCCAACGAGAGTTATCTGTGGCTGATGGATATCGCCACCGGCAAATCGCGTCGCATTACTGAAAAAAATGCCAATGACACGGTGGCCTACGGCTCGTCGCAGTTCAGTAAGGACGGCAAGGGGCTTTACACCGTGACTGACCGGGGTAGCGAGTTTCAGCGGCTCACATACATCGACCTCGCCAGCCTGAAACACACCACGCTCACCGCAGACATCAATTGGGATATCAGCAGTATCGACCTTTCGGACGATGGCAAGCTGATCGCGTTTGTGGCCAACGAGGACGGCACAAACGTGCTGCGCCTGATGCGAACGGTCGACCACAAACTGTTGCCATCACCCAAGCTGCCATTGGGCACTATCGGCGCGGTGGATTGGCACAAGGACAGCACCAACCTGGCGCTCTCCGTCACTTCCGCGACCAGCCCATCCGACGTCTTTTCGGTCAACGTGAAGTCCAATGAGGTCACACGTTGGACGACGCATGAAACCATGGCTGTAGACGCGGCAAAATTTCCCGAGCCGGAACTGGTGCGCTGGAAGTCGTTCGATGGCCGAATGATTTCGGGTTTCCTTTATCGCGCCCCGGCGGCGAAATTTCCCGGCAAGCGCCCCGTCATGGTCAACATTCATGGTGGCCCTGAAGCACAATTTCAGCCAGGCTTTCTTGCCCGCAATAACTACTTCCTCAACGAGATGGGTATCAGCCTGGTGTTCCCCAATGTGCGTGGCTCCAGCGGATACGGAAAATCATTCCTGAAGCTCGACAATGGAAAACTGCGCGAAGACTCGGTGAAAGACATTGGCACGTTGTTCGACTGGATTGCGACCCAGCCTGATCTGGACGCCGCGCGTATCGCCGTCAGCGGTGGCAGCTATGGGGGGTACATGTCGCTCGCCGTCTCCACCTTGTATTCGGATCGGATTGCGGCGGCGATTGATGTGGTGGGCATCTCCAATTTCGTCACGTTCCTCGAACGTACCGAAAGTTACCGGCGCGATGCGCGCAGAGCCGAATACGGTGATGAACGCGACCCCGATATGCGCGCTTTTTTTGACAAAATATCCCCGTTGAAAAACGCCGCCAAGGTGACGAAATCGGAAATACCGACCACGTCAATGGCGCCGGCAATGCGATCGGCAAACATGGTCGATACCGCCAGGCTCATATAGCCGCCGT
>JANYHZ010000151.1 GCA_025362135.1 Betaproteobacteria bacterium | reverse complement strand
CTTGCCATTGCCGATGGGGCTGCTTGCAATGATGGCGGTATTCGTCACCTCGGCAACGGTGGTGATCTACGGCAAGGCAATCTGGGATCCAGTCGATCTGTCAAGTCGGATGCAAGGCGCAGCCGTGTTGATTGCGCTGATCATTTTATTGATCGACACCGTCAGCGTGAACCTTGCGGCCAATCTGGTTGGCCCGGCCTACGATTTTTCGGCGCTCAATCCGCGCCGCATTTCCTACAAACTCGGTGGCATCATCACCGCCGGCATTGCCATCGTGATGATGCCCTGGAAAGTTCTTGAATCAACGCAGGGCTATATTTTCACCTGGCTGATCGGCTACTCCGCACTGCTCGGCCCCGTCGCGGGTATCCTGATTGTTGACTACTACCTGATCCGCCGTACCGAACTGGATGTCGATGATCTCTACAAAGAGTACGGGCGATATACCTACAGCGCTGGATGGAATTGGGTTGCGGTGACCGCATTCGTACTCGGCGTGCTGCCGAACGTACCGGGCTTTTTGAATGCGGCATTCCCACAAAGCTTTCCGGACGTGGGTGATTTTTTCAAAGGCGTTTACACCTATGCATGGTTTGTCGGTGTGGCCATCGCCGCGATTGTTTATCGCGTCGGCATGAACGGCAAATTGCAACGCCCGCAAGTGGTAGCGGCATCGTGAATCATTCAACCGAATAACGGAATCTCAATATGACAACTTCCCTGCTCATCCGCGGCGGCACCGTGGTTAACGCCGACCGTGAATTCAAGGCCGATGTGCTTTGCGTCGATGGTCGCATTGCTGCGGTTGGCGAGAGTGCCGCGCAAAATACACCTGCCAACACGCAGACACTGGATGCATCGGGGCAGTACATCCTGCCCGGCGGGATCGACCCGCACACGCATATGCAATTACCCTTTATGGGGACAGTGACCGCCGACGATTTTTTTACCGGTACGGCGGCGGGCCTCGCGGGCGGCACCACCAGCATCATCGATTTCGTGATTCCCAATCCACAGCAACCGCTGATGGACGCGTATCGCGAGTGGCGCGGCTGGGCGGAAAAATCCGCCACCGATTACGGCTTTCATGTCGCCGTCACCTGGTGGAGCGATGCGGTACATCGCGATATGGGAACTCTGGTAAAGGAAGAAGGCATCAACAGCTTCAAGCATTTCATGGCCTACAAGAACGCCATCATGTGCGACGACGAAACGCTGGTGAACAGTTTCAAGCGCGCGCTTGAATTGGGGGCCATGCCTACCGTGCATGCTGAAAATGGCGAGCTAGTGTATTTGTTGCAAGCCGAAGTCGCGAAGATGGGCATCACCGGCCCTGAAGGCCACCCGCTGTCGCGTCCGCCGATGGTCGAAGGCGAAGCAGCCAATCGTGCGATTGCCATCGCTGATGTGTTGGGTGTGCCGGTATACATCGTGCATGTGTCGTGCATCGAATCGGCCGAAGCCATTGCCCGCGCCCGTGCGCGTGGGCAGCGCGTGTATGGCGAAGTGCTGGCTGGCCATTTGCTGATCGACGACAGTGTTTATCGTCATCCTGATTTCACGCACGCCGCTGCGTACGTGATGAGTCCGCCGTTTCGCCCCAAAATTCATCAGGAAGCGCTGTGGCGTGGGTTGCAATCTGGGCAACTACACACAACGGCGACCGACCACTGCACCTTTTGCGCGGGACAAAAAGCTGCGGGCAAGACCGACTTCGCAAAGATCCCCAACGGCTGCGGCGGCATCGAAGAGCGCATGGCGCTGATCTGGGATGCCGGCGTGAACACGGGCCGACTCACGCGCAGCGAATTCGACGCTATCACCTCGGCCAATGCTGCCAAGCTGTTCAACATTTATCCGCAAAAGGGTTTGATCGGTGCAGGTGCGGATGCCGACATCGTGCTGTGGGACCCGCAAGGCACCAAGACCATTTCGGCCAAGACGCAGCACAGCAAAGTGGACTTTAATATTTTCGAAGGCCGCAAAGTGCGTGGCGTTCCCAGCCATACGATCAGTCAAGGTCGCCTTGTATACGCGAATGGTCAGTTAATGGCCGAAAACGGCAAAGGGCGCTATATCAAGCGGCCCGCGTTTGGCGCAAACTTTCAGGCGGCGGCTTTGCGGGCGAAAGATTTGGAGCCGACTGCCGTGGCTCGCTGAGCAGTACATCGAGGAGAAATTTCATGGACATGAAAACCAAGTCCGTCTTGGACGATTTACGCATCAACGGCGACCGCCTTTGGGCATCTCTGATGGAGCTGGCCCAGATCGGCGCGACCGAAAAAGGTGGCGTATGCCGCCTCACGCTGACCGACCTCGATCGCCAAGGCCGCGACCTCGTGCTCAAGTGGGCGCGCGAGGCCGGCATGACAGTGGTGATCGACAAGATCGGCAACGGCTTCATGCGCCGTGCCGGACGTAACAACGCGCTGCCACCGATAATGACCGGTAGCCATATCGACACCCAGCCCACCGGCGGCAAGTTCGACAGCAACTATGGCGTGTTGGCAGGGATCGAAGTGGTGCGCACACTGAACGATCACAATATCGAAACCGAAGCGCCGATCGAAGTGGCATTCTGGACCAACGAGGAAGGCTCGCGATTTGTACCGGTGATGATGGGTTCGGGCGTGTTTGCCAAGGCATTCACGCTCGAACACGCGTATGCCGCCAGGGACACCGAAGGAAAATCCGTAAAGGAGGAACTTGAGCGCATCGACTATCTGGGACCCGAAGAACCCGGCGCGCATCCCATCGGCGCGTACTTCGAGACGCATATCGAGCAAGGCCCGGTGCTGGAAGACAACGACATCACTATCGGCGTGGTAACCGGCGTGCTGGGGATCAAATGGTACGACTGCACCGTGACCGGCATGGAGGCGCACGCCGGTCCGACGCCGATGGCGCTGCGCAAGGATGCGCTGCAAGTCGCGGCAAAATTGA
This sequence comes from Betaproteobacteria bacterium, assembly GCA_025362135.1. Taxonomy (GTDB): domain Bacteria; phylum Pseudomonadota; class Gammaproteobacteria; order Burkholderiales; family Usitatibacteraceae; genus UKL13-2. Next base: position 959 of record JANYHZ010000151.1, on the reverse strand, counting down.
TGCAGGAAGTCGTGGCCATCGCCCTTCGCTATGCGCCGCATGGCCGTGGCACGGTCGGCATGGTGCAGGTGCACCCGAACAGCCGCAATGTGATTCCCGGCCGCGTGAAATTTTCCATCGATCTGCGCAACGCAAGCGACGAACTGGTCGATAAGATGGACGTTGATATTCGTGCGGCAGTTGCCAAAGCGAGCGAACAGAGTGGCCTGCCGATCACCATCGAAGTCGTATCGAATTACCCCGCGCAACCCTTCCACACTGACTGCATTCAAGTGGTGGCACGCGCGGCAGAAAAGCTGGGTTACTCCAACATGCCCGCGGTATCCGGCGCGGGGCACGATGCGGTTTACATGGCGCGACTTGCGCCGGCGGGGATGATCTTTATTCCCTGCAAAGACGGGATCAGCCACAACGAGATTGAGGACGCCAAGCCGGAGCACATTACGGCGGGGTGTAATGTGTTGCTGCATGCGATGCTGGAGCGGGCGGGAACGGTTTAGTACGGAGTAATTCAGCCGTTTTTGCAAGGTGGTTTACGGAACACGGTATCCCAGATCGCCCAATACGAATGCTAAACTCTATACTTGGCGCGGCTTCCGAGGCATTTTCATGCCGGGAGGCTCGTGAAATGGCGATCTACGATGTAATGTGCGGCGAAATTGCGGCATCGCGAAAAACATTGTCGATGGTCGAGTAGGCCGAAGGAACTGCCCCTCCAGCCTCTCACAGAACCGTACGAAGAAACAATGGGGTCACAGAAACAATGGGGTCAGGTCTAGCAATATAGCATCCTCAAACAGGCTGGCGGGCGAATGTAATGATTCTAGACCTGACCAAATTGTTTGCTATTTTTTGTGGGTTCGTCTATCGCCATTTGGCGCACCTCGTCGCTCCTCGCTCAGTGACATTGCGTAGCCGGGTGCCGGCGCCTGGCCACCCAGGAAGGGGGTCCAGTAGTC
>JANYHZ010000149.1 GCA_025362135.1 Betaproteobacteria bacterium | reverse complement strand
CGACGATCCAACCTTCAAGCTGGCAATGGCGCTGGAGAAGATCGCGCTCGAAGACGAATATTTTGTCAGTCGCAAACTTTATCCGAACGTCGATTTTTATTCAGGCATCGTGCAAAAAGCGATTGGTATTCCGGTGCCGCTGTTCACTGCGATTTTCGCGTTGGCGCGCACGGTCGGCTGGATTGCGCAGCTCAACGAAATGATCGCCGATCCGGAATACAAGATTGGTCGGCCACGGCAGTTATATGTAGGCGCGGCGCGGCGGGATATTGTTAAGAAGTAAATGTCTAGTATTGGTGCGGGTTTGGGGGCTGTCTTGGCCTGGGAAGCGCGCCAAATGGCGAGCTAGGAAATGTGGTTAGTGCATGGAAATTTGTGGCCTCTCAGCTCAATTGCGTTGACCAACTCGGCCAGATAGTCGTAGCTGGTGACGAAGTAGTTTTATCAGAAGCACCTCTTGCGCTACTGAATGGTTTGCCAAAAAAAGACCAGTTAGCCATAAAGGCGCAAGTCGGCAAGAGACTCAAACTCAATGAGTTTGATAATTATGGAAATGCTGAATTGGAGTTTCTTGACGAGGGCGGGGGGATTCACTTCATTTGGGTCGAGCCAAGATACTTGGTGAAGCAGAAATAGGGTTAGACATAAATTAGCACTTAAGAAATAATTTTCCAGAACAAAATACCGTAGACAGCCATTCCACGCGCCTTTCCAGTCAACTTCGGCCCAGAGGCCGCGCCAGTACTAGAGTTTCAAGACAATAAATTTTCAACCCCCAGATGCGCAATACCAGGCAACAGCAACAAATCGAGGTGTCACCATGATGAGAGAATTCCAGTTGTCTTCCCTGTTCAACGGCGCCAACGCGCCTTACATCGAAGAGCTTTACGAACAATATCTTGCCGATCCGACTTCAGTGCCGGAGGCGTGGCGCAAGCAATTTGATGCGTTGCCAAACGTTGCTGGCAACACCGGCAGGGATGTCGCCCATACGCCCGTGATCGAAGCCTTTGCAGAGCGCGCGAAACAGGGCGGCGGACGCATTGCCTACGTGAACGTTGGCGGTGGTGGCAGTGACGACAAGCGTTCGCTTCGGGTGCTGCAATTCATCCGCGCCCATCGCGTACTCGGCTCGCGGCATTCGTCGCTGGATCCGTTAAAGCGCAGTGAACGCATGCCAGTGCCTGAACTGGAATTGAATTATTACAACCTGACGAACGCCGATCTTGATGTCGAGTTTGGTATCGGTTCCTGGCAGGGACGCATCAACGGCAGCAGCGAGAAGGCGAAGTTGAAAGACATCGTTGCGGCAGTGAAGAAAACCTATTGCGGACATGTCGGCGTCGAGTACATGTACATCAGTTCCACCGAGCAAAAGCGCTGGGTGCAGGGGCAGTTCGAAGCCATACAGTCGCAGCCTTCGTTAAAGCTCGAGGAAAAACAATTTCTGCTGGAGCGCTTGACGGCAGCCGAGACGCTGGAAAAATATTTGCATACCCGGTTCGTCGGGCAAAAACGTTTTTCACTCGAAGGCAGCGAGAGTCTGATTCCGCTGCTCGACGACATCATTCAGGTCGCTGGCGAACGCGGTGTGAAAGAGGTCGTGCTCGGCATGGCGCATCGCGGTCGCTTGAATGTGCTGGTGAATAGCCTCGGTAAATTGCCCGCAGACTTGTTTTCCGAATTCGAAGGCAAACACGCGCACGACATGGGTTCGGGCGACGTGAAATACCATCAGGGATTTTCTTCCGATATTCAGACCAAGGGTGGCGGCGTGCATTTAACGCTTGCATTCAATCCTTCCCATCTGGAAATCGTCAATCCGGTTGTCGAGGGCTCGGTTCGCGCGCGCCAGCATCGCCGCGACGATCACGAAGGCAAGGAAGTGCTGCCGATGCTGGTTCACGGCGACGCCGCATTCGCCGGGCAGGGTGTGGTGATGGAAACCCTCGCGCTATCGCAAACGCGCGGCTTCAAGACTGGCGGCACCGTACATATTGTGGTGAACAATCAGGTTGGCTTCACCACATCGGACACCCGTGATACTCGTTCTTCGCTCTATTGCACCGATATTGCCAAGATGATCGAGGCACCGGTGTTTCACGTGAATGCAGACGACCCTGAATCGGTGTTGCTGGTGGGCCGCATCGCGTTTGACTATCGCATGAAATTCGGGCGCGATGTGGTGATCGACATGGTCTG
>JANYHZ010000060.1 GCA_025362135.1 Betaproteobacteria bacterium | reverse complement strand
ACTGATTCCGCTATCAACGGACAGATAGGAAATGCTCTTGAGCTCGCCCCCATTCGCCAGCATCGCATACATCCGCGCAAGCTCTTCCATCGTGACTTCACCACCGCCCAGCGTGAGCGCCAATCCATAGTGTTTCTCACTCGCCAGATTGGCCACGCCCGACGTCTTCATCAGGTCGTACAGGCTCGGCCGCGTAAGCTTCGAAGCGACCAAGACGGCGGGAATATTGCGACTACGCGTCAACGCATCCTGCGCGGTAATAGGCCCGACAAATCGACCGTCAAAATTTTCGGGGCTGAACGGACCGAATGCGGTGGGCGCGTCTTTCAAAACGGTCATTGGATGCAGCACGCCCTGATCGAACGCCAGCGCGTAGATGAATGGCTTCAACGTTGAACCGGGTGAGCGCTTGGCCAAAACGCCATTCACCTGTCCGTCGATATCGTCATCATTGAAATTGGCCGAGCCGACCAGCGCTTTCACCTGCATGGTTTCGGTGTCGAGCAGGATGGCGGAGGCATTGCGCAGCCCGCTGTCGCGGTACTGCTCGATACGCTGCGCAACAGCACGCTCGAGCGCACTCTGCATTTTCAAATCGATGCTGGAGAAGACTTCGCCCTGCCGCTCCTTCAACAATTGTGTGACGACGTGTGGCGCACGAAACGGCAACGCTGCTGCCAATTTCGGCGCGATGGTGTGTTTGGCGCCAAAACGCTCATCGTCAGGATGCGCTGCCAGCCAGATTGCGGCCATGCGTGCGCGCGCCTCCACTGTGGCGGGCGACAGCACTTTGTTGCCGCCGCGAACCGCAGGGTTCTGCGGGATTACCGCGAGCGTGAATGCCTCCGCGAGCGTGAGATCGGCTGCACGCTTTTGAAAGTAAACGAGACTCGCCGCGCCCGCGCCTTCGATATTGCCGCCGTACGGCGCGAAATTCAGATACGCCTCAAGGATTTCGCGTTTGCTGTAGCGCGCTTCGAGCCAGCAGGCGGCCAGTATCTGCTGCATCTTTCCAGTAACCGTGCGGCTGTCGATCGTGTAACGTTTGCGTGCCAACTGCATCGTCAGCGTCGAGCCACCCTGGCGGCGTTCACCGGTGAAGGTGGCATAGGCACTGCGCGCGATTGCCGCCGGATTGACGCCGACATGCCAGTGAAACCAGCGGTCTTCGTAACGCATGACAGCTTCGGTTACCTTTGGCGAGATTGCTTCCAGCGGTGTCCACAGCCGGTATTGTTCGTCAACGGCGGTGGTCAGCCGCAAGAGCGAGCCGTCTTCGGCGTAGACGGCGCTGGAGTACTGGGCGAAATCGCGGAGTGGGGGTTTGGGGAGGAGGCGAAGTATCAGCAGCGTGATCAGTAGTCCGAGTATCGCCAGTGCAAAAAGGCGCCCCCTCATCCCAACCCTTCTGCTTCGCTTCACACTATTTCCCAGCCCGCTCAACCACAATCTTCCCTGGCAACGATCTCGCCTGTACGTCCCGCTCATACATCGATTCGCCATAAGCAGGCGGCACAATAAACGTGCCCAAGTTGGTCGCACGAATGCGGTAGCGATATTCGGACACGTTGGCGTTCACGCTGCCATACAGCACCACGCGTTCCTCGCGCACGTCGGCATACTCAACATTCCATCCGCCGACATTGCCCAACCGATTCACGAACGCGCCTTTCTTGGCTGGCTGCACTTCAGGTGCATCAATCGGATTCAGCACCGGCTCAAAACCACCGGGCAACAAATCGACCAGTGCGACGTTGGGTACGAAATCGCGACCGATGGTTCTAAACTTCAAGCGCACCGTCAGTTCCTGCCCAACTTTCATCGAGGTCACAGGTTTACCGTCTGCGTCTACATATTCGCGGATAATTTCCATGCCCGCTTTCAACTCCGTCATCGGCGGTGCTTTGTCGAAGCCCGATTCGGCCACCGCAAAGTACGTCGTCAGATTGCCTTCATTGCCGAACTTGAGCTTGGCTGCATTTGCTGAGAACGGTGCGCGTGGAATCAGGTTCTGCGGCAGGGTCAGCGCGGTCGATTTTCCATCCTTGCCGATCTCGGCAATGCTCATTTTTCCAGCCATCGTGCCCTCAATTTGCGTGGCATACGCATCGAGCGCCAGCACCACATACGCAGCAGAGTGCGTATTGAAGCGGCCGTCCTGAATCGATTTCACCATTGCGCCTAGCGTGGCGAAATCCAGTTTCTTGGCGCGATCCGGGAAATGTTTGGACGCGATATAAAGTGTCTGCGCATCGCGGATCGTCGGGTCGTAGTAGCGCTCATAGCGATAGGCTTCGCCGCGCTTCTGCAACTGCGCCAGTGGCTCATCCATCAGCTTGCCCGCCTGCCTCTCATCCTTCATCAGCTTGTAGCTGGCGGCCAGGAATACGGCGATGGAATCTCTCTGCCAGTTTGCGGTGGCGGTAACTGGATATTTCTTGTCCAGCGTTTCGCGCAATGCCGCAAGGTAGGTCGAAGTCACCGTTCCCTGGCGTGTGAGCAGGTAGGCTGCATAGGCGCGTGTACGAACATCGTGAATGTCCTTTGCCGGGCTCGCTGCCAGTTGCTCAAGGAAGGCGTTGCCCTTGGAGACAATGTCCGGCGGCACGCTGTAGCCGCGTTCGCGCGCTTCGATCAACAGGTGCAGTGCATAGACTGACGCGTATTCATCCGCCTCAACCGATGCGGTCCACAATCCAAATCCGCCTTCGGCATTCTGGCGTGAACGCAACACACCAACAGCAGAATTGAACGCCTGCTGCGCTTTGGCCGCGCCATCTTTCTGATTCGCATTGCCAAACTCCGGACGTTGCCCGAGCACCACCGCCGGGAATGCGCGGCTGGTGATCTGCTCGGTGCACAGATGCGGGAAGCTATCCAGATACGCCATGAGTCCGTTGGCGATCACCAGCGGCAACGGCGAAACAGCAGCTTCAACTTTGCGATATTCAGCGAACACATCGCGCTTGACGGCTACTTCCTGCGAACCTGTAAAGCTACCCACCGTTACCTGCGTGTAATAAGGCCCAGCGGGGCGCACGCTGACATCGGTACTAAGCCTGGCGGACTTGTCGGATAGGCCGTTTAGCGTGGCGGAGAACGTCATGGTCGCGGAGCCCAGTTTCACGGCGGCACCGCTCCTGGCTTTCAGCTTGTAGATGGCAACGCTTTCTTTCTTCTCGCCAATCTTGAGCGTTTGCGTTTCGCTGCCCACGACCTCCAGATGCGCGGAGGTTTTCAACGAGACCGCAACCTGCGCGTCTTTGCCGGAGCCCGCTACATTGTTGGCCACGCCAACCGAGACTTCGAATTCATCCCCCGGTGCAACCGCCAGCGGCGCATTTGGCGAGAGCACAAAATCGCCCTGAACGATGGCTTTACTGCTGAGTGTGCCGATGGTGGATTCGCTCACCGCAACCGCCATCAATCGCAGTGTGCCGTTAAATGTTTCGGGCACAGCGTAGCTAAATTCCTGGTCCCCATTGACATCCACGATCCCGGACCAGTACACGGCCGGCTTGTCGCGCTTGCGTTTAAACGGGTTCAAGTTTTTACCCAGCGCGCCCTCAGCATCGCCGCCAGGTGCTGCCGCCTGCATGAGCTTTTTGAATTCAGGCAGGATCAAATCAAGGATCTGCGAGGTACGCACATCGAGCGAGCGCTTCTGGAAGAAATGCGCGAGCGGATCGGCTTCCTTGTAACGCGCCACCTGCAATATGCCTTCGTCGACTGCGAACACCACGGCGCGTGTCGGCTGCGCCGCACTGAGCTTGATCTTCAGCACCTCGCCCGGTTTTACTTTCGCCGGTGCTGTGAAGCTGAGCTTGTTGGTGCGCCTGGCCAGATTGACCGAGAACGGCACGGTGCCGTATGAGAGCGGGCTCATAAATATTTCGTCCGATCCCGGATCGCGGATGAACTGCACTGTCACGTAGCCGTTGCCCTCAAAGTCAGCGGGCAATTTGATCTTCTGTACCGAAGCCTGTGTACCGGCCTTGAACCATTGGTGTGCATAGACCTTGTCGCGCTCGATGGTGATGAGACCCGCTCCGGCATACGGCGCGCGGATGCTGACTTCGATGTCCTCGCCTGCCGTCACATCCTTGTTCTTGAGCGTGAGCTGCAATTCGGCATTTCGGTCCAGCGAACGGGTGACATTGCCAGCACCCGCAACGCTGAATTCAATGCGATTCTGCTCCACACCTTCGGCATTGCGGATACGGTAGAAGAAAGTGCCGGGCGTGCTGGTATCCAGCGACAAATTCAGTCCGCCCGCCGGGATGGAAAGAACACTTTCCTTGATCGCGATTTCTTTTGGCTTGGACTCGTACTTGTAGGTACCGTTGGGTTGCTTCAACAGCACCGAAACAAAGCGGCGTTCCATCAACTCCAGCTTCAGATCATTGACCGCGATCTTCCTGGCTTTCGAATCGATGACGATCAGGTTGACGGCGCGCACCGAGCCACGCGACACGTGGCCCATGTCACCATCGGCCTTGAAGCCCACCAGATACGGCAACTCGGACACCAGCATCGCGGTATCGGCGGCAACGCTGCGGCCACCCTCGGGCTCGAATGCGCGGGCTAAAAAGTGCAGGCGATAGGTGGCACGCGCATACCGGTCGAGGCCAAATTCAAAGACGGCATTGCCTTCATCATCCGTGGTGGCGTCCGTCAATTTATCCGAGTAGCCCTCTTTTGCCCGCAGCGGATCGTAGAAGCGATGATCGGGATAGCTGCGGAAGGCAGGGTACGCGGGCTGCAACGTGAGTGTGCCTTCGACGCGCCGGCTAGTGGCGGGTGTGCCGAACAGATTCTGCACATTCACCTTGCCCTTCAGCTCATTCGGCGATACCCAGCCCTCCACGACTTCGGTGGAGAGTTTGGCGACGACCTTCATGCGATCCGGCAGGAATTCCTGCACGCGCACTGTCACTGAACCCAGCTGGGTATAAGCCTGGCCGTCTTTCACCGTATAGAGACTGATGGTGTAGTTGCCCGTGGGTGAAGTCTCCTGCGTGGTGTATGCGAGTTCGTTGAAACCGCCCGCGCCGAGCTTGATTTTTTCACGCTTGACCGAGAGCCCGCGTGGATCGGTAACGTCGACTTCCAGTGGCAGACCTGCGACCGATTTCACCCAACTCGCCGCCTTGACGATCATGCCAATATTAATCGCGTCGCCCGGGCGGTAAATGCCGCGATCTGAAAACAGATACGCCGACAAAGTTCCCGGCTGCAACGTATTGCGAATGCCACCCACATCAAAGCGCGAGAAGTCCAATCCACGATCAGCGCGGTTAAGCGGCAGGAAACTCATGTCGCCCGCTTTTTTCACCAGATACATGAGAGGTGAACGTTCGCGCGACAGGTTCTCGAGTTTCTTGAATTGCACACGACCGGTGGCGTCCGTGGTTTGCGAGAACAGTGTCAAGCCGTTCTTGCCGATCACTTCCACTTCCGCGCCCGCGACGGGCATACCGGTGGCGATGGATTGCACGAATACATCTTGCGTACCGTCGAGCGAGCGTTTCACGAGGATGCCAAGATCGGTTACCAGCAACAGGCGGAAATCTTCGCGCTCGGAGGGCTCAAGCTGACCTTCGCGCTGGCCGTTGTCACCCTCGACCTGATCGTGATCGACGGGTTCTTCTTCGTCGCTCTTCACGACTTTGCGATCAAGCCTGGGATCGTAACCCTGCACACGCAGCAGGAAAATGCCGCGTTTATCTGTGCCATCCTTCTTCAGGTAATCACCGAGATTCAGCGCCTCGTAATGCGCCTTGCCCTGCTTGAGGCGTGGCAGCGGAATCTTCTTCTCGAAACGTTCCGACAGATTGTCCATGCCGAATGCGCCGATAAATTGCGGCTTGTCGAAATTACCTTCCGACTGCGTCGCCAGATGCTGCAACTGCGCCGGCAGGATACGGCCCACTTCCATTTTTACGCCAGGTAGATCACGTACCAGGATGGCAACCTTTTTCTCGCCGCTCATGGCCAGCAGCGCGCCTTGCCCCAGGATATTGAGTTGCGCCGGGAACGGTGGCACTTGCATGAGCTGTTGCATACGCTTGGCGAGCACGTACCCACCAAACGATTTCATGCCGCGCTCGACCTGCACGTATATATAGCGGCCGATCGGTGCCTTGAATTTGAATACGTGGTTCTCGCTGTGCTCTTTCTCGCCCGCGATCAGCTCCAGGTCAACCTTGGTGGATTCTTTTAATAACTCCTCGGTGATGTCCTTTGGACTGCTCCACGGAAAAGGCCCATTACGTTCCCGTTCTTCCTTTTTTGTTTTCGGGTTGTAGACCGGCAATAGCCAGGCAGTGGTCGCGCCCTTGATGTCATTTTCCATCGTGCTGGCCGATATCGCGACCGTGATGATTTGCTCGGGCTCGCTCTTGGCACTTTGTGCCACATTCACTTGAAGCTCGCGCACCGTCAGGCTGGCGAGACCGGGAACGCGTACCGATTGCGTCATCGGCGCGTCAAACGGCTTGCCGCCGCGCGCGGCGACGAGGCCCTTTCCCACTTTGAGCGCGATGCCGCTGTCCTCCTGCGGCGTGCCCAGCGTTTCCGAATGCACATAAGCATTGAGTTTCAGCTTGTCGTAGCTGATGGTGAACTTGGTCGTCTCGCGGCCCACGCCCCAGACGCCTTCGGATTGGCCGGCGAGTTGCAAAACGATGCGCTTTTCAAGTTCTACGCTATTGACGGGGTGCGTGAAGTTGATATCGAACACCGCACGCTTGAGCGTTGGATTTGTCGGGTCCTGATAGAACTGGCCGCGCATGATCTTGGCGACAAATGCGGGTGTCAGGAACTTCAGCGTCTTCGATGCGAGTTGAGTTTGTGGGGCCAACACAGAAGCGTCAAACGCAATCTCGAATTCGCTTGCGATGGGCCAATCTTCCTTGGGTGAAAATTCAAGCTCCTTCTCGGATGTCCACTTCCATTTTCCTTCCAGCGGTGGCGTGATCCCGATCCCGGCCGGCACTTCCTTATCCACCATCGCCAGCGGCACCACCGACTGTCCGAATGTGACGACCAGCGGACGCGGCCCGCGATCGGCCTCATCTTCATTCTCGAAGGGTGTGCGCGCCGGGTTTGTTGCCGTCACGGACACTTCTATCGGCTTGGGTCGCGACTGCCACCACCGATAGCCGTAAAACCCGCCCGCCAGCAGCACGGCCAGCAGCACCAGTACCAGACCCGTTCGCTGCGGGTTTGCCACCGCTGCGCGCCCACCGACCGCCGCTTTCGCCCCCGTCCACTGCGCCCACGGCGGCGCATTCCACGACAGCTTGCCGAAAATCGGTGACAGCAACCAACCGACCAGACGAACAAAAGCGCGCCCTGCTCTGGCGGCAAGAGCGCAAATCGTGGTGACAAACTTCATGACTTCCCCTTTTTTCTACTACGTCGCGCTACGTCAAAAGTGACGAATGACAGGGAGCATAGTAGGCGATTGGGGTGGGATTGTGGCGACCAAACGGCGATTGCGGCGAAATTGTGGCGTGGGTGCAAATGCTTATTTTGTTGATCTCAAACACAAGCATTGGCGCGGCGTCTGGTGCATTTGCGCCTGAAGATGCGCTTGCAATGGGTTTCTATGTCCCGGATCATTCACCGCGCTCACATAATTCGCACATTGATTACAATCTACAACTCTTGAATTCACTCTTTTCGACATCGCCGCAATGCCTGCAACCAAGGAATCCGCAACATGAACACAAACAAGCCTTCCGTCAACGTCAACGGCACCGACTATCGATGGCCTTTGCGACCCGTCGTGGTGGTGTGTATCGACGGCGGCGATCCAGCGTATCTGCGGCAATTTTTATCCGAGGGCGTGATACCGAACATCGCGCGCTTTATGCATCAGGGTTTCAGTACCGTCGCCGACGGCACCATGCCGTCCTTCACCTGCCCGAACAATATGTCGATCATCACCGGCACGCCCGCGTCCAAACACGGCATCTCGGGCAACTTCTACCTCGATACCGCCACCGGCCAACCTGTCGTGATGACCGGCCCGGAGTTGCTGCGCGGCGACACCATCATCGCCAAATTCGCAGCAGCCGGTGCGCGCGTGGTCTCGATCACGGCCAAGGACAAACTGCGCAAACAACTGGGCAAGAATCTCGATGTGAGCCAAGGTCATGTTTCATTCTCGTCCGAATTCGCCGACAAATGCACGATGGCCGAGAACGGGATCGAAAACGTACTCGACTTCGTCGGCATGCCGCAGCCCGATATGTACTCGATGGAGTTGTCGTTGCTGGTGCTGGAGGCGGGTATCAAGCTGCTGGAACAAAAACGTCCCGACCTGTTGTACCTCTCGCTCACGGACTTTGTTCAGCATAAATTTGCACCAGACGAAGAAGGCGCACGAACGTTTTATCAGGCGCTCGACGCCTGCTTTGGACGCCTCGCTGCGCAGGACGCCACCGTCGCGCTGATCGCCGATCACGGCATGAACGACAAGAGCAATGCAGATGGCCAGCCGAATGTGATCTGGCTGCAGGATATTCTCGATGCCAAATTCGGCAAGGGCGACGCAAAAGTCATCTGCCCGATCACCGATGCTTTCGTTGCGCATCACGGCGCGCTGGGCGGGTTTGTGCGCGTGTGGTGCCGCGGCAAGGCGACACCGAAACAGATCATGGAAGTGGTGCGAAATATCGATGGGATTGAATCGGTGATGGACAAAGAGACGGTGTGCCGCGAATTCGACATGCCCGCAGATCGTGAAGGCGATGTGGCGGTAATTGCACGGGCCAATGTGTGTATCGGGGGCGCGCAGGCCGACCACGATTTGAAGGGATTGGAGGGTCATCGGCTGCGCACGCATGGTGGCACTTCGGAAATCAAGGTTCCATTCATCGTCAACTTTCCACTCAACGACATCTACAAGCTCAAGGCTGGAGCGTCTACGCTAAAAAGTTACCAGATATTTGACTTTGCGATTAACGGGACCCTTTGATGAATATGCCATCCGTTGTTGCGTCACCACGCATTGAGGGAATGAGAATTGCTGGCGAGAGAGTGTTTACGGACCGCGTCATCGAAATTCGCTACCCCTACACCGGTGAAGTCATCGCCACTGTGCCGAAGGCGTCTATTGAAGATGTGCGTCACGCCTTTCGACTCGCGCGGCAATACAAGGCAAAGCTGACGCGCCACGAGCGCTACAAGATACTCATGCGTGCCGGCGAAATCATCGCCTCTCGCAAGGATGAAATGGCCCGCCTGATCACGCTCGAATCCGGGCTTTGCATCAAGGACACGATGTACGAAGTCGGTCGTGCGTCGGACGTGCTGCTGTTCGCGGCACAGCAGGCGCTGATCGATGATGGGCAGACGTTTTCGTGCGACCTCACCCATCACGGTAAATCGCGTCGCGTGCACACGATGCGCGAGCCCATGCTGGGTGTGATCTCGGCAATCACGCCCTTTAATCATCCGTTGAACCAGGTGATCCACAAGGTGGCACCGTCCATTGCCACGAACAATCGCATGGTGCTCAAACCGTCGGAGAAGACACCGCTCGCCGCCATTGCACTCGCCGATGTCTTGTACGAGGCCGGTCTGCCGCCGGAAATGCTGTCTGTCATCACTGGCGACCCGAAAGAAATCGCCGATGAAATGCTGACCAACGCCGATGTCGATATGGTCACCTTCACCGGCGGTGTGGCCATTGGCAAATATATCTCAGCCAAAGCGGTCTACAAACGTCAGGTACTCGAACTCGGCGGCAACGACCCGATTATTGTGATGGACGACGCTGATGTGATGAAGGCATCTGAGCTTGCCGCCAATGGCTCGTACAAGAATTCCGGCCAGCGCTGCACCGCCGTCAAGCGCATCCTGGTGCACGAGAAAGTCGCGGCGCAATTTACCGAAGCGCTGCTGGCCAACACAAAAGCCTGGACCTGCGGCGATCCGCTCGATCCCAATGTAGACATGGGCACTGTCATTGACGAAGCTGCCGCCAGGCGCTTCGAATCGCTCGTGAATGCCGCCGTCGCGCAAGGCGCGCGATTGCTGCACGGCAACCGGCGCGACGGCGCAACGTATGCACCGACACTGATCGACCATGTGCAACCTGAGATGGATGTCGTCAAATATGAGACGTTCGGCCCCGTCTCACCGGTGATCACATTCAAGGATGTGGATGAAGCGATTCGCATCGTCAACGGCACCGATTACGGCTTGTCGTCCGGCGTGTGCACCAACCGGCTCGATGACATCATGCGCTTTGTAAAGGAACTCAACGTCGGCTCGGTGAACATCTGGGAAGTGCCTGGATATCGACTCGAAGTCACGCCTTTCGGCGGCATCAAGGATTCGGGAATCGGTGCCAAGGAAGGTGTGCAGGAAGCTTGCAAGAGTTTTACAAATTTGAAGACGTATTCGTTGCCCTGGTGATCTATTGAAATTTTCATAAATCACAACACACTCATTCCCGTTCCTGAGGTATCGAAGGGTGATAGGGCTTCGCTACCTCAGCCCGAACGGTGTCGTGAGTTTTGGAAACATCGATAGTTCTCTTTACTTTGAACTGCCATCCCGGAATAGGCATGTGAAGTCCAATCCTGCATTGTCCCCGAGATAGCGTGAAATCAAAACCCTTCCCGCGCTTTGGCCTGACGCCGTTCGCGAAGCGCTTTCCTGAAAATGTGGACAAAGCGAAAATTCTGATCGGCGGCGACGTTGAAACTTCTGTTCAAGTCTGTTCGGAACTCGAGCGCGTCTCGCGCGTGGAACAGTGTTCTGACTTTCATTGTGTGACCACATGGACGCGTCGTGGCCTGCAATGGGGCGGCATCCGTTTCGCGGATTTCTACCGGCAGGTTGTGGTTCCCGTGGCTGGCACGTCTGACGGTACCACGGTCGTTGTTCTCGAGGGTTCACCAGCAGCCGAAGACGGTCCGATGGAGCGAATGGTCAGGCATCCTAATTTTGTTGAAACTCTAGCGCCGGCGGGCTTCTTCAGATGCTTTCAGTCTGCGATCCGCCCCAGTGCTTGAGTTTCATTTTCAATATAACGAAACCGCCCCTACACCGCCCCCGCCAACACAATCGCCACCGCCGCCGTCAGCTTCTTCGCATACGGCACATGCAAAAATTCATTCGGCCCGTGCGCGTTCGATTGCGGGCCAAGCACGCCGGTGATCAGCATTTGCGCATCGGGGAATTTCACGCCTAGCATCGCCATGAACGGAATGGTGCCGCCCTCGCCCAGATAGGCAGCGGGCTTTCCATAAAAAGTTTGCGAGGCGACATCGAGTACCGCCGACAGCCACGGTGCAATCGGCGGCGCGTTCCAGCCGGTGGCGGCTTGTTCGAAGTTGTAAGTGACATGCGCAGAATATGGCGGATCGTTCTCCAGCGTATGCTTCAATTGCGCAGCGGCTTTTTCACCGTTCACCAGAGGCGGCAGGCGCAATGAAAGTTTCAGCGACGTGTAGGGCCGCTGCACGTTGCCGCCCATTTCGATACTGGGCAGGCCGTCAGCTCCCGTCACAGCCAGCGCGGCGCGCCAGGTACGATTCAAAATTAATTCCACAGGATCTTTGGTGGTCGGCTGGACAAACGTGAACTTGCCGCCATCATCACAGCAGCTATCCCACGGGAATCGTTTCCACATCGCCTCACCGAGAATGTCGGCGGCTTGCTTCGCCTGTGTCACGCGCTCTTTTGGAATCTCGCAATTAAACTCGGGCGGCTTAACGATGCCGGTATGCGAATCGTCGATGCGATCCAGCAACTGCCGTGCGATGCGAAATGACGACGGCACCACACCACCCGCGTCGCCAGAATGCACGCCTTCGGTCAGCACATTCACGGTGAGTGTGCCGTTGACGAGACCACGCAGCGAGGTCGTGACCCACATCTGGTCATAGTTGCCCGCGCCGGAATCGAGCGCAATGACAAGCTTTACCTGACCCATGCGCGTCGCCAATGATTCGAGGTAGTACGGCAGATCATAACTACCGCTCTCCTCACAGGTCTCGATCAATCCCACACAATGCGGGCGCGCCACACCTTGCGCATCGAGTGCCACGATCGCTGATAGCGCGGCGAACACTGCATAACCATCGTCGGCACTGCCGCGACCATAAAGCTTGCCGTCTTCATAAACCGGAATCCAGGGACCGAGACCGCTGCGCCAGCCGGTCATTTCGGGCTGCTTGTCGAGGTGGCCATAAAGCAGGATGGTCCTGGTTGGATCGACACCGGCAGTGGATGGGATGTCGAAAAACAAAACTGGCGTGCGCCCATCGACGCGCACCACTTCCAGCGTGAGGCCGGCGACATTTTGTGCCAGCACCCATTTGCGCGCCTGGTCAATGGCGGCATCAAGAAATCCATGCGTTGCCCAGTCGTGATCGAAGCCTGGCGACTTCGCGGGCAGTTTCACGTATTCAATCAATTGTGGAACGATGTCGGTATCCCATTTACGGGAAATATCACCTAGCAGTTTGTTGGTGTCGAGATTAGTCAGGGAGGGAATGGCGTCGCGGGCAGTCATGTTGAGTCTCGGTAGGCAAATGGGAAATGGGAGATGGAATTGGAGTTTACTGCGGAGCGGGAAGCGGTGGTTTTAGCGGCACTCTAGAGGCAACCACTTGCCCGGAATATCGGTACGGTTGATGCCCGTCGCGGTCATGCCGTTGGGCAGCGGCATATTATTGCAGAGCCATGAAATCGGCGTCGTCGGCGTGTCTTTCACGATCGCCGGGCGCCAGGTCAGGCGTTTGCCTGCGATAGCCGAATTGACACTATTGCCGAAGGTAATCGTCACCGCACCGGCGTCGATGCTTACCTCGGTGACCAGGGTGCTGACAATTTTTTCCCTCGCCGGCACACCCGCGTCTTCATTGCTGCTGGGCAACTCTTTATTGGTGGCATAGAAGGCAGCGACGCCACTCCTGGCCAGATTTGCGAGCGACATTCCTTCCTGCACTTGCAGCCGCACATTGCGGTCGAGAAAGGTCGGCACCGCGATGAGCGAGAGGATGGCGATGACGGCCATCACCATCACCAATTCAATCATCGAAAAGCCGCGCGCGTACATGGCGATACCGGGTAAATGAAGTTGTTGATTCTACCGTCTGAACCGCTGCCACGTCCCATTCGTCGCACACGCAAACCCGCCCTCTTCCTACAGCGCCAATGACCGTGCACCTACAATCGCGACAATGGCCGGGACATACACTGTTTGTGTGGCAATTCGCCACTGTGTCGAAGGAATGACCATGCAAACAGCCCAAATGAACTCTCCGCGATTCAGCTATCAAACCGCAGCGCCCACGGTCGCTAACGCACCGCATACACTCGACGATTTCCGACCCGTGCACGGCAGTTACGCTGGCAGCTTCTCCGGGAAATCGAAGCAACCGGTGTGGATCGCGGTAGGCATGATTGCCGTTGTCGCGGGTATCGCGACGGGTGTGAATATGTACTCCGAGTCTCACGCTGCGAAAATTGACACAGCAGTATCTGCGCCGAATCACCGTGTTCAAACCGCGCCCACAGCACCGGCCATTGCACCAACGCCGGTCCAAGCGCCTGTTGCGAAAGAGATCGCGGCACCTGACGTAACGCGTTCGCCTGCCGCAAGCACCGAGGTAATTAAGCCGGTCGCGCCGAAGAGTGGTGTCGCTGCAAAGTCGGCTCCGCTGGTCAGCAAAAAGGTTGCGCCCATTACGGCCGCGCCAGCAAATGCAATAGTCACACCGCAACCGGAAGTGGTGCCACCTTCGCCGTCAATCGTCGAACCGCTACCAACTCCGGCACCAATCATCATTGAGAAACCGGTCGTACCCGCGCCTGCACCAGCACCAGAAGCGCCGGCGATTGAACCACCGAAGTTGTAACCTGAAGTCTCAAACCCGTTGCTTGCAACGGTGGCCGGAACTACCCAGCGGTGATTCCGGCTTTTTGTTTGGCAGACTAAAAAATTGTGGTCATTTCGAGTGTTGCGCCAACGCGGTAATCGCCCCTTTGCACACACCGGGCGCTTCGTCGCGATTCACCACGGTCACATTCAAATCGCGCAATAAACCATCCTTGAGCCCATAAATCCAGCCGTGGACGGCAAGCTCCTGCCCGCTCTCCCAAGCGTCGCGCACGATGGTGGTTTGACAAACGTTGGCCACCTGTTCGATCACATTGAGTTCACATAAGCGATCCAGGCGCCCTTCGCCCAGACCGATTGCCTGGAGCGCATCCGCGTGTTTGTCGCGCACGTCATGAACGTGATGCAGCCAGTTATCGGCAAGCCCCACGCGCTGATCAAACAACGCCGCACGCACACCGCCGCAGCCATAGTGGCCAACCACCATGATGTGCTGGACCTTCAGTACATCGACCGCAAACTGGATGACCGACAGGCAATTGAGATCGGTATGCACCACCACATTGGCGATATTGCGATGAACGAAAACCTCGCCTGGCATCAAGCCGACGATTTCGTTTGCCGGCACCCGACTGTCGGAACAGCCTATCCACAGGTATTGCGGATTCTGCTGCTGCGCGAGTTGCTCAAAAAAATCCGGGTGCTGCGCAATTATGCGATCCGCCCACGCCAGGTTGCTTTTGAAGAGGGATTCGAGGTTTTTGTCTTGCAGGGGCATGGTTTGCCTTGTCTTGTCTTGACTACTCCCTCTCCCCGCTTGCGGGGAGAGGGAGTTGGCCAGTGATGCTGTTGCGGAAAATGTGCATGCTCCAATGTGCCAAAGTCAATACCTCGCACTTCCCGGCGTACGCGGAAACGGGATCACATCGCGCACATTTGACAGCCCAGTAATGTACGAAACCGTCCGCTCAAAACCGAGACCAAAACCCGCATGCGGCACCGTGCCATAACGCCTGAGATCGCGGTACCAGCCGTAGTGCGCGACATCAAGGCCGCATTCCACCATGCGACGATCGAGCACATCCAGCCGCTCTTCGCGCTGCGAGCCACCGATAATTTCGCCGATGCCCGGTGCCAGCACA
>JANYHZ010000046.1 GCA_025362135.1 Betaproteobacteria bacterium | reverse complement strand
CTCTCGTCCTGGAATAACAATGGCGAGCCACTGTCAGCTTTGACATCGTGCCAGATTGTTGTATCGGTATTGTCGTCCTGCACTTGAAGTTTATAGTTTGGCATTTGACTACCTGTATTTGAGCAATCGCACAAAGATAGCACGTCGCGCTCAATAGTTCTCTTGCAGCACCAGAGGAAGCAGCGGTCTCGATAGCAGATTGCCCTGCGCCTCCTCACAACCAGCCCTGATCAAGAAATCCAGCTGGCCCGTATGCTCCACACCCTCCGCAACAACGCGCATGCCAAGACTCTTTGCGAGGCTGATAATGCCGCGTGTGATTGCAGCGTCGTCCGGGTCTGTGGCGATATTGCACACAAAAGACTGATCGATCTTGAGCTTGCTGATATCGAGGCGTTTCAAGTAGCCCAGATTTGAATAGCCGGTTCCGAAGTCGTCTACGACGAGGCGTAAGCCATTTTCACCTAATTCGTATAGCGTACTCATCGTAACATCGCCCTCGCTTACGAGTGCCGTTTCGGTCAGCTCTATCTCAACGTCGCTTGCGACAAGTCCGTTCTCGCTAACGGCCGCCAATAAAACATCGACTAGTCTGCGTGTCTTGAATTGCACAGCGGACACATTGATGGTGACCGGGAAATGGTCCAGGCCCGCCTCGCGCCACAAGCGTAATTGTCCAATTGCCTCCCTTGCGACCCATTCGCCGATGGCCACGATGAGACCGGTCTCCTCCGCCACGGGGATGAAGCGCGTGGGTGCGACGCTGCCGAGGGTTTCGCTGTGCCAGCGTATCAATGCTTCCACCCCTACAATTCGTCTTTCGGGTAAATGGAAAATCGGTTGGTACACGAGGCTGAACTCGTTTCGCTCCATGGCGCGCCGCAGCGCGGTCTTGATCGATAAGCGTTCCACGACCTTTTCGTTCATCTCCGGGCGGAAGAAACTGAACTGATTACGGCCCTCGGCCTTGGCGTGGTACATCGCGAGATCGGCATTCTTGACCAGACTTTCAAGGTTCAAGCCATCCTCGGGCCAGACAGTGATGCCGATGGAAGGTGTCACGGTGAGTTCGTGTCCCTCGATCTGAAAGGGACTTGCCAGGCTGCGGAGGATCAGGTCGGTGATGTGGGCGAGGTCCTTGACGGCAGCGACACCGGGGAGTAGCACGATGAATTCATCGCCACCGTACCGTGAAACCGTATCGGTGGATCGCATTGCCTGAGTGAGACGGTTGGCGGTCGCCACAAGGATTTGATCGCCAATGTGGTGGCCCAGCGAATCATTGATATTCTTGAATCGGTCCAGGTCGATGAAAAGCAGCGAAAGTCCGCAACGATCCCGGTTTGACTGGCGCACGGCAAAATCGAAGCGTACAGACAATAGCATCCGGTTCGGCAATCCGGTTAGAAAATCGTATTCCGCCAATTCGCGAATACGCGTCTCGGTACGTTTTTTTTCCGTGATATCGCTTCCGACGCCTCGGTAGCCCGTAAATACGCCACGCACGTCGAACACCGGCTCGCCCGAAACACTGCCCCAGTAAATATTGCCGTCAGGTTTGTTGTACGCGTACTGGAAGTCACGGAAGGATTCATGCGCCTCTACGCGCCGGCGATGTTCATCCATCTGTTCCCGGGCAATGCCAAGATAAGGAATGTCCCAACGCGGACGACCGTAGCGTTCGACTGGATCAACGCCGGTGGAGCGCTGCATACCGTCGGAAATATGCGTGAACAGAAAATTTTCATCCTGCTCCCAGTACCAGTCCGACGACATTTCGAGCAGGCTCTTCAGGCGCTGTTCACTTTGGGCCAGCTTCTCTTCAGCCTGTTTGCGAGCGCTGATATCGAGGCAAAAGCCAATCACCCCACCGTCTGCGGTTTTGCGGTCGGACACGAGCAGCCAGATATCGTTCTTGAGCAGCCACTCGTAGTCCTGCTCGTCGGGATCAAGGTGCGTTGCGACGCGGGTGCGGATGTAATTCTCTTCGTCGAGTTTGGTCCGATGTTCGAATCCGCGCTGATAAAAAGCCCGCGCTATGTCCGCGTAACGTGTTCCCGGCAGCAGAAGATCGGCGACCTCCCGGTAAATTTCCCGAAAGCGCCGGTTGCAAAACACAAGGCAGTCGTCGGGGCCATACAGCACTACGCCGGATTCCAGGTGCTCAAATACCTCAACTATACGATTGAGATTGCCTTTTGCCTTGTCCAGCAGCGACTGAAGGCTTGCAATCCGGGACAGTTCAGCACGATTTGACATGACTCAAATCTACTTGTTTCTGCTCACTTGCGATATTCAGCGACTTCTTCCTTGAGCGCGATCCACCACACTTTGCCCTTTTCAGAATGTTTTCCGCAGGGTGTTGCTGTGGAGAAGCCTGGATAGCGCTTGCCGAGATTGTTGGGGTCTTCCCGACGTGTACGAGGCGGCGAAACCAGGCCTTCTTCATCGGATGCCAGAGGGAACAGCCAGCATCCCATTGGTTTGTATTTCCACTTGTGCACGCCCTGCTTGACGGCCAGCGTTTGCAAGGAACATTTTCCGTCAGCCTCGGTAAATACACAGCGGGTATTTTGGAAATGAGAAGGCTTGTCGCGATAAACATATTTACGCGTGTTGGTCTGGGGGCCGGTCTCACCTTCCCATTCGCCCGCAATGATGTAGTCATTTGGCAACAGCGCAAAATGTTCCGGGTGCTTCTTGACCACTTTATCTATCAGGCGTACTTCCTCCTCCAGCAAAAACGCGCCATCCGAACAACATATACCCTCGCACACGTTTACGTCGCAGTACTGGAGCTTGGTGTGCTTCCTTCGATTCACTTCACTTGCCGCGTTCATTGTGTCATTTCCCTGATGTCAAAATTACCGCCATTGGTGAGTCTCCCGCCCGCAATCAAGGCAGCGATGTCCCTCGCCACATCGTGCGCGTCGCGCAATACGCCATCGGCTTTCATCGCACGAAATCGTTCCACGTCCGGGAATTCTGTTTCATTGGTATCACGAATCAATCCCTGCATCGGCGTATCGACGACCCCCGGCGCGAGGGAGCAAATCGAAAGTGTCGGATCGTTCCTTGACGCATCGAGCGCCGCCGCCCGTGTGGCCATTTCCAATCCTGCTTTGGCAGCGCAGTAAGCAGACCAGCCTGCTACCGCACGCTTGGCGGCACCGGATGAGATATTGACGATCAGGCGCTGTGCGGCGATACGGCGCGTGGCGAGTGCGAATTGGCGCGAGAGAACCATCGGTGCCGCTACATTCACAATGAGACTGTGGCCCGTTTCAGTCGCACCAATTTTGTCGAACGCGCCGACGGGTGAGACCACGCCAGCATTGTTAATCAGCACAGCGCGATCAAAACGCTGGTCGCCCATGCGGCCGACAACCGACGCGAAGGCGGCCTCGATTGCGCCCAGATCGCTTACATCCAGGGTGACGTTGAATGGCGACTCGGTTGTCGCGGGTGCGCGAGACAAAGTGATGACAATATTGTTCTTGTCCATGGCCAGCACGTCACGGAGCGCTGCGCCAATGCCTTTCGTCGTACCGGTGATGATTGCGAGATTCACGACGTGCTTTCTCCGCTTGCCTAGTCGTCGAGCCAGCCGGCCAGCGCCGTGCTGATACCAAACTCCACCAGATCAGCAAGACGACCGTTCGACGATGCATCACTTAACCACTCCATCAAGCCGGGCTGCGGCTGCTGCGCTCCTTGATTGAGCCGGGCGCGACGCGCACTCGCCTCGTTCGTAAGCAGCGCCTCATTCATTCGCGCCGGCTCGAGCGTGGTGCGCTGAGTCTCCCTGGCCTGCAGTGCAAGCAGTGCCCTCTCCACTGCCGCCTCATCGAGCACGGAGATGGGGGCACCACAATGCGTGCACGCGTTGTCGGTTTCAAGACTGATCGGACCGCCACAACTGGAGCAGCGAATCTGCTTCACTCCGACCGATAGCGCGAAAATTTCGTGCGGCTGCAGGCTTCGGATAAAGTTTTTTTCACGCAGGAACTGCACGAAGCTGATGAGCCGTCCATGGCCGCTGGTACAGCGGAAGTACGAAAAACGACCGCCTTTGGCGAGGTCTGTCGTGCTCGCGAGCGTAGTTGCACAACGCGGACACGCGACCACCAATTTCAGCATATTTCGCCCGCCGTCACGTGCCGCATGGACGCGCTTGAACATCTCAATCACCGAACCGGGCGAGAGCGAGGTACTTTCCATGTGGTCGAACCAAATCACGTGACACGGTCCGCAAATATCGATGTCGACCGGCGTGCCGATATGGGTCGCCAGTGCGACACTTTCCATCACACCGCTGCAACTGGGGCAATGCACGTGGTTAGCTAAACAATGCGCTGATGCCCGCTTGCGCAATGAGGGCGTCGTCCGCAGACTTTACGCCGGACACACCGACCGCGCCGATGGTTTCTCCTTCAACCAGGATGGGCACACCACCCTCAAGGAAAGTGATGCCCGGCATCGATAGCGCCGAGAAACGACCGTTGTTCACCATGTCTTCATCGCTTTTGGTAGGGCGCCGACGCAATGCGGCGCTGCGGGCCTTGCCTTGCGCGAACGCCACGCTGGAAGGCGCGCATGCATCGAGACGCAGGAACCCAAGCAAATGGCCGCCGTCATCGACAACCGCGATACATACCGCCCAGTTGTTTTTCTTCGCTTCGGCTTCCGCGGCGGCGAGGATTTTCTGGGTATCTTCCAATGTAAGAACTTGTTTGGTTTTCATGTGCGCCGCCGTGTGTAAGGTTACGGGAATTATAAGCGCACTCAAAGAAGTAGAGGACCGTTAAAAGCGCTTTTGCCCAAACAGTTCGCATTCAATATTTACGTGTATTATTGTACTAATACACATTAACACCACACCATGACAACAGTCTCACCAATCACGCCGGCGACACTATTTTCAGTCACGACCGGATCTGGCGAGCCGATCTATCGGCAACTGGTCGCTCAGGTTCGCCGTCTGGTTGCGGGAGGACACTTGGCCGCCGGGGACGAGCTACCCTCGGTGCGCGAGACCGCGCAAGTGTTGGCCGTCAATCCGATGACCGTATCGAAAGCGTACAGCCAACTCGAAGCGGCTGGCGTGCTGGAGCGCCGAAGAGGGGTGGGCATGGTTGTGGCTGCCCAACATACGCGTGCACAGACCAGAACTGAGCGCTCGGAGCTGCTACGACCAACGTTGGAGCGCGCAGCGACGGAGGCCACGCAACTGGAAATTGAGGCCGCAACTGCACTAACTCTCTTCGAAAAGATTTTGAAAGGCAGATGATGACCTCACCCGTTCTTGAGATGCGCAACGCGTTCAAACGCTTCCCCGGGAAGCTCGCTCTCGATGGATCCAATTTCACGGTGTCTGCGGGGAGAGTGGTCGGCCTGCTTGGCCGTAATGGTGCGGGTAAGACCACACTACTGGAATGTGCGCTCGGTTTGCGGGAGGTCGACATTGGTGAAGTCCGATTGCTCGGCGAATCGCCAATGTCGCTCAGTGAGACGGCGCGCAGCCGCGTCGGATACGTACCGCAACAGAATGATTTGTTCGAGTGGCTCAATGCCGGGCAAATGCTGGCTTTTTTCAAAGCGTTCTATACGCGCTGGAACGATAGCAAAGTTGCGGCATTGCTTGATCGCTGGTCGATTCCGCTGCACACCCCAATCGGGAAGCTTTCCGGGGGCGAAAAGCAACGGCTTTCCATCATCCGCGCGCTGGCCCACGATCCCGATGTTCTGGTGCTTGATGAACCGGTTGCGAGTCTGGACCCGGGGGGACGGCGCGACTTTCTGCGTGAACTCGTCGAGCGCACGATTGAAAATGAAACAACCGTGGTGCTTTCAACGCACATTCTTTCCGATCTGGAAAGGGTCGCGTCTGACGTTGCGATCATGGTGGCCGGAAAAATTATTCTGCATCAGGTACTCGATACGCTTACCGAGCATACGCACCGCGTCGTCGGACCGACACAATTACTCCAGGAAATTGCGTTCGGAAAAATGCTAAAGCGCGTTGAAGACCGCGCGGGCAACACGACACTGCTGCTTACCTTTGGCGAAGCCGATCAGGGGCGAATCGATGATTTCCGCAGCAAGGGAATTCGCGTGGAAGCCATTGCACTGGAAGATCTCTTTATAGAAATCAGTCAATGAACGGTTTCATCCCGCTATGGGAACTGCCCCTGACAGAGAGTCGCAATCGCGGCTGGAGCGCGTTACTCGTGACTTGCACGTTGTTCGCGTCGATGGTTTGGTTTGGCGGCTCACTCGTGTGGATGTCCAGGGGTATGCGCATTGGGATGGACAGCCTGTTCGCTTTTGTGTTGCCCACAGTAATATTGGTGCTGTATTGGTGGTACAAGTTTGTCTCGAGCATGGCGAACCTCTGCTCACCGATCAACCAGCAACTGACGCCTGGCTTGGAAAAACGCGTCGCCGGCGCGACCTGTCTCATGTGGCTCATGCTGTCGATGTTGCTCGCGACATTTTTCGCCAATTCCTACCTATTTTGCGCCGTAGTCTGGAGTGTCGCGGCGGGGTTGGTCCAACCGTCCCGGCGCATCCGGGCGACACTTTTCATGTTGGCTTGCCTCTGGACGACATACGGATTGACAACTTTTTTCTTGCAGACGCGATTCAGCTCCAGGCCTGCATTTGCCTGGGAAAACGTTGAAATACTCATTGCCGTGTGCGCGGTAAGCGGCGGCATGCTGGGTTTGGCGGGGCTGGTCAGATTGTTTCCCGTTG
Organism: Betaproteobacteria bacterium; assembly: GCA_025362135.1. Lineage (GTDB taxonomy): Bacteria > Pseudomonadota > Gammaproteobacteria > Burkholderiales > Usitatibacteraceae > UKL13-2. The sequence continues at coordinate 15,662 of JANYHZ010000046.1, read as the reverse complement.
TTGGAACACTATTCTGGGTGGCGTGGTTGTCATCGATCTTTTTGAGTGAGCAACTATTTGGCATGACATTCACGCAATTGCTGTACCTGATTTATGGCATGTCATCGCAGTTTTTGACGCACGTGGGCATCGCGTTGATGCTCATCATTTTGACACTATTTGGCTTGCTTGGCTTCAAGGGTGATTTGCGTTTCAGGCATCGTCAACGTACATGGCAGGCGCAGGCGTTTTTCGGTACACATTGGGATTACCTCCGCGGGACGGGCTTGCAGTGGAACAAATTTACTGGCTATGGGCCCCTGCTGAATCTGACACTGAGACAAATCGCTGGCGCGGAAAAGTGTCAACGCTTACTTGGCTTCTGTCTGGGCCCAGGTGGTCACTGGGCAGGCGTGCTGTGGATCAGCGCCATGTGGTCCGCGATGTTTGTGCTGTTCCCGCACTTTATACCTGAGCCTGACAAAGCCGAGTTTGCGGCGATGTTGATTTCCGGGCTCCCGGTGGCCTTTGCTTCACTCCAAGCGCAACTGGGGCGGTCGATATTCCGAACGCGGAACGAGCAGGAAATGCTGGCGCTCTCGCCGGGCTGGCCACGCGATCAACTGATTAATTCGGCTGTCAAATCCATTGTCTTCCGTTACACATTATCGTGCTTGCTCAGTTGCAGTGTTGGCGTGCTTGTGGCCGCCTCGGTATATAAAATGCCGTTCGCCACATATTCGCAGGCGCTATTAGCCATCCTGCTTTCATCGATCCTGATGTTTGGTCACGCCTTGCGCGACTATTCACGGCTGAACTCCGCAGAAATTTCAGGAAAACTTGCCATGTTTGCCATTGCCATGGGCCCGTACCTCGTTTTACAGATCGCCAAAATCAAACGCGGCCCAATTGAAATGGTTGCGCTTGTGACCGGCCTGTTTTGCTGCGCGTACCTGCTGTGGCGATTGACCATTTTCGCGAAAGCCACGCGCGTCCTGCCTGCGGCAATGTTTGCGAAACCCTAGTACTGGTGCGCCTTTTGGGCAAAAAATGTGTGGGGTGCCGCGTCAAATGGACATCTACGTTCGATATTGTTGCACCTACCGCTAAATCGAGCCCTCCAGATAGCGTTTGCGTTTAGGCTCCGCGAACCGTTCAATTGCGTATCGCAACATCGTGCGCGGAATGTCGCGATAGTGGCGCTTCAGAAAAGACTCTTCCTCACGCTCGCCCACGCGTTTGCCGACTTCACGCAGCATCCAGCCAACCGCCTTCTGGATCAGTTCCTCCTGGTCTTTTAGCAATAGCCGCGCGATGCGCAAGGTTTCTGCGACATCACCATTTTTGTGTAGTGAAACGTCGCGAGGATTGCAATGCGACGCTCCCAGAGCGAGCTGGATTTTGCCAGTCGCGTGAGGACGCGTTTGCGCAGTGCCGGTTTGTCGGCCAACCAGCCGCCAACGATATGCTCGACCGACATATCGACCAGGTCCCAGTTGTTGATGAATTTGGTGCTCTTGAGGTAAAGATCATAAATACGTTTTTGCTTCTTCTCGTCGCCGCGCTGGCGCTCCCCAGCCTGGTGAGTGAAACCAGCGTCTTCGCGGCAGTTGACGCAGCGATAGCCGGCAGAGATGTCGACCGTGCTACAGACCGGATGGTTTTCCGCCTTGGGCTTGTTGCCACTCGGCCTCCAGTTGCGCACCGGTTTTGTAATGCGGAACGCGCACCGCCAAACGATAGTAACGCTGGGTGAACCCGTTCGAGCCTTTGATTTCGCGGGACCAGTATTGATCTGCCAATTGCAGATTCTTCTTCTCATCCATCAGAAAATACTTGCGCGAGGACTCTCCACCGAAAATAGTGAGCTTGCCGTCGATCAGCTTCCAGGTGTCAGGATCACCGCCCCATGGAATTCCGTAAACGATGCCATTCGCACAAAAGCCCCCGTACTGTGGTACGTACTTGTCGGGGTCCGATATGAACATCGCTTTATGCTGTTCGTTGGCGAAGCGGTACGTCGCCCCCTCGTGCGTTGCCTTGATATCGGATTTGCCAAGGGTATGTTTACCCATCGTGAAATAGGCGACCGGATCATGTCCTTTGAGCATGAGGACGTTATCGGCACCTTCCGAGCTCGAGTTGTACGGGCCAACGGTGGTACAACCACCGAGCGCAGCCGCCGACAAAAGAATGACTGCAAGCTTCACGAGCCACCCCTGCACCAGCCAATTTATGACCTTCATTTTTTACGTCCTTTCCGGCAAATTCCTTGTCATCAGGAATTTTGCAACTATACCTTCCCGGAGGGTCGCTGCGTTCGCTTATTGTCGTCTCGTCGCCAACGGTCGCGTACCGACTTCGAGCCCCCGGCGCCATGGCGCTGACGCAAAGGTCTCCACCAGGAAATTCACGAACGCTGCCACACGCGGGCTCTTGTGCTTTCCCGGCAAATAGACCGCGGAGAGCGGCAGCGGTTCGCGCTGGTGCACGTCCGCAAGCACCGGCGTCAGCCAACCGGCGCGTATGCCGTCGCTCACGATGACATCTGCCAGACGGATGATGCCGACACCGGTCGCCGCAAGTTGCAAAAGCGTTTCGGCGTTATTGGCGCTTACATTGCCTTTAACCTCGATGGATTCGATGCCGTTTTTTGTCGCGAACGGCCAGCGGCGTAGCTGTGGTGCGGCGCTGATGGAAATGCAGTTGTGCTTAAGCAAGTCCTGCGGTTCGCGCGGCGTGCCATGCTTTTTGAGGTAGCCGGGCGAAGCGCAGATTACGCGCTGCAAATCGCATATTTTTCTCGCTGTTAAAGACGAGTCTCGCAATACACCGCTGCGAATGGCGATATCGGCACCCTCTTCCATCAAATCGATGACGCGATCATTGATATTGATGTCGATTTCCATCTCGGGATATCGCTCCAGAAAGCGCGGCAAGGCAGGCGCCAGCTGATGCAATCCAAACGCCACGCCAGTGTTTACGCGCAGCAAGCCTTTCGGACTGTTGGAAAAGCGTGTGACCTCCTCCTCGGCTTCTTCGATCTCGATCAAAATCCGTCTGGCGCTCGAAAAATACGCGTCACCTTCCGCAGTTAATGCGAGCTTTCGCGTGGTGCGATTCATCAATCTCACCCCCAGCCGGTCCTCGAGACGGGTAACCAGCTTGGATAGAGCCGATGGCGTCAATTCGAGATCTCGCGCGGCGGCAGAAAAACCACCCAGCTCGACCGAGCGCACAAACGCCCTCATTTCTCCCGGTGTATCCATCCGTCACTACTCGCGATTTGTGAAATTAATTCAGCAATGTTATGCCTTTTAGCCGGATTGTGTACCGTGCGAGTGCAATCATATGATGTGCGTAGCCCCCGAGTACTTTGGGGCGCTCACCCAAAAGAGAATCATGAACATTCCAAACCATATAGCGTTTCAACAGCACGTACGTGAGCACCGTCGCACAGCACTCTCCCGCCTATTTCGTGACACATCTGTCGCCCTCACCGATTGGTTGCGCGAAAGACACGAAAATGCATTGCGGCAGCCGATTCGGTCGGTGCGGATGCGCCCGGCGAACGCAACCCCAGCCTGAGGTTGCGGCGCGCGCGAGGCAGCTTTGCGTTGGCGGCGGTATAATGCGCCTCCCCGCAATGGAATGAATCCGCCATGAAACGCGTGCGCAGCAAATCCCCTCTTCGCCTCGGTCGTGATGCCGAGCGTCTGATTGCGCTTTCCACCGGTCTGGCCGTTTCCGGCAGCCGAGTTGAAGATCGAGTGTGGGAAGCGGAAATATCGACACTGGTCGTGAAGGCGATAGAAGTCAGCAATGATCCAACACTGGAATCTGCGCTCGACCATACATTCAAAAGCAATCCGCTGGCACATGATGTTCTTATTGAGCTCATCGAAGCAGCATCGGAATCCACCAGATTGAACGTGGATGGTATTAACTGGGACGTACTGCTCCTGGCCTTACCGATGGTGGCTTGGTCGCGCTATGCCATCCCCTCGGGCCCGATACCGCAGGAGATCAGCGATGACGTGGTCACGCATCTGCAGGCGCACGTACTGGCGCGTGATGCGCGTGCAGCCATGAGCCCGTATCTTTACAGCATCGACCAGATGCCGCGCGACTTTTCAAGCGTGCGCAAAATGACCGTCAAGCTCGGTGATGCCGCTATTCATCAAAGCCGCCCTCGTTTCGATTTTTCGCAAGCAGCCGAAACAGCACCGCTGCTGGCGGACTCGCGTTTTTTGCTCGCCGCGGTTGCTGTTGCCGAAGGCGCGCCGCTGTTTCGATGGCAGGAGAAAGCTGAAAAACTCACCCGCACCGACTGCCTTGAACGATGGGTTGCGCAAGGGCGTCCGAACCTGGCGCGCCTGCTCCCGGGTACCGCGTTTGAGTGTTGCCTGCCGGATGCCTACTTTCATAATTGCCGCGAGTCTGACCGTCGGGTCCGCCCCTATGCGGTGCGCGCAGCAATTGGCTTTCTCGAAGACACCCTGAAGACCAATCCAGGACATTTACGCGCGATTGTTGCCGGCGTCGGCGATGAAATTGTGGACGAATACCGCATCGCCTTCACTTCGCGCGGACAGGACGACGTTGTACACGGCGTCGTTTGGCCATTGTTCGGTCGCGAGGATGACGATAATACGGAAGCGACGCAACGGACGCCGCGCGAGGAAATTGAAGCCATCCTGAAAGAGTGCAAGATCGGCGAAGTCTTGAAGCTCCCGGAGCTGTTCGCCCCCGAATTCTGCGAAGACTGTGGCGCACCTCTATTCGTCGATGCGGATAAGGAAATGGTGCACGCCGAGCTGCCCGAAGAGGCCGATTCAGCGCCAGCGCACTACCATTGAAATCCCGTGAGAGCACGCAGCGGGGTTAACATTGCGTGCATTAATCCGGGAAATCAAACTCTTCGCCATCGCTCTTCACACCGACTCACGCGAACGAGCCCGTCCCCAGAAGTCTGGTTAGCTTTCCCCCGCACTGTACGCTTGCAACTGTCGTGCCGGTACGCTTCACCACAAGCCCCTGCGATTCCATGTTTTCATCCTTGCGGCCGGTTTGCCGATGCCTTGGTAAACGACGTGCGCAAGCGGGGTTTTGCCAATCACATCCACGCACCGAATCGTGCCACGTATGTCGTTTAACTGCGACCAGAATATACCGATTCACAACGGACCCAAAAAATGGCTTGTCGAATACGACAACGCTGTCGAGTATGCTTGAGGTGACGGTGCGGGAACACAGATATTATTAGCGGACGAAAATATATCGCGCAGACCGGACGGTTCGTGGCACCGTCAGATCAATAACCGCTTGACCAGTTAGGAGTTTCATGAATGATCGTATCCGCAGTCTGCTCAACCAGATGAACGCACTCGAAGACGAGATGCGTACTGCGCTCCAGAGCCAGGAGACGAAGATGTTCTTCGAGATCAAAGGTCGGCGCATTGAGTTTGAAAAGGCGGTTCGGCAGACGCACCGCAAGCTAAAGAAGAATTTTTTCCGCTGGCTGGTGACTAACCGACCACAGAATCTTATCACCGGGCCGATCATTTACGGCATGATTTTTCCACTGTTGATCCTCGATATCTTTGTCAGCTTCTATCAGGCGACCTGCTTCCCGATTTACGGCGTCGTCAAAGTGCGCCGACGCGACTATATCGTGCTCGACCGCCACCACCTCGATTATCTAAACTTCATCGAAAAATTTCACTGCACCTATTGTGCGTACGGTGCGGGGCTAACGTCTTACATCGCCGAGGTCGTATCGAGAACCGAGCAATACTTCTGCCCGATCAAACACGCGCACAAAATACTCGGCACCCACAAGCGCTACCTGAACTTTGTCGAGTACGGCGACGCAACCGACTATGAGAAAAAGCTTGAGGCGTTTCGTGTCGCGCTTGGAGAGAGGCAATAAGCGGCGCGTCCGAACGGGATTCACAGCGCGTATCGCACTCTCACGCCGCGATAAGGTGCGGCTCCTGAACGGGGTTGAAATCCACCCAGTCTCCATCTCGCCATTCGCCCTCGGCGCTTTCGATATCTTCTGCACCCGCTATTCGCAAATCGCCAATTACAAATTTTTCGCCGCCCGGGCGTGCGATGCGAACCGCTAGGATTACGCCTGCTGGCCGAAGGTTTGGCAACTGCTTCGATTGTTCATCTTGCATGCCTCCCATTGCGCCGATCAACGATCCCGTGTAAGCAGCCACCCCAGCCGCAGCCAACGCCACTACGGGCCCGCCGACGAGACCAATTGCACCCGCCGCCAAGCCAGCCGTCACGGCGGACGAAACAGCAGATTCGTCATCTGCTTCCAAGCCAGGATTGATTACTTCCACCGCGCTCGCCGTTGTTGTCCCGTGCTGGCCAGGCGGGTTGTTGTGAAAAATGCATATGTCGGTACGGTCAACGTAACGAACAATCGCCGCTGCAGCCGCGTCTGCTTTGGCTTTGTTTTCAAATCGTCCTGCAATGATCTGCTCCATTATGTTTTCCCTGTTTATGTTGGCACTACCAGCATGCTAATTCGCGCCACCGCAGTTAATCTGTAGGCTGCATTGGGAACCGGCTGTAGGACAAGCTGTGGCATATGAGCCTCCCGCCAGATCGCGGCGAACGGCGGCGCTGGTGCCGTGAGGCAAAGTCCTACACTGATTTGCGGTTTCCTCCGATACAGCCGGGTTAGGCAGCGACAGAAAGTACTGGTATTAATTGTTACAGGCAAACACGGTGCGCGTCCCCAGCCAATCCGACCCGGCCATCGCCGACCCCGCTGTTTTCTCCGGGATCGCCGTGAAGTCCGCAAATAAAATCGGCACCAATGTAGTTAACCGACTGAACGAAGACGTGGGCAATGTTGAGAATATTGTGATTGATGTCCTTACTGGACGCATTGTTTACGCGCTACTTTCATTTGGCGGCGTCCTCGGCCTTGGCGAAAAACTCTACGCGACAACCTGGAAAGCGTTGCGTTTCGACAAGGAAATAAAGTCTACGTGTTCAACGCAAACCGGGAATAGATCGAGCTCGCACCAAGCTTCGATAAAGAATCCCGGCCCAATTTACGGACAACTGGAACCGGCTTGTGCATCAGTTTTACGACTCTGTACCGGAATGGGTTGCGTAGTGGAACGGTTGTGCCAAAGCGAGATGTACAGCCACTCCTGGTGTTTCGTCTGCCGCCGCGTCGTTCGCGTTTGTTACCCGCAAGGGGTGATGAATTCGGCCTCGAAAACTCCCCCGACCTGGTCATCATCGCCTCCGATGTCATCAAAATTACGTCGCGCCGCGTTGTACGCGTATCAAGATTCGATGTTGCAAGTATTGTGCCGCGCGACCGTGTCGTGGCCCAAACCGATCGACCGACACATATAACGCATCTTTTGTAAGGAGTTATCATGGCAATTCAATCTCTACGTATTCGGGCTTTCGCTCTCATAACCAGTGTCGCCGTTTTGGCATTCAGCACCATGGCCAGTGCGGACCCGCCATCGCGCGTAGCGCGTGTTGGCTACATGACCGGTAACGTCAGCTTCTCGCCTGCCGGCGAGAACGACTGGATACGCGCTTCGATCAATCGGCCACTGACAACCGGGGACCGCCTTTGGGTCGACTCGCGTGCACGCGCAGAAGTCCAGATTGGTGGCGGGATTGTTCGCATGAGCTCCAATACCAGTCTATCCATTCTGAATCTCGACGACCGTATTGCGCAACTTCGATTGTCCCAGGGAACATTGAACGTCCGCGTGCGGCGACTCAGTCGCAATCAAGTATTCGAGGTGGATACACCCAATCTCGCCTTTACGCTGACACAACCCGGCGAATACCGGATCTCGGTGGATCGCGACGGTTATGCCACGGACATTTTCGTTCGCCGCGGTCAGGGTGAGGCGTATGGAGATGGTGCCGCTTACATCATTGATTCGCGCCAGGCATACAGCTTCACGGGGACCGGCTTGCGGGACTACGAATATGTCGATACGCCACGCTTCGACGATTTTGATCGCTGGTCGAATGATCGCGACCGCCGCTACGAGAACTCACCGTCTGCCCGCTATGTGTCGCAAGACGTGGTTGGCTATGAAGACCTCGACGCGAACGGCAATTGGCGCGTCGACCCGACCTATGGAAGCGTGTGGTTCCCAACCCGTGTGTCGTCCGGATGGGTGCCTTACCGCGACGGCCATTGGGCTTGGGTAGACCCGTGGGGCTGGACTTGGATCGATGATCAACCGTGGGGCTTTGCGGTCTCCCATTACGGCCGCTGGACGAATCTGCGTGGCACATGGGGCTGGGTACCCGGTCCGGTGCGCGAGCGCGCCTACTATGCTCCAGCGTTGGTTGCCTTCGTGGGCGGAAACAACTTCCAACTGAGCATATCCAGTGGCAACGTCGGCGGCATCGGATGGTTCCCGCTTGCGCCACGCGAGGTCTATCGGCCTTCGTATACGGTAAGCCGTAATTATTTCGAGAACGTCAACATCAGCAACACCGTCATCAACAACACCGTTGTTAACAATTACTACAACAATTCGAACGTCACCAATGTTGTGTACGCCAACCAGACAGTGCCGGGCGCAGTCGTCGCTGTGCCGACCAATGTATTCGTGCAGTCGCAGTCCGTCGCGAGGGCCGCAGTGCCGGTATCGCGCGACATGCTGCTTAGCAGGCCTGTCATGGCCGTTCCGTCTGTGGCACCGACCGCACAGAGTGTGCGTGGTGCCGCTGTTCAGGCTGGCGCGCCGCCGCCAAGCATGTTTGATCGGGCTGTCGTTGCCCGTAGCGCGCCACCACCAGCGGCGGTCGGCTTCGCCGCGCAACAGCAACAACTCATTGCCCAGCCCGGCAGACCGCTTGATGCTGCTGCACGCAAGGACATGAGACCGGTCGCCGCAACGCCGATACCATTCGTGAATGTCGTTGCGCCTGCACAAATTGCGCCGCCGACGGCAATGCCTCCACGTGTTGCACCAGCTGTCAGCGCGGGCGACGGACGTGGACGTTCCGATGACCGTCGTGGCCCTGGCGCGCGTGGCGAATCGGTTGCACCGCTGCCGGTCCCGCCACCGCAATTCGCGCCGTCAGCACCCGCCACACAACCGCCAGATCAACGCGGTAGGGGTGAGAAGCAGCGAGGACAACCGTTCACATCGCCGCAAAACGCTACGCCTCCCCCGGTGGCACCCCCACAATTTGCGCCGCCACCCGCAGTGCAACCGCTTGAGCAACGCGGCAGATCACCGGAGCAGGGCGGAAGGAGCGAGCCACAACGTGGACAGCCATCCTCCCCTCTGCAGAATACGGCACCCATACCGGTTCCACCACCGCAATTCGCGCCGTCGGCAGAACAGCGTGGCAGGGGTGAACAGCAGCGTGCACAACCTGCGGCTCCGCCGCCGACTGCAACGCCGGTACCTGCCGCGCAACCGCCAGAGCAGCGCGGCAGAGGCGAGCAACAGCGCGCACAACCCATGGCGGCACCCCCACCACCTAAACCGGTGCCGAACGCGGCACCACCTGCGCAAGAGCCCAAGCCGGTCGCGAGCAAGCCGAAAGACAAGAAAAAAGACGGCGAGGAGGAAAACCGCAAGCAGAAAGAGTAGTTTGGTGTTCATCGGACGCCACTTCGCGCCGGTGTCGACCCGTCTCATACTGCCTGTTACATCGGGTGTCCGCCTCGATTTGGCGGACACCCACGATCAAGAAAAACGACCACCAAATGCCCCCACTCGCCGTTAAACCCAAAATTTTGGAAAACAGGAATGAAAAAATTCGCCGCATGTCTGCTATCTGTCTGGTTATTTTCACCGTTCGCCTCGGCGAACACATTCACCACCGATCTGACCGACCTGTGGTGGAACGCGAATGAGTCAGGGTGGGGAGTCACCGCTACGCATCAGCGGGAAATAGTTTTTCTTACTTTTTTCGTTTACGGTACTAACAATCGCGCGACCTTCTACACCGGACAAGCATCGTATACAGGCCAGTCGAACTCAGGCGCACTGATTTTTTCAGGTCCGATGTACGAAACCGCAGGTCCGTGGCTTGGGACCTTTTTCAATCCCAATTTGGTATCCATCCGACAGGTCGGCACCGTCACGTTTGCGGCGTTTGTTGACGCGGCAACGTTAAATTACAGTGTGGATGGCACGTTTGTGACCAAGGCGCTCACTCGCCAGACCTTTCGAAACAATGACCTGACAGGAAGCTATGCAGGTGTAATCAAGGAAACCGCCACGGGCTGTGCGAACAACGCCAATAACGGCACAGCGGAGACTGTCGTAGGCGTGTCCGTAACAAATTCCGCAACCAACTTTGCCATGACCACCAACGGAAACGGAACGGTTTGCAACTACGTTGGCAATTATCGGCAGAGCGGGCGGATGGGATCCTCAACCGGCACCTATCAGTGCCCGGGACTTTCTGGCTCCTATGAATTGGTCGAGATCGAAGCCAACCCGTCAGGAATGACGGCGAGATTTTCAGCAAGCGACAATGCTTGTTCACAAATCACCGGACGCTTTGGATTCGTCACACGGTAGAAACTGCGCGGCGAGGCGTCCAGGATATTTTCTCCTGTCACGCCGCACCATTTCTTGTCCATCGCTTTCAAATCAAAGGTTTGTTAGCGCTGCAGTATGCCGTTTTTCCCGATGATTGTTACCTCGACGAATCGGGAACCGATTCGATTGTCGGGCGAAAACGATACGGTAAATCCGCCGACATCGTACTTGCGAAGCGTCGCAAGTGCATCTATGACCTTTTCACGCGTCGGGTTCGCCCCGGCTTTGCGTAGCCCTTCCACCAGCACCTTCGCGCCGATAAACTCTTCCAGACTGGTGTAGGAAAGTTCTTTTCCAGGCGCGTATTTCGCCATGAGCTGCCGGTATTCGTTGACCACAGCTACTGCCGGGCTGTATGGATAGGGCATCACTTGCGCGATGCCAACCCCACGCGCCTTGTCTTCGCCGGCCAGTCGCGCGAGCTCCTTTGGATTGACCACCTATATATTGAACAGCTGCACACCCGGTGCCGCATCACGGAACTGGCGGATGAATGCGCCTGTCGACTTGTTTACCGAGATCATGATCACTGCTTGGGGTAACGCGCCAGCGAGAATCTTCACCGCGTCGGTCACGTTATCGGTGTTCTTTTCATATCCAGCGCTCGAGATCAGCGGCAGATCGCGTTTTTTGAGTGCCGCTTCAACGCCCGCCAGACCTGACTTCCCGAAGGGGTCGTCCTGGTACATCACCGCAATCCGTTTTAAACCTTGTCTGTCCAACTGCTTGACCATTTCTTCGGCTTCGTCCGCATATCCGGCACGAATGTGAAAAATGTTTGGATTAAACGGATTTCGCAACGGCTCTCCACCTGTGTAAGGTGCCACCAAGGCTATCTTGGCATCCGCCAACACATTCTGCTTGAGCAATTCACCCACGTTGCCTGTTCCCGCAAAGCCAATCAATGCGACGACGCGATCTTTATCGATGACCTCCTTGGTGAGCCGTACCGTTTCGGCAACGACGTAAGCGTCATCCTTGATGATGTGTTTAATCCTCTTGCCGTTGATTCCCCCCTTGGCATTGACGTGGTCAAAATAGACTTTGACACCCAGCACCGCCGAGCACACCGCGCAACGGTGCGACCTGTCCGATCAGAATTTCCTGCGCAAATGTATTGAATGTAAGTAACAAGGAAAGCAAACCAGCATACGACACCAAACGTGGCAAATTTTTCATCGAGACTCCTCCGATATTGAGTGGAAATTCAATATTTCTTTTAATAACTATTCCCGCGCCGCTACTTTACATTTATTTTCATCAAACGATGAATTTTTGGATTCGGCGTTGATTCCTCCATAGCCTCGGGATGGCGTGCGAAAGGCCAGATTGCTAGGTGTGCCCACACCGGGAGAGCACTGCTGACGGCGACGATACGCGAAGTCGCGCTAAGCACGAGTGGAAAAAGCGGGACTCAACCGTCCGCTCCGGGTCGCGTCAAATTGATGGCAGCGAAGAAAAAAACGACCAAAACTCACAATGGGAAACGAGCGGTGCAATCTCACTGCAATGGCGCGATTGCTACTTCGTTTTTTCCAGCATTGCGCCAAAAAATTTCGTCACGCCGTCGCGTCCCATCTTGCGCGCATCGGCAAGCTCGCCGCCGTCAGTCTGATACGCCACGGTCCCATCGGTGTGCAGCATGGCGACGGATGGAATGCCTTTTTTGACGACGTTGCCGTATTCCGCCGTCACGTCCTTGTTCCGGTCGAAACGACCGACATCCACTTTTACCACCACCAGTCGATCATTGACCAACTTGGCGAGCTCACCCCGATGCATTTCCATGTTGAGCATTTTGCAGTCTCCGCACCAGTTGGCACCGAATACGATCAGCGCAGCTTTGTTAGCCGCCTTCGCCGATTTCAGAGCCGCCTGGATCTGCTCCTTGGCGTTGGCCGCTTCGTCGTAGGGATTCTTGTCGTCAGCCCACACGAAATTATGCACAGAGACCAACACCAGAAAAACGAGTAATTTTTTCATGCTCAATATCCCTTCTTAGCTACGGTTTAAGCGCACGGTAGAGAAATGGCAGGCTGCGTTCCATGCGGTAGTCCACACCCGAATGGGTATCGTCAAATTCTTCGTAGGTATGTTTCACGTTCGCAAGGGCAAGGCGCTTGGACAAAATCCGCGCGCCGTAGTGAATATGATATTGATCGCGCCAACCACAATCGATAAAGATGCCTTTGAGTGATTTCAGATTGGCGCGATGTTTAACAACCAGTTCCACCGGATCGTGCTTGAGCCATTGTTTCCAGCGTTGTTCGATGCGCTCACCCGTTTCCAGGTTGAACGGCAGGCGAAAGCCCAATGGCACTTTCGGATCCGGATCATAGCTTGCCGCCATCGCCATCATCATCAGCGTATGTCCCTCGCTCTCAGATAGTTTTTCCTTATTCCAAATGGTATCGAGGAAATTCTTTACGCGGCCATCGTCCTTACCCAACGCGGCACCTTTCTCTTCCTTCAAAACATGGATCGCACCCGGCCTGCGTTTGATCTTTCGATACTTCATCAATTCCGTGAGCGTATTCGGCCAGTCGTGCATGTACACAAAATCAAAATAGGCGTCGCCCGAATGGCTGGCAATGGCACCCCAGTATTTGGCGTACTGCATGCCGTGGATGATGGCACCGTAACCGCCGGAAGATTTGCCGAAGCAGCCGCGATGATCCCGCGATGCGAGGGTTCGAAATTCGCTATCAACGAAAGGAATAAGTTCTTTGGTGAGGTAATCGGCGTAATTGCCGATAGCGGAAGAATTGATGTACTGGTTGCCCCCTAGTGCTGTAAAGCAATCCGGGAACACGAGTATGGTCGGGCCCATCTTGCCTTCATGAATCAGGCGCGCGGCACGCTCCGGAATGTTTTCGTCAAAATTGCGCCAGTTGGTATGGCTGAACCCTGAACCGGTAAACCCGACCAGGTCATACAAAACCGGGAATCGTTTGCCCTTGGCGCGTGAACCTGCGAGTATCTCGTCGTATTGCGGTGGAAGCCAGACGGCCAGTTTGCGATGATGCGGGTCGCCCAAAGGATTGCCAGCGAGGATGTGCGAAGTGTGCTCAAGAATGACGGTGCGGCCTTGCGGCCATGTGGGACGTTTTAGCGCCATGTCATGTTGCTCCAGTAAATACGTTGTGCTCTGGCGCGCATTTTCTCACGTCGTGTCGAACTACGTATCAGCCGCCGGAGGACAAAGTGTGTTTTTGCAGGCCAATCACCTGCAGTTCACTGCACTACGATTTCTGCTTGGCCGCGTTTAGCAGTCACGATGATTGTTTCCATCCGGGTGACTGCGCCGGCCAGTGTGACTGCCTCTGGCTGCACCATTGCACCGGCAACTTCGGTGTCATTGACGGTCTCTGCGCCACTTCGTACCCACCGACCAGAAGGCTCGTGACAACGACAGCGAGTGTCTGATTGCGCGGTACGACGCCGACGGTTCCAGGATGGATTTGTCGCTGGACGCGGCGTGGGACGAGGGCCCGTGGTTTGGCTGCAAGCAGCCTGCTAAAATCGTCACGTCATTCACAAGGAGCAACAATTCATGACCATTTCACTGTATCAAGCGTCCGTTCCCGTCATCCAGAAATCCCTCACCGCGCTAAAAGGTGTACTCGCGAAGGGTGCGGCTCATGCACTCGACAAGAAGATCGACGAGAGCGTGTTTCTGGGTTCGCGCCTGTATCCGGACATGTTTCCGCTTACGCGACAGGTACAAATTGCAGCCGATTTCGGCAAAGGCCCGGTGGCGCGCCTCGCCGGTGTTGAATTGCCGAAGTACGAGGATATCGAAACTACCTTCGCGGAACTGGCAGCACGCATCGACAAGACACTCGCCTTCGTCGGAACGTTTAAACCCGGGCAAATCGACGGTCAGGAGGATCGCGATATCAGTCTGACGATTGCGGGCAATCCCGTGACCTTCAAAGGTCAACCTTACCTGATGCATTTTGCATTTCCGAATCTTTACTTCCACATGTCGATGGCCTACGCGATCCTTCGCCACAATGGTGTTGCAGTCGGTAAGCGTGATTTTGTCGGTGGTGCCTGATTCCATAACTTCGCAAAGCAGTTCGCGCCGGGCGACTATCGCCCGGCGCGCGGTACTGTCCCTTTTTATAATGAGCGTCTTCGTCTACGCGGCAATCGTCGCGTTTGTCTATTTCCGGCAGGAGAAGTTGATATTCATGCCGCTGCCGCTAAGCCCCGATCACCAGTTCACGATTGCCGGTGTGCAAGAGGTGAAAGTGGCGGTTGCAGGTGCGGAGTTGTCGGCCCTGCATTTGCGCCTGCCGGATCCGAAAGGCATCGTATTTTTCCTGCACGGCAATGGCGGCAACTTGCAAACCTGGCTCACCAGCATCGATTTCTATCGGCGCGTCAACTACGACCTTTTTATTATTGACTACCGCGGATATGGCAAGAGCAGCGGTCAAATTGAAAGCGAGACGCAACTGCACGAGGACATGCGCATTGCCTGGAACAAGATTGCGCCCCTGTATGTCGGCAAGAAGCGGGTGGTGTACGGTCGCTCGCTAGGTACCGGCCTGGCGGCAAAACTTTCCAGCGATGTGCAGCCTGATTTGACGGTGCTGGTGTCCCCTTTTGAAAGCCTGAAGGCGATGGGCGATGCGCACTATCCGTGGTTGCCAGGCGCGGTCAATCGCTACCCGATGCGCACCGATGTTTGGCTTCCCAAAATCAGTGGCCCGGTAGTGATCGAACACGGCGATCTGGATACACTCATTGGCCTGTCCCACGGCGAGCGCCTCACGCAACTACGTTCGGGCACAGAACTTGTCGTCGTCAACGGTGCCGGTCACAACGACATCCACAAGTTCCCTAAATACGTCGATACCTTGTCAGAGCGCTTACGGAATCTCTAGGGGTTTGTTGAAATTCGCATGTTTTTCTCCGGTGCCTCCCGATTTTTTCGGTATCGAATTTTGGCCGTGCCATTTTTCTTCTTGGCGACTGCCGATGATGTGTCGTTTTGCTTCCTTTTTGCTGCTCTCACCGCGTTTTCTCGGTGTCTCGACTGCATTTGCACCGCAGCAGGCGCACCTATCCCGTCAAGTTCACCAATCGCAGCAA
>JANYHZ010000030.1 GCA_025362135.1 Betaproteobacteria bacterium | reverse complement strand
CATTTTTTATGCAGATCAGGACTGACATGTATAGGAAAGCGGGATTTTCTATACATGTCCGGTCGCATATGTATAGAAAACCAAGGCTGCGCAGTCCGTCGACTCCTACAAATGGCGGACTGGCATAGCCGCCAAGTTACTGGTAACTTGGCCAAAGAGGCTGACAGTGAGGCTGTCATATAACTGCTTCCCCCTCTTTCTGTGGCGATAGTGCACGCACGATCATCTTGCCGAACTCGGTTTGCAGCTTCTGCTTGAAATCGCTCTCGATCTGGTACAACGAAGTGAACTCGGCAAATGCCCAGCGGCCATGCGTGCCCAAATTGTTCACGCCGGGCACCCAATAATTGTCCATTGTCAGCCGCTTGTCCTTGGCATCTTCGCGGCGGAAGCCCTTGATCTCGACGATGAGATGCAAGGGATCATCGTCTCCGTGGCCGTCATCCACCAACACAATGAAATCCGGCAGGTAGCGCCGCATTTCCGAGGCATATCGATACGGCACTTCGAAGCCGAGGCTGTGGTTCTTCACGTACGCACGCACTTGCGGGTGCGATTCCGCAACGCGGCAAAACTCCAGCTCCCAATCGCTATCGGCAATGACCCAGTTGATATGGCATTTCGGCGGCGGACCGCTGGTTTCCCAACGGTCTGTCTTGGAGGTATTGAAGCGCACATGCATGGTTGAGCCGACCGGGTTGTATGGATCAAGTACCGCTTTGATGGGTTTCTTTCCCAGGAAGGCGCTGGTGATGCCGGCCATGATGCGCTGGCTTGCCATATCTGCGAGCATTTTGTATTTGAGCTGCGCAGGGTACGTGCCCCCTCGGCAAACCAGGCGATTCTCATCGAGCCATTGCTTGACGATGCGTTTGAGTTGACCAAACAGGTGGAGTTGGGGGTCGCCATTGGCATCCCGGTATTGCGTCATCAGTAAGTGGGTGGTCAGCTCATAGATGATTTGCGAGGGTCGCACATCGCCCATGTGCACGAGATTCAAGTCCACGGTTGCGCCGATGATGCCGGAGTTCTTAGTCTCCGCCGCCCCCGTGAGATCGGGCGTCAACTCCAGAACAGAATCATCGGTGAAGTTTGCAGTGAGCCTTTCTTCCGGCAGGTCTACGCGATAGCCGGCGACGCGCGGAAAGCGGATTTCCAATGCGTCACGTTCGGGGCGCACCGCTTTAACCTGAATGGTTTCGCGCGGCGGTTGCGGCGGTGCGACAACGGGTTTGGCGTTGAAGTTGAACGGGATGCCGAGCACGTCGGCATATTCGACATTGAACAAGCCTTCTTCATTCAGCTCATAAGACTGGCGGCGCAGCGCACGGCCAATCACCTGCTCGCACAGGAGCTGCGTACCAAATGCGCGGACACCGAGTACGTGTGTGACGGTGTTGGCGTCCCAGCCTTCGGTGAGCATGGAAACCGAAACGACACAACGGATATCTGCCCCCAGCCGGCCCGGACGACCCACGGTATTCATGGCCTCTCGCAGCAAGTCCTGATCGGTCAGGTTCTCTGCCTGTCGCGCATCGCCGCTGCGCTCGATGATGTCGCGGCGAAAGCGCTCGATTTCGTCGGCAGCCATTTTTCGGAAGTTGTCGTCAAGTGCTTCCCCGGATTCGAGCTGTTCGCTGTCGATCAGCAGCGTGCGGGGCCGCGCCAGAGGATTGCCGTGCTCGTCGTGATTGCAGAACAATGGCAATTTGCCGAACTCAAGCGTCGATGTGCCGTCCGTATTCTCGCGCTGAAAGCCGGATATGTAGTCATAGACCAGCTTTGATGCCGAGGTGTTATTGCACACCACGATGAAGCAGGGCGGGACCGAGACTTTTTTCTCCATCCAGAGATGGAAGGTTTTTTCGTAATGGCCGTACAACGCTTGCAGCGCGGTTTGGAGTTGCGGTGGAAGATCGAGCGGATTCAACGATTCCGCTTTGCCGCGGCCCTTCTTGGGCATCTTCTTGCCAATGTGTTCCCAGAGGTTGCGGAACATGGGCATTTCGTTGCCGGGAATGTTGTCTGCGATGGGCACGCGCGGTAGTTTGACGATGCCGCATTCGATGGCATCCATCAGGGAAAAGTCGCTCATCGTCCACGGGAAGAGGGTTCCCTCGGCGTAGCCCGAACCGCTTAGAAAAAACGGCGTTGCGGAAAGATCGACAACCCGGGCAAGCCCTAGTTTGCGGTTTACCGCCTCAAGACCGGAAATCCACAGCCGCGCCGCCTCGGTATTTTTCTCCGCTTCTTTTCTCTCGTCGCCTTTCAGGTCCGCATCGACTTCCGCGTTTGGCTTTTCGCGATAGCAATGGTGCGCTTCGTCGTTCAACACCATGATGCTCTTCAAGCCCATCAGGCCCGGCATGACGCGCTGAAGCATTTGGCCTTCAGTTTCCAGTGTGTTGAGTTCGTCTCCGCCACGGCCCTGCAAAAGTAGACGGCCGCCTTTCGATAGCTCAATGCGCTCGCGCATTTTGAAGGCGTGGAAATTGGTGATGACGATCTTGGCGCGGTTCACATCGTCCAACATGTCGCCTGGTACCAATTCGCGACTGGCGTAATAGCTATCCGGGTCGTTAGGCTGCAAGACACGCAGGCGATCCTTGATGGTGAGCCCGGGTGCGACAACAAGAAATCCACGTGTGAAACGCTTGCTCTGTGGCCGGCGCACGGCATTGATCGTTTGCCAGGCGATGATCATCGCCATCACCGTTGTCTTGCCCGCTCCTGTGGCGAGCTTGAGAGAAAGGCGATCCAACTCTGGATTCGCTGCATGATTTGCGTTGAGCAAATGCTGTAGAAACCGCTCACCGGTCTTGCCGGCATTGGGAGCAACTTCGGTAAGCCAGATTAGTGTCTCAATTGCTTCAACCTGACAGAAGAACGGGCGGATATCGTTGAATTTATGACTACGCCAATGTTGTAGTAGTCGGACTGTTTCTGGCGTCACTTTCCAGTCGTTGGGGTTGGGCAACAGCCGCCATTTGTCTACCTCTTGGCGGATAGAAGTGATCATCGCAGAGTGCGCGTACTGCTGAACTTTGGTAGATAGTCCGCTGCCATCGTCGAGAACAAGAGCGCCTTGTTCTGCGATGCCGGTACGCCGTCTGGGTTGGGGTATCGGCGTTATGAAGTCAGCGCGACGCCGTCTCTCTTCGATCTGCTGTGTGGGTTGTCCTTGAGCGTCTAGCTCCCAATGGCGGGCGGGATACGCGTATGGCGAATTGAGGATCGGCTTCTCGAAGAATGCGTCAGTCATTGATTTCGCCTTATCCCTTATCGCGGCGGCATTGCTGTTGGCACCAAATTAGCATGTATCGCAATTTGCCAGAACTAATCCAGCCAGCAAACTGATCGGGGTTCGCCTATGCCGAGTTTGACAATGAATGCAGCTATTCTTATTAGTCGATGTTACCGATTTTCTTCACATCTTACCGTACACCGCATATCGCACATCTCTGCCATAGGCATTAACGTACCTATATTCGTGGCGGCGATACCGAATTCGACTTGCGACGCGAATCAGTTTCCGCGCAGAAATGTATGGGAGAGCGGTGATGGTTGCACTCGCTTTCAAACTTTCCACGATGGTCGAGCAATCGTACAAGTGCCGAAACCTTTGATTTGCCACCCAGCTTTCGGGAAGCGAATCACGTTTGGCGTCGGAGGTGTTGTATGGGGGTCGCGAGTTGAAGACCACTCTCACCAAGAGATATTTCAGGCTAACTGCAATGGTTCTAAACTCTGGAACGCGTGCGATGGCCGCAGTCTGATTAATGACGACTAGGCTCACTATTTCTGATCGATGCTGATCACCAATTGCGAGCGCTTCCAAAAACATTCCGACTGCGCCAGTTAACCGCCCTAACGACACTGCCTCATCCATAGCTCGAGCCTCTTGCTCCACAGGACCGTATCGCTATTCTCTTAGGCGATGATCTCGTCGCTTTTTAGCGTTTGTTGTCGACATGCGAAGTGCTAAAAAGCTCTTTCACCATTCGTGACCAAAGCCAACACTAGAATGCTGGAAATCGATTGCCGCGGCGATAGGAAGCGAGTCGTGTAGCTGAGATTACAGTAGGTTTTTGCCAACTTTTCTGAGAAGCTCGAACCATCAATTCTCAGAAAAGTTGTGCAACTCATTGTTTTTTTGGAAACCCATGAAAAGTGCCTATTTAGAGAACCTACAATTTGATCGATCCGAACGCTGTAGAGATTAAACACCAGCACTGGCGCGGCTTTCAAGTGTAAAACGTCTGGAAATTCCCGTGGATGCTGGTGTTTGTCTCGTTCAGGGCGGCTATTTGAGCAATGGATGCGCCTTGCGCAGACCCTTTGCGCCTTTCTCACCCTTTTCCGCTTTCTCGGCTTCTGCTGCGTCGTGAAGCGCTTTCTGTTTATCCGCATTTTCCTTCTGGGCCGCCTCACGGGCTTTCTTGGCTTCTGCCCGCTGCTTCTGCGCAGCTTCACGTTTTTCCTTCTGGGTCTGCTGTTTGTCCG
>JANYHZ010000285.1 GCA_025362135.1 Betaproteobacteria bacterium | reverse complement strand
CTACGAAACCTACGGGTGGGATTTGGGCTTGAATCTGGGCCCTCGCGAAGGCGTGCTGAAAAAAAGCATCTATCGTGTGCAGGAAATACAGCAGGAATCAGGACGCAAAGTGAGTCTGATCGGCTGGAGTCTCGGCGGTATTTATGCGCGCGAATTCGCCAAGGCCTTGCCTGACCAGGTGCGCAGCGTCATTACACTGGGGACGCCGTTTGCGGGCGACCCAAAGGCCACCAATGCGTGGCGTGTCTACGAATTCGCGAGTGGGCACAAGATCGACGACCCCGAATTGCTCGAACAATTAAAAGTCTCGCCGCCGATGCCAAGCACATCGATTTTCAGCCGTACCGACGGCGTCGTGGCGTGGCCGCTGTCGATGCAAAAAGAATCCAGACGGTCCGAGAATATCGAAGTCAACGCGAGCCACGTCGGCCTGGGCTTCAATCCGCTGGCACTTTACGCGGTGGCGGATCGCCTATCGCAGGAAGAGGGCAAGTGGGAAAAATTTCATCGCATCGGCTGGCGGGAGTGGTTTTATAAAGACCATGCGCGACCGTCGAATCAGTATTTTTGAGTCGTTGGACCAATTGAAATAAGGATTGCCGTGCCCAACATCGACGCCAACGGACTGTCACTTCACTACGAATCGCTAGGCAACGAAAACGACCCACCCATACTGCTCATCATGGGCCTTGCGGTGCAGATGATTCTGTGGCCCGATGCGTTCTGCCAGTTGTTGGTGGACAGGGGTTTTCGTGTGATCCGTTTCGACAATCGCGATGTCGGCCTCTCGACACATCTCGATCATCTTGGCGTGCCGAATGTCCCGATTGAATACGCGAAATTCATGCTACGCCTGCCGCTGAAATCGTCTTATCTGATCGACGACATGGCCGCCGACACCGCCGCGCTCATTGACGCGCTGGGGTTGAAACAGCCACATGTGGTCGGTGCATCGATGGGCGGCATGATTGCGCAGAACCTCGCGGCGAACTATCCCGATAAAGTGGCAACGCTCACCTCCATCATGTCCACAACCGGGCGTCGCAGCCTGCCAAAGCCCACCTGGAAGACCATGCGCGCGATCATGCAGCCGCCCGCCAAACGTGGCGATACGCAAGGCGCGATTGATCGCATGGTCAAAGTATTGGGCGTTATTTCCAGCAAGACTTACCCACCCGATCCGGCCTATTTGCGCGAATTCTGCACGCGACATATCGAACGTTCGAACTACCCGCAGGGCGGTGCAAGACAACTGATGGCCATCGCCGCCAGCGATGATCGTACCTACACCGTGCGCAAGATCAAAGCGCCAACGCTGGTGATACACGGCGACGAAGACAAGCTGGTGTCACCGGTCTGCGGCATGGAAACGGCGCGGGAAATTGTTTATGGCGGAGGCCGTGCGAAAGTGAGCATCATCAAAGGCATGGCGCACGATTTTCCGGTGCCGCTGTTACCGCAGATTGCGCAGGAGATTGTGGGGCATTGCAAAGGTTAAAGTTGATATTTGGCAATATCGAGCGAGCCGTGAAATACGCCGAGAATATCGATGTTGCCTTCGTCTTTTACCAGATAGGCAATCCGATAGTGTCCATAGAGCAGAACACGAATGTGGCGCGACGACGCGGCATAGCGGTGACCAATTTCGGGAAACGTCGTGAGAACTTGTGCTCGTTCAAAAATACCGTCAACCGTGCTTGCGGCGACGCGGGAACTGTCTGCCGCAATGTACTCAAAGATGTCTTCAAGCCAGCGTTGAGCCTCTGCAGTCCACGTTATTGTTGCCATGAACGGATGCGCCGTGCCATCTCCTCATTCGAGATAATCCGTTTGGCCGCAGAATCAGCAAGCCCGCGTTCGACCATCGCATGAAAAGCCAGCTCGCGAATTATTTCCTCACGCGTACTATCTTCCGGCTGCCCTTGAATGAGACTGGTCAATTCTTCCTTGACTGTCGACATAAATTTAATCTCCTGAATCTCGCGTAATCCTGCCATATTTGCGCGGCGACGGCGCAAATTTCTACGCAATGCCCGCCAGGCAACCGTCTTGGGCTCAAGGCCAAATTCTCACCATCTTGAATTTGTCATGCCAGTTTCCTTGTGTCGATACTCGCTGCTGCGTCGACAAGACCAGTGGCCAAGATTCTCACAACTAACCGGTTGTCGCCGTAGTTATGATGCGCGCTGCCATAAATCACGGTAGCATCTTTGCCCACGCGGCTGCCGATGACCCTCATCACTTGAAGCACTTCCGAAAGCTTCAGCGACCCGTTGGTGGCAACGTTGACCAGTACACCGCGCGCACTGTTGAGGCATGCGTCATTGGATAACAACGATTTTGCTGCCTTTGCCGCAGCGACATGTGCGCGGTCCGTGCCATTCGCCCATGCAGAAGCGCTCATCGCAATACCGCTGTCGCGCATCATTGTGTACAAGTCGTCAAAGTAGACGCTGACGATGCCCGAACTCTTGATCGCATCGGCGACTTCAGAAATAGCGAGATTAAAAAATTCCGTTGATGTCATGAATGCGTCCATGAGTGAAGCGCCGGCACCGAGTTTTTCCAGCAGACGGTCATTGGGCAGGATCATGAGTGAGTCCGCGTGCGGCTTTAACGATTCAATACCGGCTTCGGCCAGCTCGTTCCTGTAGCCTTCAAACGCAAACGGTGTGGTCACAAAAGCCACGGTCAAAACGCCCATGTCGCGCGCGATTTCCGCAATTACTGGAGCAGCGCCGCTTCCGGTACCGCCGCCCATCCCGACGGCGATGAAGAGCACATCTGCACCTTGAAGCATTGCCGCAAGGCGGCCCCGAGCTTCTGTCGCGGCGTTACAGCTAATCTGCGGCATCGCGCGCGCGCGCAGATTCACACCATACCTGGTCCCCGCAAGCCCGTTCAGGTTCAAGATATTTTCCGCCTGATTACGTTTCAACGCATTCCTATCGTTGTCGACGCAGATGTAATCCATGCCCGTGATCCTTTTGCCGGGCAATTTGTCGACTGCATTGCAACCGAAACCGCCTACACCGATTACCTTGATTACCGGCTTAAAGTGGGTGCGCCTCCCCGGAAGGCGTCTACCCGTTTGCGCATCCCTTTTGGGACCCTCTGCCAGAAGAACGGAAATGGGACAGGTGCTAAAGGTCACCGGTTTTCCCAAGGCAAGCGCCATGCCCAAATCACATAAGAAGGTTCTTCTATCCACGATTTCACCTGGTTCATTGCGGTGATGGCATCTTGAGGCCAACATGCGACAGAGTGAGTCGCACGCGCGCAGCGGGCAGCTCTCGCAGAAAATTGAACGCGGATCGCCATTTGGTGCGGTATTGTCGGCACTTTCGGCTGGAAAAGCGCGCCAGTGTTAGAGCTTAGTGCAGCAGATGGCGGACGCGAGGCACGCACTTGTTGAAATGAAAGTGGTTATGTTGTAATAAAAATTGCTTCTTGCCAATGCAGGGCATGGTCCAATTGGATTTGAGTTTGATTAGTTCGCGGGGTTCGAAACTATTGGCGTGGTTCGCGACAAAAATACCGTAGTATTTTGACCATCGCAAAAGTGTCACGGGTACAGTACTCACAAAGAGCTTTCTCCAAAATTGCCTTCCGTTCCAAAGGCGTTTCCTGATGAATCGCTTCTACAAAAGCAGTTTGTGCGCCTAATCCATCTGCGACTTCCTCAAGATTTGCATAATCGAGCTCCGGTGCAATCGCTGGCAGAACCGCTTTGAGTGACCACGACCCCTTCATACTAGGGTGATAAAAATGGGCATTGGCAAGTGGCAGAAGATCGACCACCCGGGAAAGTAGCGCGTTTAGTCCGGGTGCCAAATCTGGGTATCGATTCGCAAGCTCTCTGATGATCCGCTTTTCAAACGCTTGGTTGTAAACGATGATCGGCCCGCTTTTTCCTAATGCACTAACGAGTGACTCCGCAAATGCACGCGATGGATCACCGCCAGTCAAATCGAGAAACATCTCGTGCGATAGCGAGTTATCTGGGCGTTCGACGTGGCAACTCCATTGAAACGGCACCTGTTGATATGGGCGCGTCCCGGCCCAAATGGGAATCACAAAGCTGATGGTTTCAAAGTCGAGGTAGTAGCGAGTACCCGCCACTGTTTGCTTCTCGACTTCTGTGAGTGGCTCGAAGAAGATTTCATTGTTGATAGTTGCCCTGGCTACCCGTTGTTGCTTGGCCGATAGTTCTTCGAAGGGAACGTCGCGAATGTCCAGATAGCCCGCGACCTCGTAACTCTTTCGTTTCGCATGGTGAAGCATCGGGAGCGAGGAGATCGGAAATTGCGCCGGTTTTGTCAGGGATTCACAATAGTTCTGAAACCCACACGCGAAGGGGCTGTTGCATTGTGCGCCTACTTTTACGACTGGCTCAGACCCACCAGCAACTGCTTGCGCGTCAGCGAGCCACTTCGGCACTTCAGTTTGTAGTGGTGCAATGTATTCGTCAACCGCTAGCAGCTTCATCAAGCCGGAATAGTCGTTGCCGCCGGGGTACGTCCACTTGCTGTCCACCACTTGAACTGATGTCTTGGCAAGCGTCAGCCCCGCTTTCTTGGCGACCCAGCTTTGTATCGCAGCGTCTTCAATATGGTAGTCCTTCACCGTGGTTGAGGACTTCACTTCCACCATATGCCAGCCCACAGTTGTCGGAATCAGTAAATCTGCCCGAACTAAAATGCCCTCCGCTTGAAAGGTGGCCTCAAAGAGCACCTTTCGATCTGGGGACGATAGATAATTTTCAGTTTCTCGGAGTGCATTGGTCAAGTTGTTGTCTGGTGCAATCAAGACGCCATCTGGGTGCTGGGATTGTGCGAGGTCACCAATACGATAGCCCGTGTCAAACCGACTTTGCGCGGAAGCGTCATCTAGCTTCAAATCAGGCCGATGGATTTCCAGCCACAGGCGTTTGGGGCATTGGCGAAAGGCGATCAGTTTAGACTTCGATAGTCGAATCGTCATTGCTGTTCTGGTTTGCGATAACGCTTTTCGGCGCGAGTCAATCGGTCGTGTATTTCGCTTCTCAGCGCACTCGGCTCGATCACTTCCACGCGATCACCAAACCCCAGTAGCCACCATTTGAATTGCTCGGTAACGGGAATTGTGACAATGAGATCCATTTCGCCGTCTGCGCGAGTTTTCAAAGTCTGGATATCAGAGACCGGCGTTTCCTCCAAGTGCGCGCCCGCGCCATCGTAAAAGCGCGCATGTACACGCTGTGCGCCAGTCGGCATAAATCCCAGTGCACCGCTCGCAATGAAGGCATCCAAGTCAAAGTCCGGGCGCGGGCGAATTTTCTGGCCAGTTGGCTTGATGGCTGAGAATCTGTGCATGGCCATCAAGGTCACGTCATCCGCCCAGGGAAATTGCGCAACCAAATAGGTCACATTGCCACGGACAACAATTGCCAACGGCTCGATCTCATAGGTTTTGGCCTTGCCCTCGTCGCGCCCGCGATAGGTCACATTCAGAATCCACCCCCGCAGTACGCCCGCATACGCGTTAGCCAACACCAATCTGGAGATGGCCGGCTTTTGTAGTGGCTGAGTAGCGGGGATGAGCCGAACCTTTCCAAGCCACGCGCGATAGAGGCTTTCATCTTTCAGCTTTAAGTCGGCATGGCTGAAATAGTGTTTCAGATCGTCCAGCAAATCGGCAGGAATGACTTCGCGCAAATACCTTTCTGCGAGCTTGAGGGTAACTGCTTCCTGTATTGACATATCTCCCATGGTCGGCGGCGCATGTGGTGCGATAGACCAACCATAGGGTTTGCTTCGGTCGTCGCAGAGGACCGGCTGTGCAACGGAAAGCAAGATGAGTCGACGCTGCAATGACCTCGCGGTCAGTCGATGGCCTGCCGCAGTCAGTCGCATAAGAAGCTCCGAGGTCGAGCGTTTCTCTGGCGAACGCGGCAGTATCGCGATCAAATCAAAATCGGATAGAGGCATGTGGGGTACAGAGTGTCATAAACATGCGACCGATTATGTCGCATGCGGTAGACGATGAATACTTGGGTGATTTATGTCTTAATTAGGGTTGCAGGTCGATACTGCATGCGACGCGCGGTGTCGCAACTTCATGACATCATAAAATTCCATCTACTTGGACTACCGATGAACATCGAAGCTTCGCCAAACAGCAATGCATGGATTTCCGGCTTGCCAGTGCACATTCAGACTATGTTAATTGATGCGGGCATAGCCAGTGAGGCACAGGTTGGGGTCAAGTTATTGCTCGCTGAAAACATGTTGACGCTAACTATTGGCAATAAACTTTCACATTGCCCACCTGAAGGCTACGAAGCCCATAAATCCAAGGATGTGATCAAGAACAAAAGCGTCGAACCTGTCTGCGTGTCACACAAAGAGGAGCGAGGCTTACGGCCCATATCCGACATGCTGCCCGGCGTAATGGCGCGGATCGATGAACTTTCCAAGAATCCCACAGTAGTCACTGGCGTGTCGACGGGCTTCGTCGATCTCGACGAACGAACATCCGGGATGCAACCGGGAGATCTGATCATCGTTGCCGGGGGTCCATCAATGGGTAAGACTTCTTTCGCGCTCAACGTAGCTGAGCATGTCGCGCTCGGGCTTGAGCTGCCAGTGTTGATTTTTTCCATGGAAATGAGCGACACCGAAATCGCCGTTCGAATTCTGAACTCGGTCTCCAAAGTCGATCAGGGGCACCTTCGAACTGGCCGTCTCCAACCACATGAACTGGATCGCCTTCGCCTATCGGCAATCAAATTGCGCAACGCGCCGATTCATGTGGATGAAAGCACCGCGCTCAGTGTCTTTGAACTCTGTGCGCGTGCACGTCGTAAGTGGCACCAATACGGCGGTCTGGGCTTGATTGTCATCGACTACCTGCAGTTAGTCTTGCCTGCTATCGCCACCGAAAACAGCAGCACAGATTCGTCCGAGATATCAAGCGCACTTAACACACTCGCCAAGGAATTGAATGTGCCGATCATCGCAATTTCAACACTTGGTCCCAACGCGGAACAACGCCAAAATAAACGGCCATTGATTTCTGACCTGCGTGAATATGGCGCCATTGAGTTGGATGCTGACGTGATTTTATTCATTCACGGTAATGAGGTTTATTTACCGAACGGAGCAGAACAAGGTATTGCCGAAATTATTATTGCCAAGCAGCGGAATGGTCCTGTTGGTAAAATGCACCTTAAGTACGCGCCGCAGTACACCCGCTTTGAAAATGTGTCGGGAAGCGCATGGAACTAGAAAACGTTAGGAATTTAGGGGTGGATACGATCAAACCTAATGGGGCCACTTTGGATCGGCAAGTTCGACATACTTTCAGCGTCGTCTAGACTTGGAAATAGGTTCCACTTAACTCTATTGGGAGAAGAATATGGATTCGCACAAAACAATTGAAGACGTTGAAAGAGCACTCGACTCACTCAAAGAATTGCTACAACACGACTGCATTAAAAACTTGAAAATTAGCGAGCGGTTTTCCATCCAGAATGATTACGCCGATAAGAGCTTTCCAAATGCAGCAGATGCTGGCGTATATATTTTTACCGACGCCAATCGCCACGTTCTGTATATCGGTAAGGCGACCGGGCTTGGACAACGAATTGGCCAAGGATATATTGGCAGAGGTATTGACGGAAGTGCAGTGTTGAAGGGTTCGAAAGTTGCCGGTGCAACGGAGTTGCACACTATCCGAATGGAACCCAACTTCAATTTCATGGCGCCTGCCATAGAAGAATATTTGATTGGGAAAATTCGTCCTCTAAATAATGTAGTTGGGATTGGAGGCGGAACGACGCTTGGGTAGCCTGCAGGTAAAGAGTGAAGCCCTGAGTTCTCGGCTGACTAGTTGACTGCAACGGTGAACAGCAAGCACAAGATTGGTTTGTCTCTCGGGAGACTGACAGCCCGCACGCTTGCGCGCAATCAGAACCAACCGCAGATTCGCGGGCCATGGCGACTTGTGTCGACTTAACGAATGGCTAAGATCGCGCTGGAGCATATTGTGCCGCCTGCCCCCGACACGCTGCCTTTATATTTCGGATGCTCGGATGGGAGCGTCACGTCAGGCATACACGCCCTGAGTGGTAAAATCGTGCCCACAGCAAGCCTCAAAATGACCCCCTTCGTACACCT
>JANYHZ010000278.1 GCA_025362135.1 Betaproteobacteria bacterium | reverse complement strand
GTGCAATTTGAGCGGTGCGCAATCCGCCGCACACAGGAAAACAGGAAAACGAGTGCGTCTTACACAAATAAAACTTGCCGGTTTCAAATCGTTTGTCGACTCCACATCGATTCTTGTGCCCGGCCAACTCGTCGGCGTGGTGGGACCCAACGGTTGCGGTAAATCCAACGTGATCGACGCGGTGCGCTGGGTGCTTGGTGAATCATCGGCCAAACATCTGCGCGGCGAAAAAATGGAAGACGTGATATTCAACGGCACCAGCACCCGTAAGCCGGGGGGCCGCGCAGCCGTGGAACTGGTGTTTGACAACTCACTTGGTCGCGTTGGCGGCCAGTGGGGGCAATACAGCGAAATTTCCGTCAAGCGCGTGCTCACGCGTGATGGCAATTCGGACTACTACATCAACGGCCAACACGTGCGCCGCCGCGACATTACCGACATTTTCCTGGGCACGGGGCTCGGCCCGCGTGCTTACGCGATCATTGAGCAGGGCATGATCTCGCGCGTGATCACATCCAAACCAGAAGAGCTACGGGTGTTTCTGGAAGAAGTTGCCGGTGTCTCAAAATACCGCGAGCGCCGTCGCGAAACCCAATCGCGACTGGAAGACTCGAAAGAGAATTTGAACCGCGTCAGCGATATTCTTTCCGAGCTCGATAAACAGGTGGTGAAGCTCACCGATCAGGCTGCCGTCGCCGTGCAGTACAACGAGTTCAACACCGAACTGAAGCTCAATGAAAACTTGTGGGCCTACACCAGGCAGCGCGAGGTAAAGGCATCCAAAGAACGCTACGCCAACGAAATACTCAAGACGGAATCCGGATTCGAGGGCGAGACCGCAAAGCTGCGTGAAGTGGAAGCGGAACTGGATAAATTGCGCCAGGATCACTACGCCGAAACGGATGAGCTGACCAACGCGCAGACGGCGATGTTTGAAGCCAACACGAAGGTGGTCCAGCTTGAGCAGGAGATCAATTATCTGGGCGACAATCGGCGTCGATTGACCGCGCAGATCGCCGCCCTTGGAATGCAAATTTCCGAAGTCGAGACCAATCGCGAATCGACCGCTAGCGAACTTGATCGCTGGCATCGCGAATTGGCCAGCGGTATCGACCGTGTCGGCGAAGCGCGCGAGCGCGCCGAAGTCGTGCGCAACGACGTTCCCGCATTCGAGGAAAAACTGCGCGAAGCCGCCAACGTGGTGCGCGCCAGCGAGAACGAAGTGCGCAGCGCGGAGCAAGGTCAGGCGATCGAAGAAGCGCGTGAATCAAATGCGCTGAAAATTCTCTCGCAGTTGGAGCAACGCAAGAACCGCCTCACCACCGAAAACATGAATTTGGTGGTGCCGGATGCCGACGCACTCAGCCATGTCGAGGCGGAGCGAGCAGAAGCACAGGAAGGTTTACTGCAGTCCGAAGAGCAGCTCGCTGACGCCGAAAAACGTCTGAATGAACTCGAATCACAACGGAAAATTTCTGTTGATGCCATCGGCAATGCCACGCGTGAGCTGGCGCGTATCGAGGCCGCATTGTTGGCATTGCAAAGCCAGCAGGCGCGGCTCGATAACAACAATCGGCTGGCGATGTGGCTATCGAAGTACCAATTGGATAATGCACCGCGTCTGTGGCAGTCGATCAAAATCAAACAAGGCTGGGAAGATGCGCTCGAATCAGCGCTTGGCGTAAAACTCAATGCCATCAAGGCACCGGACGCGTCGGTCATCGACCGCGCGGCGGGCGACCCGCCACCCGGAAGTGTTGCGCTCTACATTGAAAACGGCAGCACGCAATCGGCCTCCGTAACCGGTATGACAGCGCTATCCGATTGGGTCACTGCGGAAAACCCGGCGGTGATGCCGTTTGTGCGGGAGTGTCTCGCCAATATCTTCGTGCTGGAAAATGAAGCCGACGCGCGTCGCCAGATGAAATCGCTGCCCTTCGGCGCGCTGCTGGTGACGGCCAACGGACATTTGTATAGCCAGCACGGCCTGGTACTGCACGGTCCCCAATCAGAATTACACGGCGTATTGCAGCGGCAACGCGAAATCGAATCGCTGAAGACCGAGCTGCCGGGCAAGCTCGAAGCACGCCACGCGCTGGAATCGCAACAGAAACAAACCGAGACGCGCCTCACTGATACGCAGGAAGCGTTGCGCAATCTGCGCAGTCAGATTCAGGAAACCAAGAATCGCGAGCACGCTTTGCAAATGGAGGCGTTAAAACTTTCGCAGGCCGCTTCGCAAGCAGAATCGCGCCGGGCCGCGATTCGCGAAGAACTTGGCATCATAGAGGCCGACATCGAAAAAGAGCGCACAGAGATGGCCGAGGCGCAAGCGCGACTGGAGGAGGGCGGCAACAGGATCGGCGATTTGACTGACGGCCTGATGGCGCTCGAAGCCAGGCAGCAGGAGGCCGAAGGTGCCCTCAGGGACGCGCGAGAGCGGGTGAACGCGGCGGACCGCGCGGCACAGGAAGCCAATTATTTTGAACGTTCCTGTCACGACAAGATCAAGTCGCTGAGCGAAATGGTGGCACAACTGGCGCAGCGTGCGGAAGCCGTATTGCTGAGTAAAAATGCGCTTGGCGTTGAGCTGGAAAACTTACACGAAGGCAATATTCAGGAGCGCCTGCAACTGGCTTTGGGCGCAAAAAGTGAAACCGAGAAAGCGCTTGCAGAAGCCCGTGATGCGATGGAGTCGGCTACGGGGAAATTGAAGGGACTGGAAGAGAGGAAAAGCAACATCGAGCACAGCCTGCAACCGCTGCGCGACAAGATTACCGAATTACGCATGAAGGAGCAGGAAGCGCGCATCAATGAAGAAAATTATGCGCAACAACTCGCCGATTCGGGTGCCAATCTCGACGAGCTCGCGGAGACAGTAGAGCGCAAATCCCGCTCAACTGCGTATCAAGCTGAAATCAACCGGTTGAACGCCGCGATCATCGAGTTAGGCGCGGTTAATCTGGCGGCACTCGCCGAACTCGAGCAGGCGAGCGAGCGCAAGGCATTCCTGGATGCGCAGTCGCTCGATTTGAACGAGGCAATCGCCACCCTTGAGGGCGCGATCAAGCGCATTGACCGTGAAACACGCGATCTGCTGCAAAATACATTCGATATTGTGAACAAGAATTTCACGGAATTATTCCCGATGCTCTTTGGCGGCGGCCATGCATACCTGCGCCTGACGGGCGACGAAATTCTCGATGCCGGGCTTCAGGTATTCGCGCAGCCGCCGGGCAAGAAAGTACAATCGATTCAGTTGTTGTCTGGTGGTGAAAAAGCGCTGACGGCGCTGTCGCTGGTCTTTTCGTTATTTCGCTTGAATCCCGCGCCTTTCTGTCTGCTCGACGAGGTCGATGCGCCGCTGGATGATTCCAACACCGACCGCTTTTGCGACCTGGTCAAGAAAATGTCGGTCTCCACGCAATTCCTCTTTATCACCCACAATAAGGTAACGATGGAAATGGGTGAACAACTGGTCGGGGTGACAATGAACGAGCCCGGTGTTTCGCGTATCGTCGAGGTGGATATCCACGCGGCGAAAAAATTTGCTGCCGCACCCGTGCCGGTGGCGGCGTAGCTCGGTTGTTGATTGCATCGAAACTTTGAGAGCCGAACCATGATTAGTGACTTTCAGTGGGCACTTGCAGGTATCGCCGTATTGATCATCGTGCTGGTGATCGTTTACAACCGCTGGCAGGAAGCGAAATACAAGAAGCACGCAGAACATGCGTTTTCGTCGGACCACCGCGATGTATTGCTGCATGATTCCGGGGATCGCGTCGAACCGCAGTTGGGCAAACTGCCCTCGATGAGGGCGGCAGACAACGATTTGATGGGCTTCGATTCGCCGACCGTCGATGAGCCAATCATGCCCCGGAGCGCACTCGATGCGAGGCAGCCAGGCATCAATGCCGAGATCGACACGGTCGCGTTGCTGCTCGCCGATGAGCCCATCCTGCCGGATCAATTCTGGCCAACGATGGAACAGTCGAAGCACGTGTCCAAACGCATTATCTGGGAGGGTCTGGTAGACGGTTTGTGGCAACCGATCGACGCGCAGAATGCCGATGATCGTGAAGGGTTCCGCGAGCTTCGGGCCGGCCTGCAGCTGGCTGCCCGCAGCGGGGCGGTAGACTCCAACACGCTGCATGCCTTTAACGAAATGATGATCGCATTTGCGCAAGGCATCGGTGCTGTTTCGCAGCGCGAAGATGTCGATCAGGCAACCAGGCGCGCGCAGATGGTGGATACATTCTGCGCCGATACCGATATTGAAATCGCGATAAATGTGATCGGCAAGAACGGGGCGACATTTGCGACGACGAAGGTGCGTGGCCTCGCCGAATCGAATGGACTAACTGCGCTCGACTCTGGTGAGTACGAAATGCGCGATGAATTTGGACACACCGTCTTTACCTTGCGAAATATGAGTGCCGAAGAGCCGCCCGGCATCCGGCAGGCGGGCGCGTACTTGACGGGCCTTACCTTTGCGCTGGATGTGCCGCGCGCGGCGAAGCCCGCCAATGCGTTCGAGCGCATGATGACCCTGGCGCTGCGATTTGCCGATGCCCTGCAGGGCGATGTGGTCGACGACAACCGGAAGCCATTGACGGCGAAAGGCCGTAAAGTGATCGCCGACACGATTTCGGCCATCGCCGGTGAAATGCAGGCCAAAGGCGTCGCGCCGGGAAGCTCGGCGGCGCTGAGGCTGTATTCCTAGGTTGCAATGTCCACTGATGCTCCGGCCACCGCGCAGGTAATCCAGCGAATCGCGCAACTGAAGCGCGATCTTGCAGAGCACAACCACAATTACTACGTTCTCGATCAGCCCACCATTGCCGATAGCGAATGGGACAAGTTGTTTCACGAACTGCTGGCACTCGAAACGCAGCATCCTCAATTGTTGACACCTGATTCACCGACGCAACGGGTGGGTAGCACGCCGCTGGAATCGTTTGACGAAGTTACTCATCGCATACCAATGCTCTCGCTGGGAAACGCGTTCAGCGAGGCAGACATCGACAATTTTGACCGTCGGTGCCGTGAAGGTCTGGACCTGGGTGATACAGAGATCGAATATGCGTGCGAGCCAAAATTTGACGGGCTCGCGATCAGTCTCACCTATATCGATGGCGTGTTCGTGCAGGGTGCCACCCGCGGCGACGGTGCCGTGGGTGAGGGCGTCACGGAGAATCTCAAAACCATTCGATCCATCCCGCTTGCGTTGCCTCATGGCCAGCAGCCTGCTTTACTTGAAGTGCGCGGCGAAGTGCTGATGCTGCGGAAGGATTTCGACAAGCTCAACGCGAGGCAAGCGGCCAGGGGTGAAAAGTTGTTCGTCAATCCACGCAATGCAGCAGCAGGCTCGCTGCGACAGTTGGATTCCAAACTGACCGCTGGGCGACCGCTGACTTTTTTTGCCTACGGCATTGGCGCTGTTGAAGGTGTGGCGATGCCGGAGTCGCATTCTGCGTTGATGGATCGGCTGGAATCGTTGCGGTTTCCGGTCGCAAAGCAAAGAAACGTCGTGCAGGGCGTGCCTGGGCTGCGCGAGTTCTACCAGCGCATTGGTGGGGCGCGTGCCACGTTGCCATACGATATCGATGGCGTCGTTTACAAAGTGAATCGATTCGACCAGCAAAAAAGCCTGGGATTTGTTTCGCGTGCACCGCGTTTCGCAATCGCCCATAAATTTCCCGCTGAAGAAGCCACGACGGTTTTGCTGGGCATCGACGTACAGGTCGGCCGCACCGGCGCCATTACGCCTGTGGCGCGTTTGCAGCCGGTATTCGTGGGCGGCACCACGGTGTCGAATGCCACCTTGCACAATGAAGATGAAATCCGCCGCAAGGATTTGCGCATCGGCGATACCGTCGTTGTCAGGCGGGCGGGTGATGTCATTCCCGAAGTGGCGGCCGTCATCATGGAAAAACGTCCGCCAAATGCAGCCGTATTCGTGATGCCCACGCGATGCCCTGAATGCGATTCGGCCATCGTAAAACTTGAAGGCGAGGTCATCGCGCGTTGCACGGGTGGGCTGATCTGCCCTGCGCAGCGCAAGCAGGCACTACTCCACTACGCCCAGCGCCGTGCCGTCGATATCGAGGGGCTGGGAGACAAGCTCGTCGATCAACTGGTCGATGCCGACGTGGTCCACACGCCTGCCGATCTTTACCGCTTAGGCATCAGTGCGTTGGCGAATCTGGACCGGATGGCGGATAAGTCCGCCGCCAATCTAATTGCCTCGATTGAAAAAAGCCGAAGAACCACGCTGCCGAAATTCTTGTTCGGATTAGGTATCCGTCACGTGGGCGAGGCGACGGCGAAAGATCTCGCCAGGCATTTTGGTAATTTGACCGCGATTATGGATGCGTCGGCGGAACAACTGCTCGAGGTGCACGATGTCGGCCCGGTGGTGGCGCAGAGTATCCGTCAGTTTTTTGAGGAGCCGCACAATCGCGAGGTGGTGGAACAATTGCGCGCCTGCAAAGTGACATGGCCGGAAACACAGATCCAGCAAGGGCGGGCCTCGCAGGGCGAAAATGCGCCAGACGGCAATACTGGTGCGGTTCTTGGTCATTTCGCCGGGAAGACGGTGGTATTGACCGGCACGCTGTCAGCGATGTCGCGCGATGAGGCGAAAGACAAGCTGGAAGCGCTGGGTGCCAAGGTGTCCGGCAGCGTGTCGAAAAAAACAGATTACGTGGTCGCCGGTGCGGAAGCTGGCAGCAAATTGGAGAAAGCAGTTGAACTCGGCGTCGCAGTGCTGGACGAGGCAGAGTTTTTGGCGATGCTCGCGCGTGATTGAATTCGCCCGGCATCGATGCAAAATTTAACAATTCTGCTGATGATTTGCGCTCCTTTTCGTTGACGTATCGCGCGGTCGCCACGTACACTTTGCGCGCAGTAAGGCCGGTTGCAGGTGCAAGTACCAGCAGTCAGCTGTAGCAAACTTAAGGAGCGTTGAACTTGTTATTTGCGTTTGACGCCATCGTTGTATTGCGAACCCGGCATACTGCGCGCCGCGAACCGATGAATGCAGATGAAAAAAAACAACAAAATCACTAAAGCCGTTTTTCCCGTCGCCGGACTCGGCACGCGCTTTCTTCCGGCCACCAAAGCGAGCCCAAAAGAAATGCTACCCGTGGTTGATAAGCCGTTGATCCAGTACGCCGTTGAAGAAGCGGCGGCTGCGGGGATCACCGAAATGATCTTTGTCACGGGCCGCGGCAAGCGCACCATTGAAGACCACTTCGACAAAGCCTATGAGCTGGAAGCGGAACTGTCGGTAAAGGGCAAGCACAAGCAGTTGGAGGAAATACGACGGATGTTGCCCGATGGTGTGCAATACGTGTACGTGCGTCAATCCGAGGCGCTCGGTCTGGGACACGCCGTGTTGTGCGCAAAACACTTGGTCGGTGACGAGCCATTCGCCGTCATCCTGGCCGACGACCTGATCGATACCGAAGTTGGCGTCGCACCGGTGATGAAGCAGATGGTCGATCAGTTCGCCAAACGACGGTCCTCGATACTGGGTGTACTCAATGTTGAGCGCCGCGAAACGTCTTCCTACGGCATTGTCGCGTCGACGCCGATTTCGAAGAAAGCGGGTGAACGCGTATCGAAGATGAACGCCATCGTCGAAAAACCAAAACCGGAAAATGCACCGTCTACGCTCAGCGTGGTGGGGCGTTATATTTTGACGCCGCAAATATTTGCGCATCTTGAAAAAATCCAGGCCGGTGTTGGCAAGGAGATTCAATTGACCGACGGCATCGCCGCGTTGCTCAAAAAGGAGAATGTGTTTGCCTATGAGTTCGAGGGCACGCGCTACGATTGTGGATCGAAACTGGGCTATCTCAAAGCGACGGTGGAGTTAGGGAAGAAGCATCCAGAAGTTGGGGCCGCGTTTACGGCGTTCCTTGAAAAGCGTGCGCAGGAAAAGACGCGGTGATGCCTGTTCAGCCTGAGTGGCGCTTTACCCGTGAAAATGAATCGGTGAAATGCATTGGGCATGAGAAGTCATGGTGCCAATTTGCCGACAAGCTGCCAAGTTCAAAGAAAGAATGAAGAAGGAATGGGTAGAGTAGAGGGCAGGTGTGAGCGTGTCCTCTACTCGACCCAACGATGTTTCAATGATGTTTTGCGAGGATTATTGCTCCCGCGTATTATGTTTTCACGTTATTCGGGAGGACCCATGAAGCCATTCATTTTTTTGTTGGGCTGCGCTAGCGCACTGTTGGTAAGTTGCGCTACGACGGCAAACTTTGAAACATTACTTATCTCGTGGGTTGGCCAAAGCGAAGACAAACTGATATCTCGATAGGGTCCTCCAAGCAGTTCTTATCCGCTCTCCAATGGTGGCAAGGTCATTCAATACCAGCGCGACAGTTCATTTCAACTGCCAACACGAACATATTCGGTGCCGCAGACTACATACAATAGCGGCAATGTAAATGTAACCGGTCAAAATGGCACGAACGCAACTGGAAGCTATAGCGGCACTTCAACGACACATGTCCAAAAGACGGTTCCTGGAGTAACCCTTCAACAGTCATGTATCGCAAGATTTACAGTTGATTCAAATGGGATCATCACGAATTGGGCTTGGCAAGGAAATAACTGTCGCGCGATGACGCCTAATTGAACGAAGAATGGAGTAATGGCCTTCCCTCGATGACGCGTTTACACTTCTGAGGGGTGGAGATTGACGTGTATAGCACCTGGTGCTATAGTGATTCATGGCACAAGCAATGAAGTCCCGAGTGAGAGTATTCAAAACTGCTTGGTTCGCAAAGGCCGCAAAGAAAGCAAACATCGGTGATTCTGAGTTGTGCGCCTGCATCGAAGAGGCGGCGTTAGGGCAAGTGGATGACTTGGGTGGTGGCGTTTTCAAAATCCGCTTGAACAAGAACATGCACCACGCCATTCTTTTGGCCAAAGCGGGCCATTGGTGGGTGTTCGAATATTTGTTCGCGAAAAATGTTCGGGAAAATATCGCGAAGGACGAGCTCCTCCAGTTTCAAGAACTCGTCAAGGCCTTTGCAAAGCTAAATGACAAGCAGTTCCAACAATTGATTGACGGTAACGACTTCGTGGAGATATGTCATGGTGACAAAGTCTATGTTCAAGACTGATGCGTTCGAGACGATTCATTCGTCTGCCAGCGCGTTGTACAAAGTCGGTGCCATCAACAAGACCACGATGCGCAGCTTTGACGCCGCGTGCCTAGCCGCACCCGCGGAAATCAAACCGCAGCAAATCAAAAAGATTCGCGAGGTGAATCACGTAAGCCAGCCGATCTTCGCACGATATTTGAATACCAGTGAATCGACGGTACAGAAATGGGAGACAGGCGCTAAACGCCCGAGCGGCATGGCGCTGCGATTACTTGCCGTGATTCAAAAGCATGGGCTCGCAGTATTGACTTGAGCCGGCACAGCGACGTGAAGTGGCGTAATCGTTTGTTTGTGACGTGCTCGGCATCCCGCATCTCGTGTTGAAAATGACGGAATCTTGAGGTTTTTAGAAGTTCCTTACTTCGTTGCTTCAAACCGCCACTCCATCCCGCGTGCCTTGCCGAGCACCGTGCCTTCGACGCGTGCCTTCATCGCCCCATCTGGATCCATCCAGTACATCACACGGTGCGGAAAATCGTGTGCCAGGTTTTCGAACACGACACGCTTTTCGCCCAGCTCTTTGAGCTTGAACTCGACGGGTGCTTTTCCGCCAGGGCTTGCGAGGTAAGCGAGGCCTGAGGGCGTGTCAATAATTCGCAGAAATTCGAACGACGTTCCACGCTTTGCAGACGATGTCAGATTCACCGCCGCCATCATTTTCCCGCGTGGCCCAAGCCAGCTTTCCTGTACCGTTTCACCATCCTTGTTTTGCGTCCAGGTGCCCGTCATCCAGGATAGTTTTTCGATTTCCTGCGCATGCAGCGGAAGCGCCAGTACACTCAAGGCGAGGATAGTCAGGATGCGTTTTTTCATAGGACATTTTCCGTTTCAGAGTGTTGGCATAATAGTTCAGGCGGTCGGTTTCCAAAGGCTGATGGCATTGTTGCCGAGATCGGCAAACCAGGCAAAGTGTCCCATGCCGTGCACCTCCGAAGCAGGCACCACATTTTTCCCGCCGAGCCATTCGACTTGCTTCCATGACGCCGCGACATCCTTAACCTGCACATAAATAGTCGCTGCGACGGCACCTCCGTTATCTGCGTTGATGCGACGATATCTTGCTGGACCTACTCGCGGTCGGGGTGTCTCATGCAGGTTGTGGGATAATTTGATGTTGGCAATAGCAAAGGAATATTTGTGAATCGATTTGTTCTTCTGGCGGCCTCAATCGCCATCGCGGCAGTACTCAATGGTTGTGGTGGCAAGGGTAGCCCCTCTGATGCCCCGCCTGATTTCACGGCAATTCCCGGCGACGGGGTGGTCACACTCGCGTGGACGGCGGCACCGGACGTTGAGTATTGGCTTTTCTATGCTTCCGGCAGCGCGGTGACAACATCAAATTGGTCCACGATAGGCGGCAAGGCTGTTATCAACGCGACTTCCCCGTATACGATCACCGGCCTGACCAACAATAGCGTTTACTCGTTCACCATGAATGGCCGGAAAAGCGGGGGCCCTGGTGGCCCGGGTGCGCCAACGCAGGTGGTTTCGCCGAGGTTTGCGGGGTCCAAATGGACCGTCGCTACTCCGCTAGGTGCCGGGAACTTGAACGGTATAGGCGCGATCTCCACTACCAACGTCATTGTCGGATCCGGCGGTACGATTTTTGCCGGTGCCAACGGTACGACGGCCATCACACAAACAAATCCGGCCGCACCCGCCGATCTCAATGCCCTGAGCTATGGCGGTGTGGGGTTTGCTGCCGTCGGCGCGGCGGGCACGATTGTCTTTAGCACGGACACCACGACCTGGGCGACGAGAACCAGCGGAAGCATCGCCGACCTGTACGCCGTTACCTCGCCCGGAACCAGTGCGTTTGCGGCGTTCGGGGCGGCTGGCACGACTCTCTACAGCGCCGACGGGACTACCTGGACGACGGCAACGTCCGCCACCGCGCAGAACCTTTATGCGGCAGCGTACGGAGTGGGGAGATATGTTGCCGTCGGGGCACGCGGGGCCATCGTAACCAGTACCGATGGAGCGACCTGGCAAGCGGTAGCGTCAAACACCACCAGCGACCTGCGGGCCGTTGCATTGGGGGTTTTCCTGACGACGACCGGAACGGGGGTAACGGCGGTAACAACGACAACGAACCTCTTCGTTGCGGTGGGTGCGGCGGGAACGCTCGTCACCAGCAGCGACGGGCTGACGTGGACGCTACGCGCGCCGATTTCGCCGGGCAGCATGAACGCGGTCGCATTCGGCGGGCAGTTCGTGTCGGTGGGCAACGCGGGCAGTATCTTCACCAGTCTGGACGGGCTAACCTGGACGGCGCAGGTCTCCGGCACGACGAATAATTTGAATGCGCTTGTGCGCACCGCAAGCGGGTACACCGCGGTTGGCGCAGCCGGCACCGTCTTGACCTCGTTCTAAGCCCGCGGGAATAAATTCGCGCATGAACGCACACGACGCCAAAAAATTACTCGCTGATTCCGAAATTCTGTTCACGGCGGACGAGGTCAACGCGGCGACTTCGCGCGTGGCAAAGGAAATCAACCGCGATTTCGCGGATCAGCATCCGCTCATACTTTCCGTGATGGGCGGTGCGGTCGTGTTTTCGGGGCAATTGCTGCCGCAGCTCGATTTTCCGCTGGAATTTGATATTGTTCAGGTATCGCGCTATGGCGACAAGACCGTAGGTGCGCAATTGACCTGGCGGGTGGCACCGCGCGACAACATCGTCGGGCGAAACGTCATTATCCTCGATGACATCCTCGACGAAGGCATTACGCTGGCGGCGATCGTCGATCTGGTCAAACGCAACGGCGCGAAGAGTGTGGCGTGCGCGGTGTTTTGTGTGAAGGATTATGGCGAGGAAATCAACAGCAAAAAGCCGCTGAAAGCAGATTATGTCGGCATCAGTGTGCCGAACCGATTCATCTACGGCTACGGGATGGACGTGTCTGGCGCGTGGCGCAATCTCCCTGCAATTTACGCGGTAAAAGGGAAGTAACACGATGTTGGCAATTATCGGTGGTACCGGGCTCACCAATCTTGAAAACCTTGAAATCACGCGCCGCGAAGTGGTTCGCACGCCCTATGGTGAACCCTCCGGCCACCTCACTTTTGGGAAAATCGCCAAAGCCGAAGTGATTTTTTTGGCACGGCATGGCTATGGCCATACCATCGCGCCACACGAAGTAAATTACCGCGCCAATATCTGGGCGCTGCGTTCGGTCGGTGTGACGCGGGTGCTGGCCGTGAACTCCGTCGGTGGCATCAGCGCAGTTATGGGGCCCGGCGCGATCAGCGTTCCCGAGCAGGTGATCGACTATACGCACGGTCGCAAGCACACTTTTTTTGAGGGGGACGCTGAGGTCACCCACGTCGATTTCACGTTCCCTTACTGCACACTGGCCCGGCTGTTGTATCTCGCGGCGGCCAAAGCGGTTGGTATCAGCGTGGTGGAGTCGGGCGTGATTGGTGTGATGCAAGGTCCGCGTCTTGAAACGGTAGCGGAGATCAACCGGATGGAACGCGATGGCTGCACCATGGTGGGCATGACCACCATGCCCGAAGCGTGTCTGGCGCGCGAACAGAATTTATCCTACGCGACACTGGCGCTGTCGATGAATCACGCCGCAGGCCGGGGCTCTTCATCAGCCGGCATCAAACTCCAGGACGCGGATGCGGTACTGGAAGCGGGCATGAAAAAAGTACGCGCGATATTGTCGAAAGCGGTTGAACTGCACGACGCGATGCCTGCGTCGCAACGGGGATACAGCTGAATGGCGGTTCGACCGATTATTAGAATGGGCACACCCAGCCTGTTTGAAAAATCCGTCCCCTGGCCTGCGAATAAATTCGATTCGCCCGAATTGCACGCGCTGCTTGCCGACATGAAAGACAGCATGATCGCCGCCAACGGCGCGGGCCTTGCCGCACCGCAGATCAGCGAGAACGTTCGGGTGGTGATTTTCGAAGTCGATAACAGTTCGCGCTATCCAAATCGTGAACCCATTCCGTTTACCGTACTGATTAACCCGGTGCTCACGCCATCAGCGGAAGAGAAGATCGATGACTGGGAAGGCTGTCTGTCGGTGCCTGGAATGCGTGGCCTGGTCGCGCGTTACCCGACGTTGCGCTACACCGGGTTTGATGAAATCGGTAATGCGATTGATCGCACCGTCATTGGCTTCCACGCCAGGGTTGTGCAGCACGAAGTCGATCACCTCGATGGTGTGCTGTATCCAATGCGCATCACCGACATGACTAAATTTGGTTACACCGAAATATTGTTTCCGGAGTTGGTTGGCATCGATGAAGACTGAGGGGAGTTAGTTCGTGTCCGAAATTATTGATGTGACGCCGACCCAGGGCGATTCTCCAAAGAATTCGCAAAGCGCAATTACCCTGGCGCACGTTCTCTACGGCTTGCATGCGCTGGCACCATTTACCATGCTGACGCTGGCGGTGGTGGCGATGATTATCGGCATGATCAAGCGTGACGATGTACGCGATACCTGGCTCGAGACACATTTTTCGTGGCTGTCCCGCACGTTCTGGTGGGGCCTGTTTTGGTGGGTCATCGCCTGGGCCGTGTTTTGGCTCCTTACCGTCATCACGCTTGGCTTTGGCGTCGTGGTCGCGTGGATCTTTCCCGCAGGCGTATTCATCTGGTATCTCTACCGCGTTCTCGTTGGTTGGTTAAAACTTGGAGATCTGAAGCCGATATCCTGAAACTGCGAAGCGGGAGAAGAAAAAGTGTAGATCAAGCACTGGTGCGGTTCGCAGACACAAATTGGCTGTAAAATAGTGTGGATGCTAGTGGTTTGTATTTTTCCATGCTGACCTAAAGCCAAGCCGCTTTGTTACACAATCGAGCATGTACTCATCCGATTGTTCCGCTTGTGCTTCCGATCATGCGCCCATTGAATAAACGCCCGCATTCCGCTCCGGGTAGCTTTCATAAACATGCTCGAACAGAGCGGAACACTTCTTCTGGTAAAGCTCGGGCGTGTACGCACGCGGCAGCCCAGTATCCAGCGTGTCCTCGATAGCCAGCTTGAGCTGCGAGCGCGCTGCCGACTTCTGCCGCCAATTGAGGACCAGCAACTGTTTCAGCCGTGCCAGCAGTTCGCGCGCGACTTTTTTTACTTCGGTGCGTTCCTCGGTACTCAGCTCGGGCGCTGGGCGGGTGAGGATGTCGAAGATCACCAGTTCCTCCTCGCTCATGTGTTCGCGAACGTGCCGCTCCTGTTCATCGTTGAGGCTGTCGGTCAATTTGAGCAATTCCTCGAACAGTTCTTCGATACTCCGGCTGCCGGCGTTGTAGCTCTCGATCAATGACTCGAATTTCTCGGTGAAGTCGGCACGCGTGCGATTGAGCCGAACCATTTTTTCCAGTTGCGCGCGGATCGCTGCCTTCAACACTTCAAGGTCGGTGTTCTTGTGTTTCGATTCCTGGAAACGCTTGGCCAAAACTTCAAAGTTGATTTTGGAGAGATCCAGCGGCGGCGGGCCGCTCTGGCGCACTCTTATTCCCGTGATGGAGTTATCAAGCAGCGAGTTGATATCGCCCATCACTTTGGAAATATCAGCAGGGTCGGGATTCAGCTTCGCGCGTATCGCTTCCGCGATGGTCGAGAGACACGCGACCCGGCCTGAAAATTCCAGCGCCGACGGATCGGGCTTCACCGCGCGATAAAGCGTACTCACCAGCCGCTCGTGAGCGAAAAAATCTCGGCGCACCGCTTCGGGCGAGATCAGCGCGTTGGTCGCATCCTCGATCGCCTGTAATCGCTCCAGGCTGCCCGAACCGAGTTGTTCGATATCCACAAGCAGCACGTCACGCCGCGCGCAGTAAGCCATCGCGTCCATCACTGCTTGGCGCAGTTCATCGACCAGCTTCTGCTTGTCTTTGACCGGGTTCTGCCCACCCTTGCCCGCGCCATAGATCGCCAGCGCCTTTTCCAGCGAAGCGAATACATCGGCATAGTCCACAATCACGCCGCTGTGCTTGCCCGGAAACACGCGGTTGGCGCGCGCGATGGTTTGCATCAGTGTGTGGTTGCGCATGGGTTTGTCGAGATACACCGTCGAGCAACTCGGCGCGTCGAAACCGGTCAGCCACATCGCGCACACGAACACCAGCCGCAACGGGTCGTCGGTATCCTTGAATTTTTCGTCCAGCGCCGGCTGGGATTCATTCATCCGCTTTCGGTGCGGCTCGATATCGAGCCCCCGCTTTTTCATCTGCGGTATCTCGTTCTGCGCCGGCGAAACAATCAGCGCCATGTCGGTAGACTTGATCACCTCCAGGCGCTGCCGCAGTTCGCCTTCCCGTTCGCGGTTGATGCCGTTGCCGCGTTTATCCGTGGCCAGGTAAACCAGTTTCCCAAGTTCGGTCTGCACCAGCGCCCGTTCCGCGGCCCAATGCTTCTTCACTTTGTCGTACATCTTCAGCGCGGTGGCCTTGTCGATCGACACCATCATTGCTTTGCCGATGAAGCCACGGCCGAGAAAGTGCCGCACGATGTCCTGTGCCACGGTCTCCAGCCGATCATCCCGCGTGAGGATGTGGTACTGGCGGGAAAGCTCGCGTTCGAGCT
Source organism: Betaproteobacteria bacterium (assembly GCA_025362135.1). Lineage (GTDB taxonomy): Bacteria > Pseudomonadota > Gammaproteobacteria > Burkholderiales > Usitatibacteraceae > UKL13-2. The sequence goes on along the minus strand of JANYHZ010000278.1, from coordinate 3,649 downwards.
TGGCCTCCTGCTCGGGGTCGAGATCGGCAGCTTCGATCAGGTTGTAAATATCTTCGTTCAAATCCGGATTGATGAGCTGCAACTCCGGCGTGCGGTTCTCGTAGAACAAAGGCACCGTGGCGCCATCTTCCACCGACTGCTGAAAATCGTAGATCGACACGTATTCGCCGAACACATCCTTGGTGCGTTCCTCGCCCGCGATCAGCGGCGTGCCGGTGAAGGCAAGGAACATCGCCTTCGGCAGCGCCGCACGCATGTTCAGCGCCAGCGTGTCGTACTGGCTGCGGTGCGCTTCGTCGGTGAGCACGATCACGTCCGACCGGTCGCACAACATCTCGGGCGTTTGGAACTTGTGAATGAGGGTGAACACATAGCGGTGATTGCCGCGCAACAGCTCGCGCAGATGCGCGCCACTCGCGGCATGGCATTGGTCGCCTTCGGCCTCACTCACCGCACCGGTAGTCTTGAAGGTCTTGGCGATCTGCTCGTCCAGCTCCAAGCGGTCGGTCACAACCACGAAAGTCCAGTTGCCCGCCAGCCTGCGCAGCACCTTCTGTGCGAAGAACACCATCGAAAAACTCTTGCCGCTCCCTTGAGTTTGCCAGAACACGCCACCGCGCCCGTGCCTCTGCTCGCGCGCTGCCAGCATCGAGGCAATGGCATTGTTGACGCCGAGGAACTGATGGTTCTGCCCGAGGATTTTCGTGAGGCCCGTCTTGTGCTCGGAGAACAAGGTGAAATTCTCGGCGAGGTCGAGCAGCCGCGTGCGATCACAGGTGCCACGCAACATCACTTCCAGCGAGACGCGGCGCGGCTCGTCCTCCCGCTCCACCCGCTTCCACTCGAAAAATCTTTCCCAGTCCGCAGTGAGCGAACCGACGCGGCTGTCGGTGCCGTTAGACGCGATTAGTAACGCGTTGAACCAGAACAGTGCTGGAATCTCGCGTTTGTAGTGCGTGAGGTTCTCGTCGAAAGCCGCACGCGCGGGCACGCCGGGTTTTTTGAGTTCGATCACCACCCACGGCAGACCGTTGACGAAACCGACCAGATCGGGTCGGCAGGTGTACAGCGCACCAGTGACGCTGAGTTGGCAGACCAGCAGGAAGTCGTTGTTCTCCGGCTGCAGCCAGTCGATCACGCGCAGCCGCACAGTTTTCTGCCCGCCGCTTTGACTCTCTCTATCATCAGCGAGCGCGCGGGTAGACACGTTTCCACTCCCTCTCCCGCCAGCGGGAGAGGGCTGGGGTGAGGGCGCTTGAACAGGCACCGTATCCGCCACATTCACCCGAATCCCCTCCTTCAGCAGCCCATACACCTCGCGGTTCGCCGCTTCCACGCTCATCGCCGAACGGTCGCGCGTCAGTTCATCGATTGCAGCAGTGATGGTCTCGGCTGGCAGATCGGGATTCAGTCGCACCAGTGCATCGCGCAAACGCGGCACTAGCACGACTTCAGTTTTGGTTTCGCGGCCCAGCAACCCATCCGCACCGAAAGTCTCCTCCATTGCCGACACCGTCTGCCAGCCGAGCGAGGCAAACAACCCGATGGCGGGTTGTTCGACGAGGCTGTCTTCGGTGTAGCTCATTTAGCTGTCATCACGCCAAGTGAATTGATCTCGTGTTCAAGGGCTTGCAGCACCGCCATGATTTCATCGAAAGCGGGATAGCGGCCAAAAATCATGTTGCGCATCTGCGCATAGTCTTTCTCCACCGTCGCCAGCACCTGTCCTGATGGCACCAGCTTGAACGTACCCGGTGCAGCCTGATCATACTGCGCCCAGCCGCGCGGATAGAACCGCTGCTTGAACTCCACCACATCGGCAAGCAGCGGCAGATCGGCAAGCGCGGCGGCTTTCACTGGAGAGGCCGCCATCATCGCCAGGTCGTAGTAGTGACGCGAATAACGCAGCGGCTGCGGACTGGTTTCCGGTCGATTCGCTTCATGATGAAGAATCGTCGCCTTCTCCCAGAACGTGCGTTCCGCGCGCAGGGCCTTCACCGCACAGTCCGCCTGTGTGAAAAGCTGCGGAAACGCCTCAGCAGCATACGATTTGATCTGAAAATTGTCGGAAGGCAGCCATGCCGCGAGCGGCCCGATTTCAAGGCGCACCTCCGGTCGCAGGTAGAAATCGGAAAATGCTGCCGGATACATCACGTTAACAGCATGAGGGTCATCGGCGGCCAGCTCACTGCGGCATAGCGGATCAATCGCGCCCGAAATCATCGGCAGCAGTTCGCGGCTGATGTAATCGGTCGCTCGTGCATTGATAGACTCGTTCAACGCCTCCTGCTTCGTCGCCGAGCGATCAGCCAGCGGATCATCCGCGCCAATTACCACGCGCCAATCCAGAATCAGGTCGATATCTTCGGAGAAGCGCTCAATCAGATTGAACACCTTGGATAAACTGGTGCCGCCCTTGAACATCAACAAGCGCGCCAAATCGGGATGCGCGAACAGCCGGCCCAAGGTCCAGCACACCCAGAAATCCTTCTCCACGATGGCGGGTGTCATGCCCTTGCGCGCTGCGGTTTCGCTAAACAGCTCGCGACGTTCCTGATCCGAAAGCCGCGCGACCGATTCCATCAGCCGCGCTCCCCGCAAATCCGCTTGATCGTCTCATACACCCAGCCGGTCGCCGTCACGGTATCTTGCAGCACCCGTTTGCGAGCCGACTCATCCAGTTGCTTGCGGATAGTGGTGATGACCGATTCATCCACCCGCTCCTTGCCCAGTGCCTTCAACGCCTGCACGATCAGACCGCTCTCGCGGTATTTGAAGCCGACATCTTTCAATGCGGACTTCTTGAACTCCAGCGTGAACGAGCCGATGTCGCCGACGTGATACTGCCGGTTCGGCCCATCGGAGAGATACACCAGCCGGCCGGGCACCTGGGTGGAAAGCCCCAGCAGGTTCAGCGCCACATCGCCCGAGGGCTGAATGCGCCAGTTGAATTTGCGCGCAAACGCCTGCGCCACCTGATCGAAGTCGGGGCTGAGTTCCTGTTCCAGCAATTCGCTGTATTTCGGGTAGTCGTAAATGCCACGATAGACACGTCGAATGGTCCCCGATGCGACGAGGTTGTAAAACACCCAGTCGATCGTGCTGCGGCCAAATTCGGCCGAAAAATCATTCGCGCCGAATGCCCAACCCCTACCGCGCCCGTATATCCGAGAAACTATCTTATTTTCAATGGTTTGCATGGATTTTCGCCATATCGTTCGCCAAGAAAAACATACTACTTTTTCTTGGCGAAAAAGGAAAGCTAAAACAAGGCACTAGGGCTCGATTGCGTCCAACGCGACCTGCCCCGACAACAGGCGCGGTAGAAGGAGGTCGCGGGTGCTGCGGAGGATTTGGATTTGCTGGCTTAACGTGGCAATTTCCGAATGCAGAGGCGCGAAATGCTTCGTTGCTGCTTCAACTATCGAAGAGGGCGGACACACCAGTTCAATTCCCTGCATGTCGTCCTTCGTCACCGAGGCGAAGATGGCTCCATTACCCATCATGTCGTCTTTTGTGAAGCGGTTGCGCAGTTGCTCCCAAAGAAATGCTTGGCTGCCGCCGTCGTGTCTAATAGCCGATAGGCCACGCCCCAAGATGATTTTCTTGTTTGCGATGTTCATTCGCCCAACAGGTGCGCGCACGCTAA
>JANYHZ010000097.1 GCA_025362135.1 Betaproteobacteria bacterium | reverse complement strand
CGAAAAATCGATGTCCACGGCGCGGGCACGCGCGATACCGCGTTGCCCGGCTTTCTTTTGCACGGCGGCGATGGCGTCAGCCGTCGGTTTGACGGGGCCAGCACGGACTAAATTCGGAACGTCGCTATCGATGAAAGTTGACGCATCCATCGGTGTGCGCATTGTCTGCGCGCGTGCGCTTTCAGAACAGAATAGACCGATTGCTGCTGCGCTGAAGAAGAGAGCAGATGTTATGCCCTTGGAGAATTTGGTGCCAATTCGAGTTCGCATAGTGCCCATTCTTCCCGTGAAAACCAACTGCTGCAAAGTGTTTAGAGACGCGAGTTTATCATAGGCAGTGACGCTCAAAAGCTAGCCGCATTGGGGGACGGGAGTACACGAGACCCCATGAGAAGAACCCTGAAACCGTGAATAGGCCGTAAGGCCCTCATACGTACTGATCAAAAATGACTGGATCGATAATCAACGCGCCTCGCAGGCCGCGAATACACCTGTAACACCGCACCAGTGCTTGACCTTCAAACTTGAATTTTGTGCAACGCCTCTTTCAGCGTTTCCGCCAATGCCTGCGCCTTCATCGTCCCCCGATCGACATACACATGCACGAAATGCCCCTGCGCAACCGCTAAATCCTCGCCCTCCCGAAACAACGCTACTTCATACCGCACACTGGAATTGCCGATCTTTGTCACACGCAATCCCGCATCGATTTTTTCCGGAAACGCAATCGAAGCGAAATAGCTGCACCCTGTTTCCACCACCAGTCCGATCACCGGGCTGTTGGCGATATCGAGCGCTCCTTGCGAGATCAGGTACTCGTTCACCACCGTATCGAAGTACGAATAGTAGATGACGTTGTTGACGTGGCCATACACGTCGTTATCCATCCAGCGGGTGGCAATCGGCAGGAAATGTTTGTACGCGTTGCGCAGGTGTGGGAGCGGTTTTGCGGGCAACGAAGTGGGTGTATTCATATTTTGACTCCCTCCATCGTCTGTGTTTTTCCAGGGTCGTAAGCGTGATACGGGATGACGGTCGGCAGCGGACATGCACTGGCGTCAAAGAAGATCGCGATCTCGTCACGCCGCTTCATGGTGTCGTCATAGCCCATCGCGATCAGCGCCTTGCAATAGCGATGATCGAACAGCATGTAGCTAGCCAGCGCCGCGCCGCCTCGCCGCATGGCGCCGATGGAGCGCATGAGCAACCGTGTCGTCCACGGCAGGTCGCCCACATGCTTGAATGCGAGAGTCTCCAGCGGTTCGTTCGGACACGCGACGCACACATCCACGTGATGCAGATTCATGCCGGATTTCTTCAGTCTTTCCGGATCCACCACGGTCAATGTTGCGTTCACGCGTTGCAGTAATTCGATATCGACAGCGAGCGTGTCGAGAAAAATGGATGACATCGCATGGCCGGCAATCTGCGCGAGCGAGGGATAGAGCTCGCCGCGAATGCGCTCGGGCAAGTCCTTCACCAGTTTGGCGGTGCCAATGACGAATACGCGCGTCGCTCCCAGATGCAGCGCGGGGCTGACGGGTGCCATTTGGCGGATGGAGCCATCGCCGAAAAATTCGCGATTTATTTTCGTCGCTGGAAACGCAAATGGAATCGCCGAAGATGCCATCAGATGTTCTGCACGTAATTGACTCACGCGGATGCCCAGACGCTGCGAGCGCCGCCAGCCTTGTACATCCGGCGCGGCCTGAAAAAACGCGCAGTTCTGTCCGGACGTATATCCCGATGCCGTCACCGATACCGCGCGCAGCACACCCGATTCGATGTGTTTGGCGATACGGGTAAGCGGGATGTGACGTTCGATCAAATCCACCAGTGGCGAATTATCGAACAGCGAAACCTTGTGGTTTTTCGAAACCGCGCCAAACAGGAATGCGGAAAGCCATTTAACGCTGTTACTCGCGACACCTGGGAAATCGGTCCGGTAGACCTTGTCGGGCGAAAAATTTTCCCAAACTTCCAGCAGTGTCTTTACGCCGCGCGCGAAGTTGTCGGCATTCACAGCCAGCACGGCCGCGTTGATTGCGCCTGCGGAGGTTCCGGTAATTATGGGAAAGGGATTTTCCTCGGGGTGGCCAAGGATTTCCGAAATAGCCTTGAGCACCCCAGCCTGATACGAAGCACGCGCGCCACCACCTTGCAGCACCAGGGCGATACCCGGATGTCTCGCATTTCTGGTTATTTTTTCTACATCACCCAAACGGTCTTCTCCGCCCGAATCGAACTCATCGGCTGATGGATTTCTGCAAAGTGCTCGGCTTACAGGCAAGTCAACAATTACGCGCGGCCCGGTTGCGACCCCGCAGGCGCGACGCTGACCACGTCCCCCTCTGCGCTCGCCAACTTCGGGCCCAGCAAGTTATAGACTTGCATCAACCCCTTGCCCTTGACGTGGATTTGCTGCATTTCGTCGAAGAGGTAACGATTGTGCAAACGCCGGTAAGTTACCGCGTCCACCTGGGTGAGACCGGGATGGGCTTCGGAGGACATGCGTGCCGCGACGTTGACGGTATCCCCCCATAAATCGTAGCTGAATTTGCGTCGGCCAATCACGCCTGCCACCACCGCACCCGTCGCCAGGCCCACGCGCAAGCTCATCTTTTCGCCGTTGGGTGCCGTATAGCGGGAGACGAATGCCTGCATCTGTACCGCCATGTCCGCCATGGCATCGACGTACTGCGTGTTCCCGCCGCGCAGTCCGCCGGCGGCCATGTAGGCGTCACCGATGGTCTTGATTTTCTCGATGCCGTGTTTCTCGGCCAACATATCGAACTCAGAAAAAATATCATTCAGCAGATGTACCGTTTCGTTCGGTGACATTTCCTCCGACATATGCGTGAAGTTCACGATGTCGGCAAACATGACGGTGACGTCGGCATGGCCATCGGCAATGTTGGTTTCCTGACGCTTCAGGCGGATCGCAATCGGCTCCGGCAGGATATTGAGGAGCAGCCGGTCGGATAGATCTTTTTCGAAGGACACGGCCTGGCTTTGTGCATCGACGGCCTGGCGCAACTTGGCTTTTTCGCGCGAAAAATACCACAGCAGCACATAGACCATGGCCGATATGGAAACAAAATTCAGCGCGAAAAACACCGCCACCGTACGCTGATCGGTTTGCTTGGCGTCCCATAAAACATAATCGAACATACCCGACATGGCCGTCATGAAAATGTAGGCCACAAACCAAGGCACCGATTCGCGCGTGCCCAGAATAACGATGGCACCCACCGGTGCAAGCAACGCCCAAAGCGACACGCCGCTCGAATTAACGAAATTGCCCATCGACCACTGCAATACAAACGGCGTGAACAGAAAAAGTGAAAGCTGCATCAGGCAAAAAACCGGCAACTTACGGGTTTTGAGGAAAAACACGATCGTGCAGAGTGAGGTCAGCAGAAAGATCATCGGGATCAGCGTCGAATAACGCTGGCCGAAACTCCAGTAAATGGCCAGCCATAGCATTGATGCAACCATCATCAATGCGGTGGAAAACACCAGCATGTCACCGGACAGCTTCTCTTCAGGCGACAAGCCGCGCTCGA
>JANYHZ010000230.1 GCA_025362135.1 Betaproteobacteria bacterium | reverse complement strand
GCAAAAACGAAATCATGCTTTGTTACCACGTCGTCGCAACCGGCGAAATCCGCATGAGCCCTGAACTCATCGATTACCGTCGCTACCAACCGCACGAATTGCGCCCCTGGCCGCGCGCCACCGGATTCGCGGTCGCGGACTGGATGAAGGCGCGCGGACTGGAAGTCAAGTTCATCGACCGACCGGTCATTAACGTATCTGTCCCGACTGACCGAAAGGCCTGACATGGATGCAAAAAGGGTAATGCCCGAAACGGTGGCCGCTCAGGCGCTGGGATGGGTAGATGATGTAACCAAGGCGATTTCCCCACCCATTCACACTGCAACGACGTTCGTGCGCGATCCGGACAATCAATACCGCAATGGGCGCGTTTATGCGCGCGACCACAATCCTTCTTTCGATCAGGCCGAAGCGGTGCTGTGTGCGTTGGAAAAAGGCGCGCACGCTGCTTTGTTCGCTTCGGGTATGGCGGCCGCAACAGCAGCCTTTCTTGCATTGAAGCCTGGTAATCACGTGATTGCGCCGAAGGTGATGTATTGGTCGCTTCGCAACTGGCTGATGAATTTTGCGACGCAGTGGGGACTTCAGGTCGAGTTTATCGACATGTCAAATCTGGATGAACTCAAGCGCAGCATGCGCTTCGGTAAAACCAAGCTGGTATGGATTGAAACGCCCGCCAATCCGCTCTGGACCATCACCGATATTGCCGCCGTAGCGGAGATCACGCATGCGGGCGGCGCAATGCTGGCAGTCGATTCGACTACAGCCTCACCGGTGCTAACGCGTCCACTGACATTGGGTGCCGATATCGTGATGCATTCGGCGACGAAGTACCTCAACGGTCATTCGGATTTGATCGCAGGTGCCCTGATCGCGAGTGCGGAATCCGAATACTGGGCGCGCGTGAAAGCTGTTCGTGCGCAACTCGGCGGCACGATGGGTTCATTCGAAGCGTGGTTGCTATTGCGCGGTATGCGCACGCTATTTTTGCGGGTAGAGGCGGCATGCCGCTCGGCCGAACGTATCGCAGATTTTTTTAGCCGCAACTCGCTGGTTTCAGAAGTGCTGTATCCCGGCCTCAAGAATTTCGTCGGCCACGATATAGCTGCGCGCCAGATGCTGGGTGGCTTCGGTGGCATGTTGTCGATTCGCGTCAAGGCAGGCGAAGCGGCCGCGATCGCAACTGCCGCAAACGTGGAGATCTGGAAACGCGCAACCTCGCTGGGCGGGGTGGAGAGCCTGATCGAGCATCGCGCCAGCGTCGAAGGCGTGGGCACGCCGGTTCCATCCGACTTGCTCCGTCTTTCCGTGGGTATCGAAAACGTGGATGACCTAATCGACGATCTCGATCAGGCTTTGATTCGGGGCCACGGCGGATGAGCGCAGCCGAAAAAATCCAGCGCTATCTGTTTGCCAGTGGCCTGGATGCTCTGGCGGACCACACCCCCGTCATCGAAAAGGCCATCCATGATTTCATCGCGCAATTGGGAACGCCGATGGAAGTGTCCAACGATGCGCTCTATCGGTATGAAGTGCCGCTGAACTCGGAAGACGGTTCGTGCTCGTTGATCGATGAAATGGACCCTGCACCCTACGATCTGTCGCGCATACTCGGCGGAGAGACTGAATCGAGCACGCGTAAATTGAAACTGCTCAACATCATGGTCACTCGCGCAACCATGGTGACCGGTGCTGACTGGGTGGGCATCTATCAACGCCGCATCAATCAGGTCGGCAACGACGTGCTGGTAAAGCTCGCTTATCGCGGTCGCCCCAGCCGCGCCGAGTTTCCGCTCAATGCCGAGTTCGCCAAAGGCAGCACCAACAGCGAGGTCGGTTTATCCGGCGGGGCAAAACTGATCGACGACGTCTTAACGTACGCCGCAGAGGGTGGAGGATATTATGTTTGCGACGACGCGGTGCAGTCGGAAATCTGCGTGCCGATTTTTGATCCGACCAATGGCAAAGTAATCGGCATCATCGATGCGGAAGCGTCGCCGAAAGCATTTTTTAACGCTGACCGTCAGGCCGCGATTGTGGCCATGGCATTGGTGGTGATGGCATTGCTGCCGTAGCGGACTGACGACCACTCGGCACCACGGCCACACGACCAGGATGGAGGCGGTGCCTGGCCGGTCATCGATTCGCCGCAAACTTCGCTCGTGCTTTAGACAGACAATAAAATTGCAAGCATTGGAACCCATGTACAAATTGCGTTCAGTAAAGTTTTTCCTCATCGTCGCCGCCAATATTGCAGCGGCGCTCGGCGCTGCCACGTTCCTTGGCAGCAGCATTGGCTGGATGAGTGCTTCACGAGCAAGCGAGGGGATATGGGTTGGGGACATCCTCCCGTTTTCGCAGTTTATTGCGTTTGCTGCCTTCGCCGATTACGCGATGTGGGCGATGGCAAGTCGCGACGAGGGCGCAAGAGCGGGTACGCGTGTGCCCCGGCTTGCGCTCCAGATCGGCAGCTTCCTGCTTTACGTCGTGATTCTCGCCGCAGCAATCAACCTGGTCTTTCGTCAGTCACTGACCGCAATCCTGGGGGCTTCGGGCGTCATCGGCCTGGTACTGGGTTTCGCGTTGCGCGGACTGGTGTCGGACGTATTCTCCGGCATCGCATTGCAACTGGATCGGTCAATTGGTCTTGGCGATTGGCTGGACTTCCAGTATCGGGGGCGTGATATGTCGGGCAAGTTGCTCGAAATCGCCTGGCGCACGGTGGTTTTCGCCGACCGTTCGGAAAACATTGTTCTCATTCCCAACGGCGAATTTGCAAGCCTCGTGATCACGAATCGATCCCGGCCGACGCCCCTCTCGGAATATGGCGCGTCGATCGATCTTGGTGCCGAGCACGACGAGGCCCGCATTCGCGCCATTTTGCAGGGTGCCGTTAACAAAGCAGCGCTGGATGGCGTGCTTTCGGAAAATCCCGCACCGTACGTTCGCATCGCAACGATCAAAGACGGCGTGATCACCTTTCGCATGCTGTATTGCCTGAATGTGGGCAGCATCTCGCCGATAAAGGTGAACCACGTCGTACTCGTCTACGCTGTGCAATTCCTCAAAGCCGCCGGCATCCCCATTGCGCGCACCGTGCATACCGATGTTAGCCCGCCGGCCACAGTCGGCCAGTACCATATCGATCAGCCAGAGGCGCGACTCGCCATGCTGAGCAGCATCGGCTTTTTCTCGATCCTGCCACCGGCCGATCTCGCCACCGTTGCGGCTGAGGTGGTTACCTTGCGTCTGCCCGCCGGACACCAATTGCTCGTCGCGGGCGAACCCGGCGACAGCATGTTCGCGGTGTCGGAAGGGCGGCTGGAGGTAACCATCGACGGGCAGGAAGGACCGATGACGGTGGGCCGACTCTGGCCGGGCGATTACGTGGGGGAAGTGTCGCTATTCACGGGAGCGCCGCGTTCGGCCCATGTGCGGACGGCCGAGCCGACGGTGCTGTTCAAAATCCGCAAGGAAACAATGGCGGGAATCTTCGCGCACAACCCGTCGCTCGTGGTGCGAATTGCGGAAATGATCGACGGCCGCGAAAAGAAGAACGAATCGGCGTTGCATCACCCGACAAAATCAACGGTCATTCATGCCGAGGGCGCCAGTATCCTTGGCAGTATTCGCAGGTTTTTCCGGCTGTAAATGGGCTGCAGGGTATTCGAGCAGTTGATTCCCCGCTTCGCATGAAATAACGAGTCTGTGCAGAGGCTGCAACAAGAGGGAACTTCCTAAAAACTCCGTTCGCATTGAGCTTGTCGAAGTGCAGATGAGCTAAGTCACTGACTCAACTTAGAGCGCACAACCCTTCGACAAGCTTGTATGGTTGAAACTCAGTGCGAATGCGAGTTGGGTTTCGAGAAGCTCCCAAGACACAAAAGTCCAATATCTGTGCGCTTCTTCAGGCCTTTTTCGGCTGAAGGCCGCACCAGTGCTTGAGTTTATCGGTAGCGCTGACAAGCGTAGCCTCGATGAAGCGAAGCGCAATCGAGGGCAGTGCGTGCAGACATTGATGACATTGCAATTTACGTTCCTGGGCGGGGATCCAGTGACCCTGAGGAGAAAGACGCTAGGTTCCCGCCTTCGCGGGACGGACGAATTTTTTTGCCGGCCCAATAAATTAATGCGCTTATGAAGTAGAAATGGAATTACACCGCCGACCGCAATTCAGCGACCTTCAAACTGTCGATTCGAAACTTCGGCGTCTGCCGATAGGTAAACCCGCGCCACAGCCATTCCATCGGTCCGTAGCGAAAGCGCGATAACCACCACGTGCTAAAGACGATCTGCGCGGAAAATACAACGGCGACAAATATCATTTGTTGCCCACGCGGCATGCCCCAATGGCCCAGGGCATAGCCATAAAAATAAATTGTGCAGAGCAGCGACTGCGTCAGATAGTTGGTCAATGCCATGCGGCCTACCGGCGCCAGAATTCGAATTCTTGCGAATGCAGAGCGGCTGTGCAACATCAACACCACCATGCCGACGTAGCCAAGACATGCCGGCAGATTGCCCATTGTGGTGAGGCCACGGGCGAACTGGAAGCCGTCGTAGCGGTCGCCCGCAACATGCGAGACCGCAATCAGACTGCCTAGCAAGCCGAGGCCAATACCAACCGGCAGAGCGATCCATGCGAGCTTACGGAAGAAAGCCAGATGTGCGCCGGTGTTTTCCATGACGCCGGAACGAACGAACCAGATGCCAAGGAGAAACATGCCGATGAGGATGGAAGCGAATCCGGCATCCCCTGCGGCCTTGTCGAGGAAACGACGGGCGCGCAGCTCGATGGCGTCCCAGTAGCTACCTTTGGTGAAAACGCGTACTTCGGTTTTCGTGTCCGCGGCCCGTTGGGCGAGGCGCTTGGTGCGTTCGGCCTTACGCTCGGCCGCTTTCTCCGCCCTGGTTTGCTCTGGCTTCTTCTCATCGGCTTTGTTATCAGTCTTGGCAGCGTTGCCGACATCCGGCCTGACCGCAATTTTGGCAGTCGCGTTTGGCGTTGCCTGCGGCGTCGCAGCGGATTTCTCTGCACTGTTCACATCTGTTTTCGTTGTGGCTGTGACCGGGACGGGCGCGACTTTCGTGGCCGCAGCCACCTTTGTCTCGGGCACTTCAGGCTCGGGTGGCGTCAAATGCTGTATGACACCGGCAAAAGTCATCGCCAGCGCCATGAAGACATAGATAGACACGGCCATTCGAATGCTGCGCTTTTCCACCGGCTCGTGATATTTCCACGACAGCCAGCCGACGACCAGCAGCATCGGGCCGAATACGGTCAGAGGCAGGCGCGGATCTTTCGGGCCATCGGGCAGCAGCCAGAACACCACTGCGGCGATGGAAAGAAGGGCACCGATCGACAACAAGATCAGCGAGAAGAGGGGCACGCTGCGGGAGCGAATTTGTATGTGCTTTTCACTGCGAAGAAAAATTGCAATGAGGCCGACGAAGGCCAGGCCGAAAGCCACGCCGAACAGGGAATCACAGCCGGGAATGAAGCCCAGCGCGACGAGCACGCCGATACCAATGGCGATGAATTTCGCGCGGCCGTAAAAGAGGATCAGCAGCCCCAGCGCCGCCACCGCGTAGCTGAAGAGGATATCGCCCTCCCACAGAAAAATATAGTGCGCTGCGCCGAATACGGCCAGCGCGAGGATGCGTCGCAGGTAAACGCCTTTGAATTCACGACCGGCCCGCTCGGCACGAACCATCATGACGGCAAACCCCATGCCAAACAGCAGCGAAAAAATCGTCCAGAATTTACCTTGTACAAAATAGGCAACAAACCAGCTCGCAAACCAGTCGATGCCCGTCAGCCCCAGCGGCATACCCTCGCCGATACCGCTCACAGCGCGGTTAAAGAATTCGATGTTCATCAGGAAGATACCGATGAGGGCAAATCCCCGCACCACGTCCAGCGCTTCGATGCGCTGGTTGGCCGAGATCGGTTCCAGTTCTGCGCTCGTTACCGCGTCGCCTTGTAAGTTCATGCCTGAGTTTCCTTTTTATGTTCGATAACGTCTGGCGAAAACGCTTCGTCGCGACCTTGCACGACCACTCCCGCGGTTCGATATCGCATATTATTTTTTCCGCGACAAAATTTCCAGCGGAATCAGACGAAGTGCAGGAATGTTCGCGTGACTTGCCGCCGGATGGGATATCCAGACCGTGCCGACGGATCACATGGCAACGGCACCGCAACGGAACTGTGCCGCAGCTATTCGGTGCTTCCTATGCGAGTGAGCTACTTTTTCTGGTTTTCGGAGCAGCGGCGGATTTACTTGCCAAGTTGCGCACGAATGGCCTCAACGCGCTTACGGTTCACATCGAAATCACGAATCCCCAACCGTGAACCCGAACGCACGTGAATCTCGCCCGCCTTTTCATCGAGTGCAAATTCAACATCGTCCACATAACTCATGCCGGCACTTTTGAATTCGGCGTAAAGGTAGTTCGCGTTCTCACTCACCACCGTCGCGCGCGGGCTGCTTTTGACGATACCCACCAGCTTTTTCCACGCATCCGTGCCGGAACCTGCGTAGAGGAGCGGCGCGATAAAGTGTTTTTCGTCGCTCTTGTCCACGGTAGAGGAAACGCAATTGGGTTTCCAGCTTGGTGGCGCAAATTTCCCCGCGGTAAAGCCAAGATTGGCGGGGCGGGAGCCGCTGAACAGTCCCATGGGTTGTCCTCCTAAATATTCGATGGCGAAGAGCGTGACTGCCAACGAAATTAGCGCAAGCAGCGCATAGCCAAAACGTTTCCATATTTTTTTCATCGTGATGATTTTAGCGGAACAAGACTGCACGCGTCTTGCCAACGCCTTACGACATCAACGCCTTCACGCCATCCGGCGTGCGGATGTAGGCACACATCGTCATGCCGGAGTAGGGTGGCGTGGAGGTCAGCTTCATGGCGTTCTCCAGGCCCAACTCGCCCAGCAGATACGCGACTTTGCCAGGATTGGGATGCGCTGCCTCCATCCACTCGAAGCGACAGCCCACGTCGGGAAGACGGTCGCATGGATGCAGCGGACCGTCCCACTGAATCAGTGTCGGAATGAGCCCCGCTTCGACGGCATAGCCGTCCTCCGGAATCGTGATGCGCCATTTGAAATCGTCGCGAGCCATGTGATGAATGCCGCCCAAGAGGCCACCGGTTTTGGTGGAGAGCGTTTCAATGTCATTCGTGCGCGCGACCCAGCCGAGCAAGCGCGGCCGCAACGCGATGCGCTCGCGCACGTCGGCGGTATCGAGGCCGAACCAGCGTTTCATGAAGGGTGGCTGGCCGGCGGGATCGAGGGCAATAAGTTCCAGATAGCAGTCTGGCCCGAGCGAGAGCAGGCGATTGTGCGTGCCCATGCGAATGTGCGTTCCCACGGGGGATAGTGTTACGCCAAAATAGCGCTCCAGCCACGCCGAGCCCCTAGCGAGGTCGGACGTACCGAGCACGAGGTGATCGAGCGTGGCCGTCACAGATAATTATGGTGGACGGGTCCGCTTGTACTCAGGCGCGAAGCGGCGCTGAACCGCCAACTGCATCGTCACCACCAGCCACGCAAGTGTGACGCCCACCGTGTCGGCAGCCATATCGAGCCACTCGAAACTTCGATAGGAGGTAAGTCCCTGCAGGCATTCGATCAGTGCGCCCATCACGATGAAAATAATGGCGAGCCTCAAGCGCGGAACCGGACGGGTGAACCACTGCCCCCAAGCGAACATGCAAGCGAAATAGGCGAGGGCGTGGTGCCATTTGTCACTGCCAGGGACGCTCGGCATCGCGCTGGCCGGGAGGAACGAAAGTATCCAGATCGCAATAAGGATGCCGACACTGGCGAGGCGGAAGACGACGGGGTTCATGTGCATATTGTAAATGGGAATCCGTTGGCTGCCCGGCACGAACAATAAAATTATTTGCGTAGATTGCCATTTGGCGCGGGTTCGCAGACATAAATGGTCTGAGCTCCGCTCCAGTGCTAGAGTTTGATGACGTGTGTGCGATATTCTATCACTCAAGCAAGAAGTAGATCAACGGCTCCACCGAGTACAACGCAACGCGGTACGTGATGGCGATATTGGTCGTCATGCCCGCATTCACGTCTGCACTATTCAACCGCAGATTCGGCAGATAGAAAACAGTGCTTATCTTCGTCGATGGCGCATTGACGAGGTAGGTGCCGGTGGGCAGGTTGTTAAGATTGAGCGTGGTGCCCGTGGTCACGATATTCGAGGTACGGTAACCATCGGGCCCCGTGATCGCCAGCGCGACGCTACCGCCAGCAGGTAGCCCGCTCAGCGTCACACTCAGCGCGCCAAGCTGCCGTGTGAATTGTGCGATCACGTTCTGTGCGGTGCTCATCGTCACCGTACACGTACCCGTACCGGTGCAGCCTCCGCCACTCCAAGCGGTGAAGGTTGAGCCTGGCGCAGGTGTTGCGGTCAGTGTGATCATCGTGCCCTGCGCCACGGTTTCACTGCAGTCACCGGGACAGTTGATGCCAGGGCCAGTCACGCTGCCTTGGCCGGTTCCGGTCACGGTGACGTTCAGAGTTTGTTGAGGCTGGTTAATGACGACATTGGCGTTTGCGAAAGCCGTGCCGTAGTTGGCGTCTCCAGCCTGGGTCGCCGTAAGCGCACAGGTGCCGACG
>JANYHZ010000147.1 GCA_025362135.1 Betaproteobacteria bacterium | reverse complement strand
ATTCTCATCACCGTCGAAGCGGTGGACGATATTTCGTTTCCGGCGATGAGCGCATTGCTCCAACGCACGGGGGACGTCATTCGCGCCAATCCCGCCGTTGATACCGCCATCGTTAACGCCGTTGACGGCAACAACGGACGTATTTATGTATCGCTCAAACCGCGTGGCGAGCGGCCCGTGATGTCCAAGGTGGTGGAAGCGCTCCGGCGCGAATCACGCACGATTGCCGGCGTCAATATTTTTCCAACCCCATTACAAAATCTTCGACTGGGCGGGCGGATCAGCAAGAGCCGATACCAGTATTCGCTCAAGAGTGTGGATACCGTCGCGCTGCGCAGCGCGACCGACGGCATGATCAACCTGATGCGCAGCGACCCGCTGTTTCGGGATGTCACGAGCGATGCCCAGTTGAAGGGCCTGCAGGCACGTTTCGATATCGACCGTGACCGTGCAAACACGATGGGCGTCAACATTCAGGATATCCGCAGTGCGATGTACTCGGCCTTCGGCGAGCGGCAGATCGCGACGATTTTCACATCGGTCGACAGCTATTCCGTGATCATGCAGGTGGCCAGTGAAGACCGGGCCGATGAGAGCGCCTTCAACAAGATTTTCGTCCGAGCCAAGGGCGGAAAACTGATCCCGCTGGCTGCATTGGGAAGCGTGCGACGCGAGATCGGTGCCACCTCGATCAACCACGCTGGCCAGCTTGAGGCATTGACGGTGTCATTCAATCTGGCCCCGGGGGTAGCGCTGGGCGACGCGTCGAAGAAGATCCTGCAGTATCGCAATCAGCTGAAAATGCCTGCCAGCATTCTATCCGCATGGGGTGGCGACGCGGCGGCCTTCCAGTCGTCACAGGCCGGGCAAGTGGTGCTGATCATTGCTGCATTGCTGGTGATCTATGTGCTGCTGGGCGTGCTCTACGAAAGCTACATACATCCACTGACGATTCTCGCCGGGCTGCCGTCGGCGGCTGTCGGCGCACTCATTACTCTCTGGATGTTTGGCATGGAGTTATCGATTATTGCCACCATTGGCATTGTCATGCTCATCGGGATTGTGAAGAAAAACGCGATCATGATGATCGACTTTGCAATCGATGCCCAACGAACCAGGGGCATGACGCCGCTTATTGCGATTCGGACCGCGTGCCTGTTGCGTTTCCGGCCGATCATGATGACCACACTCGCGGCACTGATGGGCGCGATGCCGATTGCATTCGGTCTGGGTGCCGGGGCTGAATTGCGACAACCACTCGGCCTGGCGGTGGTCGGGGGCCTTCTCTTCTCGCAAGTGATTACGCTGTTCATCACACCGGTGATTTACCTCTATCTGGATCGCTGGTCAGGAAGCGGACCGATGGTGCTGGCAGGGGATGTGGCTGACTCTGCACATGCGCCACAACCGGCGATGGCGGATTGAATCCGCGGCCAAATACTTAACAGCCCGAAGCATCGGCCAATACAAACCGGCTAAACCGGCGCAAAAATTTGCAAAACGATTTTCGTGAAAACTATGCAGGGTGAGATACTTCGCTCCGGAACGACGAAGTTATTTCTGATTTATTCTGGAGCCCCGCGACATGCCTGAGACCCGTCCCGACCTCGCGCGCACCACGCTCGGCGTACTGTTTATCGGCGGCCTGATCCTGGCCGCATTCTGGGTCCTGCGCCCTTTTATCGGGCCGGCAATCTGGGCGACGACGATCGTCGTCGCCACGTGGCCACTAATGCGACGCCTGCAGGCGCGATTGTGGCAGCGGCGGCTACTGGCTGTGGTGGGAATGACGCTGGCCTTGCTGTTATTGTTCGTGGTACCGGTAACGCTGGCCATCACCACCTTGATACAGAACACCGACGAAATCGTCGAGGGTGCCAAGCAACTCGCAAAGCTGCGTATGCCGACGCCACCCGAGTGGCTCGCGTCGCTGCCGTTCGCCGGTCCAAAGATTGTCCTATTTTGGGAGGAGGCAGCAGCAGCCGGCACCCAAGCCCTCTGGCCTAAAGTGCAGCCGTATGCCGTGCAGCTCGCGCGCTGGCTTGTTGCGGAAGCCGGCACCGTCGGCTTTGTGATCGTACAAGGGCTGCTGGTCGTGATACTCGCTGCCCTGATGTACGCGAAAGGCGAGACCGCTGCGGCCGCCGTGATACGCGTAGGCAGGCGACTAGGCGGCAAGCACGGCGAAGCGACCGTGATTCTCGCCGGGCAAGCGATCCGCGGCGTCGCGCTAGGGGTCGGTGTCACGGCGGTGGTGCAGTCGGTAATAGGCGGTATCGGCCTCGCTATCGCTGACGTTCCCTTCGCCGGGATCCTCACGGTCGTGATGTTCGTTCTATGCCTCGCGCAGCTCGGACCGCTCCTGGTGCTGGTGCCGGCGGTGGCCTGGCTCTACTGGAGCGGTGACACCGGGTGGGGAACCTTCCTGCTGGTGGTCAGCGTGGTGGTCGCCACGTTAGACAACTTTCTGCGTCCCATGCTGATTCGCATGGGTGCCGACCTGCCGCTTTTGCTGATCTTCGCGGGTGTCATTGGTGGCCTGCTGGCTTTCGGATTGGTGGGGATTTTCGTCGGCCCCGTGGTGCTGGCGGTCGCGTACACTTTGCTGGAGGCTTGGGTGGTTGAAGGCGAAACCGTGCCAACGCTGCCGGAAAAGGTCGACCCGCTGTAAGGACTGCGTGTCAGAGATCGCCATTCGGCGGTCCTTTCCAGGCGAAATCGGGCCAGAGACCGCGCCAACAATAGAGCGTTAAAAAAGAGAAGGCGGTAGCAACCGCGCAATCAAGTTTTCTACTTCACGTTGTTATCGGTTAGTTGGCAATCCGTACCAGCATTAAGACCGCTTTTGATTTCGTCTCACACGGATGGCGATGAACAGCCGTTCTGCGATGCGGCTACGTCACTCTTGGTCTACTGCGTTTTTTTGGTGCCCAGGACCGGAATCGAACCGGTACGCCTTGTTAAAGGGCGACGGATTTTAAGTCCGTTGTGTCTACCTATTTCACCACCCGGGCGATGACGATGAGCGAAATGCACCCCAAATTTTACGGGATTTGAATGGCAAGGAACCAGTCGACTAGTGACAGCTGGAGGCGGGTACCGGAATCGAACCGATGTCTACGGATTTGCAATCCGCTGCATAACCACTTTGCTAACCCGCCGTCGTGCCATCTACTGGATGGCACAAAAGATTCGGGGAAGGTATAGACCTTCCCCGAAGTAACCTGGAGCGGGAAAAGAGTCTCGAACTCTCGACCTCAACCTTGGCAAGGTTGCGCTCTACCAACTGAGCTATTCCCGCGTAAGGCCGCATTATAGCGCAAAACCCGCATGCGTCAACGCCCCGTGCTCGTCCAGATTGTCACAACCGCGCTTAATATTGAGCTCTAAAAAATGAATTCATATTATTATCTGGCATGTGTTCGCGCCCAAATGCGATGCACAACACTGTTTTCCTGCTGGCGACTTTCCCTTGATACCCAACGGCCAATACACAATAGCATCGCTGGCGCCAGAAATTCAAGCGCTCGTGCCTGGACTCCTCGCACTTGGCACGGCAGCCTGCTTAATCGGGACTGACGAGCGGGTAGTCTTGGTAAATCAAGCGTATCTCGACCTAACCGGTCGACGAGCGACAGAGATCCTCGGCGTGCACCTCCAAGATATCGTTTCGGCACCTGGTTATGAAGTCGCAAAGCCGTACCTCGTCCATGCATTAACGCAGGGTACATCCGCCAGTTTTACTCGTGTCTGGAAAAATCCCGCAGGCAAACCAAAGTGGATTAGCGTGGCGTACTTTCCTGTTCGGGGAGCGGATGGCGCGTTACTTGTCGTTCTCGCGCAGATTGTGCAGATACAGGACGTGAAGGATCTGGATGATGCATTCATCGAACGAGAGCGCATGTTGCGCCATCTTACCGATGACACCGGTCGGCCAATTCTCTACGTAGACCGCGAGCTAATGCTGCGCTTCATGAACAAGCCGTTCCAGGCGTGGATCGGCAATCACGATCCAAATATTCTTGGGCAGCACGTATCTACCATTCTCCCTAAAGTTGCATATGAATTCTATGTGCCGTTCGTTCATCGCTGTCTGTCGGGAGAAGCGCAACATGTGGAAACCTTGTCCCTAGCGCTCGTCGGCGCGCAGCGGCACTTGCGGATGGAATTCCTGCCGGACATCCAGCCCGGCGGACAAATTACCGGTGTTTACGTCGTTGGTTACGATATCGAGGAAGACTACCAGCTACGCCAGGCGTTGATCGTCAAGGAGCGCGAAATTCGCTCGGTGATGGATAGCGTGGATATGCCGCTCTCCAAGTCGGATCGCGATCTACATTATCTCTACGTAAATCAAATTGCGTGTGACTGGTTCGGTCATGCCGAGGATCAGATCATCGGTAAACATTGGGCCGACGTGATCGGTGAACAAGAGTTTGCCGAGGAACAGCCATTTGCCGCGCGCGCCATTGCAGGAGAGACCATCACGTACGAGCGTTACGCGACCTTTCCGGGCCGTCCACCGGGACATATAAGAGTAAGCATGTTTCCGGATCGAACACCAGCGGGCGAAGTGAGCGGCGTTTACGTCGTGATCACTGATATTGAGCGGGACCACCAACTGAAGCAGCAAATCATCGATCGCGAACGACAATTGCGACTCGTTACGGACAACATCGGATTGCCCATCAGCTATATCGGCGCAGACCAGCGCGTTCGCTTTTACAACAAGACTGGCGAGGAGTGGCTCGGCTTGAAGGAGAGCGACGTCGTTGGCAAAACCATGGAAGATGCGTTTGGCGCAGATGTTGTCGCGGCCGTTCACCCCCACATTGCCGCCGCGATGCGGGGTCGCCCCACAACCTATGAACGTCTGGCCGATTTCCCCAACAGGGGGGTTCGCTGGACGCGCGGACACCTCGTTCCCGACATGCGCGAGGATGGCAAAGTTATCGGCATTTACACGGTACTCACTGATATACACGACGACGTTGTCATGCGTGAAAGCCTGCAACAACAGGAACGGCAGCTGCGGCTTTTTACGGACAATATTCCAGAGTCGATCGCCTATGTGGATTGTGATCGGCGCTACAAGTTCGTCAATAATGCGTTTCTGGCGCAGCGGGGAAAAGCGCGTCACGAAGTCATCGGAAGGACAAGCGAGCAAGTACTGGGACGCGTGGCCGCAGATCTTGCGGCACCGTTCGTAAAACGGGCGCTAGCTGGCGAAACGGTGGTTTATGAACGGCTGGTGGAGACAATTGAGGGCGGACATCGCTGGCATCGCGTTCGCACCGTTCCCGACATTGGGCCAAACGGCAAGGTGCAAGGACTCTACGTGGTAGGCACCGATATCCATGACATCAGGTCTGCCCACGTGGAACTGGAAAGCAGTGAGGCGGAATTGCGCAACGCAATGGACAGCCTGCCCTATCCCATGGCTTATATTGATAAGTCCTACCGATATCGTCTAGTGAATCGACGGTTGGAATCGCTCGTCGGAAAGACGCGCGAGGAACTGATCGGGAAAGATCTGCTTGCGATTTTCAGCCAAAAGCGATTCGATGAAGTAAAGCCATTGTGGGACCGTGTGCTCAGAGGCGAAACGGTTTCAACTGAGCGCCTGATCGCAAGCGGCGACGGAAAACAGCGCTGGATGACGTTGAGATACACCCCGCGCTACGATGCAAGCGGCAATGTGATCGGCATTTATTCTGCTGCGACCGACATCGATGAATTGAAACGCACCGAGATCGAACTGCGTCGTGCCAATTGGTTGCTGACCTCGCACTTTGAGAACTCGCCACTAGCCGTCATTGAGTGGGACCGGGAATTCAGAGTCCGACGTTGGTCTCCGCAGGCCGAAAAAATATTTGGCTGGTCGGAACGAGATGTACTTGGCAAACACTATCGTGAATGGCGCTTCGTGGTTGATGACGACGTCCAACCTTCCGCGGCAGGAATGAGGCTCATGGAGACGGGGCAGCCGCGCACCACCAGCCTGAATCGCAATTACCGCATTGATGGTCAAATCATCTGGTGCGAGTGGTATAACTCGAGCCTTCGCGATGAGTCCGGCCAGATTGTGTCCATACTGTCACTGGCACAGGATGTCACCACGCGTGTGTTGGCGGAAGAGAGACTCGTTTATCAGGCCACTCACGACGACCTTACCAATCTGCCGAATCGTGCGATGTTGCAGGATCGCATGCGCCAGGCAATAGCCCGCGCGCGCCGCAGCGGGACGCGTGTTGCGTCCCTGTTCATCGACCTTGACCGGTTCAAGGAGGTGAATGACACCCTTGGCCACCGTATTGGCGACGAACTCCTGCGCGAAATCGCGGAGCGCTTGAAGCGTACATTACGCGAGAGTGATTTTCTGGTGCGGCTTTCCGGCGATGAGTTCATGGTGGTACTCGAACAACTGACCGACCTCGATCCGCCGCGGCTCGTCGCAACAAAAATACTCGAGGAAATTCGATTTCCCGCAAGCATCGAGGGGCATGATATCCATGTCTCGGCATCGATCGGAATCAGCATATTCCCGGACGACGCCAAAGACGTTGAAACGCTGCTGAAAAATTCGGACATGGCAATGTATCGCGCGAAGGAACTTGGCAAGAATATGTTTCAGTTTTTTTCCGGTGAACTGGCTGCGCAAGGTACAGCAATGCGCCTTCTGGAAAACGCCCTCCGATCAGCGTTGCTCAGGAACGAATTCGAGCTTTACTACCAGCCAAAAATTGACATGCGCAGCGGGCGTATCGTCGGCGCGGAGGCGTTGCTTCGCTGGCATCATCCGACGCGCGGGTTGGTGATGCCGGGAGAATTTGTGCAATTCGCTGAGGAAACTGGCTTGATGCATGAGATTGGCAACTGGGTACTGGATGTCGCTTTTGCACAGGTGCGCCGGTGGCATGAGAAGGGTTACAAGAACATGCGCCTGGCGGTTAACCTCGCCGCAGGACAATTCCAGACGCCGACTCTGCTGGCGCGCATCAAGTATTGTCTGGAGCGGGAAATGTGTCGCCCCGACTGCATCGAGATCGAGATTACTGAAACCAGCATGGTGCATGACCCAGATGGTGTAGGCGGAATTTTGAGGGCCTTACGCGAATTGGGTTTACGCGTTGCGATTGACGACTTTGGCACCGGCTTTTCCAGTTTGTCACACCTGAAGAGATTCCCGATCGATACGCTCAAGATCGACAAAACGTTCGTGTCAGATATCCTTCACGACCGCGAGGACGCTGCTATCATCTCCGCGATCATCGCCATAGCGCGTGCGCTCGACATGGAAGTGATCGCGGAGGGCGTTGAAACCCAAGCGCAGTTGGCCTTGCTTGCCGAACAAGGCTGCGACGCGTATCAAGGCTACCTGTTTAGCCCGGCTCTGCCGATTACAGGGTTTGACGCGATGCTGGAGAGACACCATCGCTCCCACGACATGCAAGCCTTGGAGGGAAAGCGACTTTAGCCGACTTTGTCCGACGAAAACGCCGCTTTCAGGTAGTAGAACATCGACCAGATTGTGAGTGCGGCAGCGACCCAGATCAGAATACGACCGGTCAATCGACAGTCAATCACGCCAAAAAGCGTACCGTCATAAAGTAAAAAAGGGATCGCCACCAACTGTGAGACGGTTTTAACTTTCCCAAGCATTGACACAGCGACATTCTTTGACTGGCCCAATTGCGCCATCCACTCTCGTAGTGCTGAAATAGTGATCTCACGACCAATAATGATCAGCGCGACGATCGCATCGGTGCGCCCAAGTTCCACCAAAACAATCAGTGCTGCCGCAACCATTAGTTTGTCAGCGACCGGATCTAGAAACGCGCCAAAAGCGGATATCTGGTTCAGTTTGCGCGCGAGATATCCGTCGAACCAGTCGGTAATCGCGGCAGCTACAAATATTGACGTCGCTACAATGTTCGCCTGGTGCTGGGTCAGCCACGTGTCATCAAGATACAAAACCGCAACAAACAGCGGAATAGCGGCGATGCGCAGCCAGGTGAGAAGGTTAGGTAGATTCAGCGTCACAGCAGCATTCTAACTGTTCATCCGCGAAGTTCGTTGTAGATCGTTTCGGCCATGTCGCGACTGATACCGTCGACGTTCGCCAAGTCATCTATGCTCGCTGAAATTACGCCTTGCAGACCGCCAAATTGCGCCAACAGGGCTTTCCGTCGCTTTGGGCCCACGCCGACGATGTCTTCAAGCCGCGAAGTATTGCGTTTCTTGGCACGTCGCGCACGATGTCCGGTGATAGCGAAGCGATGAGCCTCGTCGCGTATCTGTTGGATCAAATGAAAACCGACGTTGTCCTTGGGTAGATTCAGTTCGCGGCGTGTGTTGCCAAAGATGAGCGTTTCCATCCCTGGTTTTCGCTCTTCTCCCTTGGCGACGCCCACTAGCTGAATGTCGCACAGACCGAGTTCATTCATTACTTCTTCTGCGACACCAAGCTGCCCTTTGCCACCATCAATCAAGACCAGATCCGGCCTGAGTACAGGCTCAGTTGCGTTCTCTGCCTGGTCGATAATTTTCCTGTAGCGACGAAGTAGAACATCGCGCATTGCGGCGTAGTCGTCCCCCGGTGTAATCCCGGTAATGTTGTAGAGCCGATAGTCGGAAGGTTGCATGGCACCCCGATCAAACACCACGCAAGAAGCGACGGTAGCCTCCCCCATCGTGTGGGATATGTCGAAACATTCGACCCGATTCAGACCCTCCATTTGCAGTGCTTCCCGCATCAGCAACAACCTATTTTCGAGAGATGCCTTTTCAGCCAGCCGCTGTTCGATTGCGAATCTTGCGTTTTTCGAGGCCATGGCCATCCACATCTTGCCCTCGCCGATGGGCCGCGAGACAATCAGTACCCGACGACCCGCAGTTTCAGAAAGTGCGTCCTGCCATTCGCTGGTGTCGAACTTGCCATCCATGATTAGCTGTGCGGGTGCTGACTGGGTACTGTAATGTTGATCGATAAAGGCATCGACGATCATCTGCAAGTTCGCGTCCCCGGCGTTTACCGGAAAGAAGCTTCGGTCGCCAAGGTGCCGCCCGCCCCGAATCATCACCAGATTGACGCACCAGGTACCGGCGACCTCCACCCCGGCAATGACATCAACATCCCGCTCACTGGATGATTCAACAAATTGCTTGGTAAGCACGCGCTGCAAAGATCGGATCTGGTCGCGAAATCTCGCGGCCACCTCAAATTTAAGTGCCGCCGCCGCCGCCTCCATTTTTTGATTGAGTTGGTCCAATACTTCAGTCTCCTTCCCCTCGAGAAATAGCTCGGCATTGCCGATGTCGCGTTGGTAACTGGCCGCATCGATCAGTCCGACACACGGTGCCGAACATCGGCCAATCTGGTGCAACAGACAAGGGCGCGAACGGTGGGCGTAGACGCTGTCGTCGCACGTTCGCAGCTTGAATACCTTCTGCAAATGATGCAGCGTATCGCGTACCGCCCAAGTGGAGGGGAAGGGTCCGAAGTAGTGGTTGGGCTTCACGTGAGCGCCGCGATAGAAACGAATCTGCGGGAAGGCATGCCCGGTCACCATGATGTAGGGATAGCTTTTGTCGTCCCGAAACAGCACGTTGTAACGGGGGGCAAACGACTTGATCAGATTGTTTTCCAGTAACAACGCTTCGGATTCGCTGCGCGTAACCGTGGTGTCGATGGCCGCGATATGCGACACCATCAACGTTGTGCGCGGACTGGAATGCTGTTTCACAAAATAGGACGAGACACGTTTTTTCAGGTCGCGTGCCTTGCCAACATAAATCACCTCTCCCGCCGCATTCTTCATGCGATATACGCCCGGCAGATTCGGCAACTGCGCAAGAATGGACTTAGGTTCGAAGGTGGCTTCGCTCATGGTGCGATTTGGGTCGTGGCCGATCAGCCTACTGTCGATGAATACGGGCGGGTGCCGGTTGTATGGAACACGTCGCGGAATACATGTTCGCTCACTCGGCAGTCATAAGTATTGTAACGAGAGAAGTGAAAATTATCGATTAGCACATGGCCGGGTCAATGGTTCCTACGTTCAAATGAGAAAGGGCACGGAATTCCGTGCCCTTTGGCATATTAGTCGCTCGCGTTGATTTCTACACTCTACGACGATATTCCCCAGTCCGCGTATCAATTTCAATTTTGTCGCCACTTCCGCAAAACAGGGGTACAGAAACCTTGAAATTGGTCGGCTTGATCGTGGCGGGCTTCAACACCTTGCCTGAGGTATCTCCGCGTACAGCTGGCTCGGTCTCGATCTCGCGAACGACAGAGGTCGGCAGTTCAACCGAAATGGCTTTGCCGTCATAGAAAATCACATCACACGCCATGCCCGCATCGAGATAGTTGAGCGCGTCACCCATGTTTTCGCCTTCAACTTCAAACTGGTTGTATTCACTGTCCATGAATACGTAGAGCGGATCTGCAAAATACGAGTACGTAACTTCCTTGCGCTCCAACTGCACGACATCAAACTTGTCGTCGGCTTTGTATACGGTTTCCATGCCGGAGGACGTCAACAGATTCTTGAATTTCATTTTGACCACAGCAGCATTGCGGCCACCTTTGCTGTATTCAGCTTTCAGCACGACCATCGGGTCTTTGCCGATCATCACGACGTTTCCGACGCGGAGTTCTTGAGCGATTTTCATTTTTGGTCCTGAAACTTGTTAGGGAATTCGATTGGCGCGCAAAGGAGCCAAGCAAAGCCTTAAATTTTAACGCTTTTTTGGTAAAAACTCAATAAGTTGGCCGCTAAATCAGGCATTTGCGCGAGCTTTTTCGACCATACTCCTGCATGCACTTGCAGTGTGGGCAGGTTGTCTATAAAGCGTCGCCACGCGGCACCGATCTCGGCGCTGTCTTCTGCATTCCAGGCACGCCAAAGTTCTCTTAGCGCCGAGGCGGCATTTCTTTCGAGTCCGTCACAGTAGAGCAAAAGAAACGCGTGCAGTTTCACCCAATGCGCGTTTTCGCTTTGCGGATAAATGTGCCAGACAAACGGCTTGGCCGCCCACTGTGCACGCACGAAGGAATCCTCACCACGTACGAACAACACATCGTGGCTCCACAGCACGCGGTCAAACGTCCGTTGAGCTACAAACGGAATCGTTTCTATCGCGAAGTCGTGAGACGGCTGATTCCATAGCCCGCTTCCACATTGCAAGTTTGCGGCAAATGCGCCGTGCGGAATTGTGCATTTCACAACTGTGCTCGATTCCCGCATTGCCCGGATCAGATTGTCACCTGCGGCGTTGGCGTAGCTAAACAAAAAAATACGCAAATGATTCACATTGTCGATAGAGGCGAAAGCATCGCGTTCGGCCAACAGGTTTCGCTCGCGAATCAGGCCGCCCGTATTTGGCGCAAATCCGGGAAAGAAAAAATATTTGTTGAGTAACAGTTTTGGATGTGGCGATGGCAGCAAATGGTGCTCGCCAACCCATAATTCGGCACTGAGATATTCGAGATTTATCCATACCGGCTTCGATACGTTTGCCGCCATGGCAGCCACATAAGACATCGGCAAATTGATGGCAAATGACTCGATAACAAGTGATGCTGGCTCAAGGCGGACTATCTGCTCCCAACCGATCACCGTGACGCCGTTCACTTCCTGAGACCCACGCGTAATGTCAATCGTCGGCTCAATCCTGCTAAAACTGCGGAGATCATCGACAATCAATCGAACCGGCACGCCGTGTTCCAGAGTCAATTGCCGCGCCAGCCGCCAGGTGACGCCGATATCGCCAAAATTATCAACTACGCGACAGAAAATGTCGCAGGAAACGCCAGGGCGAATCAAGTTCGTGAAGACGTAGGGAGCGCGCCTACCGCCTTGCGTGCGGCCTGGTATCGCGCTTCATTTCTGGCGCCGGGATCGCCGAGCATGCGTTGCAGACGGCGGGATAAATCGACACCCGGAACGACGCCGTCTGCCGTTAAGCCATCCAGTAATGCATCGGTTTGCGTTGGGTCATTGCACAACAGCACCATGTCGCAGCCCGCATCAAGTGCCGCATGCGCTCGCTGGGTGACGCCACCTGCTGTGGATGCGCCTTCCATCGACAGGTCGTCACTGAATATCAGGCCGTCGAAACCCAATTGTCCACGGAGAATATCCTTCAACCAAATCGATGAAAAACCAGCGGGTTTCGAATCCACCATGGAATAGATCACGTGCGCAGGCATCACCGCACTCAACCCCTGCCTCGCGAGCAATCGAAATGGAATCAAATCCGCTTTGTCAATTTCGTCAAAGCTGCGATCATCCAGTGGAATCTCATGATGCGAATCCTCGCGCACAAAACCGTGGCCAGGGTAGTGCTTCCCGACAGCACGCATACCGGCGTCGGCCATCCCCGCGATCAACGCATTTCCAAGTTTTGCGATCACCGATGGGTCTTTATGAAACGCGCGATCACCGATCACCCCAGACTCGCCCCAGTCTACGTCCAGTACAGGCGCAAAGCTGAAGTCAACACCGTGACTGACGAGCTCCGTGGCGATTACGACGCCAACGCTTTCAGCCACTTGTATGGCTTCCAGCGGTGAGTGATCCCATAGCTGCCCCAACAATCGCATCGCAGGAATAGCCGTGAAGCCATCGCGGAATCGTTGTACCCTGCCCCCTTCATGGTCGACGGCAATGGGCAGCTTCGGCTCGCGCAAAGCGTGAATGCTTGCTGTCAGCGCCTTTAGTTGCTCCGGGGAAATGAAGTTGCGCGCAAACAAAATCACGCCCCCAACCACCGGGTGCTGCAGACGCCGCACGTCTTCTGTGGTAAGTTCCAGCCCGACGACGTCAGACATTACCGGGCCCAAAGGAAAAGACAGTGTCATGATTTTTCGATTATGACGAACGCCAGCGCGTGTCCGGTTTCGTCCGTGATTGAGAGATGTGTATGTGTGATCTGTCGGGCGAGCATCTTTTCTCCGAGCACTTCGCTGTTTTGAATCAATGGCTTGCCAGACGCGTCATGCGTTACGCGGACATCATGCCAGCCGACATCTTCGCCGATACCCGTACCGTACGCCTTCGAAAATGCCTCCTTCGCCGCAAAATGCTTGGCGACAAACCGCGCAGGCTGGGAAGATTGGGCATATTCGGCCGCCTCTTCTTCGCTAAGGATACGATGCAGGAAGCGATCACCAAAACGAAACAATACCTCTTCAATACGCTTGATGTTGACCAGATCAGTGCCGATACCGTAGATCACTCGCCCTCCGCGCGCGCCGCCACGAGATAGCGTCTTACGGTTTCAGCCAACCCGAATTCCAGCGCGTCTGCGACCAATGCGTGACCAATGGATACCTCTTTTAGTCCTGGTACAGCGCGGACAAACGCGGGCAGGTTTTGGAGATTCAAATCGTGCCCGGCATTGATTTCCAAACCGGCTGACCGGGCAGCGTTTGCTGCCCCCACGTACCGATTCAATACCACTGTCTGATTTTGTGTGCCAAAGGCTTCGGCATAGGGTTCGGTATAAAGCTCTATTCTATCGACGCCCAACGAGCGGGCATGCGACATAGCCGCAGGCACTGGATCCATGAACAGACTAACGCGTATGCCCAGTGACTTAAGTTCAGCCACGATGGGTGTCAGCCTGGTGGCATCTTTGGCGAGGTCCCAGCCGTGGTCCGAGGTGAACTGTCCGCTTTCATCTGGCACGAGCGTACATTGATGCGGGCGTACCGTACGCACATACTCAAGCAAATTATGAAATGGATTGCCCTCAATATTGAACTCCACGCCAGGTGTTGCCTTCAGCAACGTGGCCAATTCGCTCACGTCATCTGCCCGAACGTGGCGACCATCCGGCCGGGGGTGCACCGTAATACCGTCTGCACCAGCGTTGACGACGATTTGGGCCGCGCGCGTCAGGCTGGGTATGCCTAAAGCGCGGGTGTTTCGCAGCAATGCTATTTTGTTCAGATTGACGCTTAATTTGGCCATGAGAGCGAAGAAAATTTGGGTTCAACGCATATCGCGTATCAACTGACGGGTATGGAGTATTTTGTCACCAAGCAAATGGTTGATCGCCATGCGCATCAACTGCTTAGCTTGCGACTGTGTTTGCGGATCGCGATAATCGCAACAGGCCATGTCCAATAACGTCTTGCCGTGCAAAAGCAAGCTGTCTGCGAGTCCCGATTGTCGTGCCACCAAGCCTGCCGATATGGGGCCACGTTCTATAAGGTAAAAATATTCGCGGTCGGCCCGAATCGGCACGTGACTATCCGCCTCTTCCTGAAGCTGCAAGGCATAGCCAAGCTCCTGCAGCAACGCGACCTCGAATTGGCGCAGGATGGGTGCAATTTCCCGCGTAGACCGGGTTCCCGCCGGTAACATCGCAAGTGACGCAATCGTCGCGGCATAGGCATCAAAAAGACGCTCATGGGGATCTTCCCGGCTCGCGAGCTTCAACAAAAGTTCATTCAAATAAAAAGCGGACAATAACGCGGCCCCCGACAGTTGCGGCAGAATCTGCTCTTGCTCAGCTGATTTCAATGTTTTCATTTCGCCCCTGCCAAACCAGACCATTGCAAGCCCTTGAAACGGATTCAGTACGCCCCGCAACGTACCATGCGGCCGCTTGGCCCCCTTTGCCACCATGACAACGCGGCCATGCAGATGCGTAAATGTTTCAACGATCAAGCTCGTTTCACGGTAAGCATAGGTGTGCAATACAAATGCTGCATCAGACTGACCGATGAACTGCCGCCCCTGTTTGGCTGGAGGCTTTGACGCTTCAACTTGCGATGGCCGGTGGGACAGGTCATTCATAGCCGTACTGGCGGATCAAGGCCCCGTCGTCTGCCCAGCCTTTTTTGACGCGCACCCAAAGTTCCAGATACACTTTGCAGCCAAAGCTGGCTTCCATTTCTTTACGCGCATCCGTACCGATGCGCTTCAGACGTTCACCTTTCTCGCCAATCAGAATCGCCTTCTGGCTGGTCTTCTCGACGACAATGCTGGCAAATATCCGTCTAAGCTCGCCAACCTCCTCGTACTTGTCTATCAATACGTTTGCGGCGTAGGGCAATTCGTCGCCCAATTGGCGGAACACTTTTTCGCGTATGAATTCCGAGGCCATGAAGCGCTCGGAGCGGTCGGTAAAGTGTTCCGCGTCGTGGATAGCAGGTGCCACAGGCAGATGCGTGCGGATGACTTTCTTCAGCTCCTCCAGCGTCTGTTTGTGCTTTACGCTGATGGGGACCATCGCGACGAAGTTTGCCTTCGTTTGAACGTCCTTCAGGAAATTGAGCAGCTTTGCCTTTTCCTTCACGCGATCACACTTGCTTATTGCGAGAATCAGGCACGCGCTGCCATTCGCCTGCTTCAGAACCTGCGCATCCGCATCGGAAAAACGCATAGCTTCTATGATCGCGACTACAACGTCTGCATCAATCACCGTTTGACTCACGGTGCGATTCAATACTCTATTGAGCGCGTTGTCATGGGTCTTTTGAAAGCCAGGCGTATCGAGGTACAGATACTGCGTCGTTTCGTCCGTCAAAATTCCAGTAATGCGGTGGCGGGTCGTTTGTGCCTTATTGGAAGTAATACTTACCTTTTGCCCGACAAGATGATTGAGCAAAGTCGACTTGCCGACATTTGGTCGTCCGATAATTGCGACCGTGCCGCAACGAAATTCTGCTTTCATTTTTTCATTGTCTCGGCAGCAAATTCAGCACAATGGTGTTCGGCTACTGCAGTCAGTGCGCTGGCTGCCGCCTCCTGCTCAGCTATGCGGCGGGAGGTGCCAACTCCCTCGCACCTAATGCCAAAGGAAACCAATTCACACTCCACGTGAAAAGTCTGACGATGCGATTCACCATCGATGCGCTTCACCGTGTACGCCGGCAACGGCAAGTGCCTGCCTTGCAGCCACTCCTGCAGTTCGGTTTTCGCGTCCTTGAGCGGTTTCGCATTTCGGGTTGTTCCGATGCGAGTTGCAAATAACAAACGTACGACAGCCGAAGCCGCCCCGAAATCAGCATCGAGAAACACCGCGCCGAGAATCGCCTCCAAGGCATCGCCCAGGATCGAGGGACGGTGCGCACCACCGGTCTTGAGCTCGCCTTCGCCCAAACGCAGCAGGGTGCCGAGTTCAAGGTCTGCCGATATCTCAGCCAGAACCGACTGGTTCACCAAGTTGGCGCGCAGCCGACTCAGCTCTCCTTCTGGCATTGAGGGAAACTGGGCAAAAATCAAGTTTGCGATACAACAATTAAGGATGCTGTCGCCCAGAAACTCAAGGCGCTCATTGTGACCCGCCCCGATACTGCGGTGAGTCAACGCCTGCTCAAGGAGTGAGGTATTGGTGAACTTATACCCGAGCTTTTGCTCTAGCTCGCTCAGTGTCATATGGGTGGAGAGGCAACTAGCCGTCCTTCGTACTCACACTAAAATCAACCAGAAGCGTATAACCGGTAAATAATGCCACCCGATGCTGCCAAGTCGCTACGACGACGGTCTCGCCGGCATCTTTGGTAATTTCCAAATCCGCCGCCGTCACGGCCTGTATATTGTCGATGACTGCACGGCGATCAAAACTTTTCCGGATGTCAGTGACGGTGCCGCTTTTCACTTCTTCGCCCTGCGCCATCGCGGCCATCACTTTCTTGACAGAAAATAGCTCCAGATAAACAGGCACAAGCTTCAAGCCAAGCAGCAGGACGACTGCGGCCACGGCAAAAATAAAAATAAGGCCGATGAAGCCAATCCCTTCCTGCTGCCTAAGACTTCTTGTCGGTATTTTCATGGGATCCTCACGGCCGAAATCAATGTTCACTCAATGGATGTACCAATACGCTTCATGGCACTGAAGTTCATCCAGACCAAGACTGCCTTCCCAACGATATTGTCCTCCGGTACGAATCCCCAATATCGACTGTCTTCGCTATTGTCCCGGTTGTCACCCATCATGAAGTAATGTCCAGCCGGTACCGTACAGGTCATTTCGTCGTCATTGTATGCGCAATTGCCGCGATTTGGGAACTCGCGGACCCCGCCAAGCCGAACGCCTTGCGCTCTGGGATCAAGATAGGAAATGTGTGGCTTTTCGCCAAGTTTTTCACGAATCACGTCATAGCTCTGGAAAGCGAGGCGATCGTCGACCCGCGTCTGTGAATCCAGTTGTTCGGTGGTGATCGGTTGATCGTTTATTACCAGGCGCTTGTTTTTGTAGGCTATCTTGTCGCCGGGCAGGCCGACAACACGCTTGATAAAGTCCTTAGTTGGATCTTCGGGGTACCGAAATACCATAACATCCCCGCGTTTTGGCAAGCCAACATCAATAATTTTTTTGTTGAGCACCGGGAGGCGCACGCCGTAAGTAAATTTGTTGACCAGAATAAAGTCACCCACCACCAGAGTTGGTACCATCGACTCAGAAGGAATCTTGAACGGCTCGTACAGAAACGAACGCAGTACGAATACGATCAGGATGACGGGGAAAAAACTTCTCGCCATTTCTACTACGACCGGCTCGACCGATTTGGTCGCCCGCGATTTTTTCAGCACAAATATATCGACAAGCCACACGAGGCCCGTTAGTAGCGTCGCGAGCAAAAGCACGGCGGGAAAACCCATGACCTCCTTGAGCGTTAGCATTCCCATAATGGCGATAAAAAATACTGGCCAGGCGACTTCGAGCCACGCGTGCACAGAATGTTGATCCTGACGTCCATCCGCTGCGGTCGCTGCCACCGCCGTGTTTGGCCGTCCAACAAAAAAGCTCGCCACAATGACCAACCCGCTCGTCGCAAGCGCCAACCAACCGATCATTTCCCAATTCATCGTTTTGCGTCTTTTCCAGAGTTAGTCAAATTAAATTGCATGTTTCGATTATGCGTTGCGAAATTCGGTCTCGACGCGTCGATGCGACGGATAGCGATCCCAGCTGATATATCGCAAATTGAGCTATTTTCCATCGACCTGCAGGATGGCCAGAAATGCTTCTTGGGGTATTTCAACATTACCAACCTGTTTCATACGCTTTTTACCGGCCTTTTGCTTTTCGAGCAATTTCCGCTTCCGTGAAATATCGCCGCCATAACACTTGGCGATCACGTTCTTGCGAAGCGCTTTAATGTTTTCACGAGCGATGATGTTGGCACCGATCGCCGCTTGCACGGCAACATCAAACATCTGCCGCGGAATCAATTCGCGCATCTTGCTGGCGAGTTCTCGCCCACGGTATTGGCTATTTGCACGATGTACGATCAAGGACAATGCGTCGACCTTATCCCCGTTGATGAGAATGTCGAGCTTCACGAGGTCCGACACACGGTATTCCTTAAACTCGTAGTCAAGAGACGCATAGCCACGTGAAACGGATTTCAGCTTGTCGAAAAAATCCATGACGACTTCGTTCATCGGCATCTCGTACTTCAAAATCACCTGCCGACCGTGATATTCCATATCGACTTGCACACCGCGCTTTTGATTGCACAAAATGATGACCGAGCCGACATACTCCTGCGGCATGAGCATCGTCGCAATGATCATCGGTTCGCGGATTTCTTCGATTTTCGCCAGATCCGGCAGACGTGATGGGTTTTCGATTTCCGACACCGTGCCGTCGCGCAACAATATCTGGTAGATCACCGTTGGTGCCGTCGTGATCAAGTCCATGTTGTACTCACGCTCGAGACGCTCCTGCACGATTTCCATGTGCAACAGGCCGAGGAAGCCGCAACGGAAACCGAAACCCAACGCCTGCGAGGTCTCTGGTTCGAACCGCAACGAGGAATCGTTCAACTGAAGTTTGGTGAGCGCATCCCGAAGAGCATCGTACTGATTGGACTCAATCGGGTACAGGCCGGCGAACACTTGGGGTTTAATTTCCTTGAAGCCCGGCAATGCTTCTTTTGCGGGGTTTTCCAAAAGCGTGACCGTGTCGCCGACCTTGGCATTCTTGAGCTCTTTGATGCCAGCAATGATAAAACCGACGCCGCCGGCTGAAAGTAGAGGGCGGGACTGCGAGCGTGGAGTGAATACCCCTACTTGCTCTACAAGATGCTGGGCGCCCGAAGCCATCAGTAAGATCTTGTCTTTCGGCCTTATCACGCCGTCAACCACACGAACCAGCATGACGACACCCACGTAATTATCGAACCAGGAATCAATTATCAACGCCTTGAGCGGTTTCGATGGAGAGCCTTTTGGCGGCGGCACTTTGGCGATAACAGTTTCAATCACCTCCTCAATACCTACGCCTGTCTTGGCGCTGCATTGCACTGCATCCTCGGCGTAAATGCCGATAATGTCCTCGATTTCTGCGATTACTCGCGCCGGGTCTGCGCTGGGGAGATCAATTTTATTCAGTACCGGTGTCACTTCCACACCTAAATCGGTAGCGGTGTAACAATTTGCCACCGTCTGCGCTTCCACACCTTGCGATGCGTCTACCACCAACAACGCGCCCTCACAGGCTGACAACGAACGGGAAACTTCATACGAAAAGTCTACATGACCTGGCGTATCGATCAGATTGAGCTCATAAGTCAATCCGTCCCGAGCCTTATATGTCAACGCCGCCGTCTGCGCCTTGATGGTGATTCCACGCTCGCGCTCCAGGTCCATCGAGTCGAGCACCTGGGATTCCATTTCGCGGGAGGAAAGCCCGCCGCAACGCTCAATAATGCGATCCGCCAGCGTTGATTTGCCGTGGTCAATATGCGCGATGATGGAGAAATTTCTTATTAAATTCATAATGTTATGATGTCCAACAACAAATAAGGGCACACAAGGGTGCCCTTATTTGTTGTATGGCTTCATTCTACCTCAAAAGCGTTCGTGAATTGACCTTTCAGGCCCTTGTTTCCGGATTGACGAGATGCAATGTCAGCCGATCCGCGTCGAGAAAATAGTGGCATATCTCCACATCTCCATCGAGCAAAACCGGCACCTTGTCGCCCCATTTCGTTTCAAGCGCAGGGTGGCGATCGATATCGACTACCTCAACGACAAAGGATCCAGAAAAACGGCCCTGCATTTCCTGCAAGGCCGCAATCATGTCGTCGCAAAGGTGGCAGTAGCTACGTGACAGCACCGTCAATTGTTTCAAGATCTACTTTGAATCGATTCGCAAAGTCACATAACGCGTCTGGTTCTCCCGCCTGATGAGCAGTGCGACAGCTTTCTTGGCATCGAGCCTGGCAATGATGTCGTTGAACTGGCTGACCGATTTCACATCGGTATTGTTTACCGCGAGAATGACATCCCCCTGACGAATGCCGGCACGCTCGGCTGCGCCATCGGAATCACTGACCATCACACCGCTGTCGATCTTCAATGCTTTACGATCATCCGCAGCAACCTCGCCAACGACGAGACCGAGGCGATTCGGCGTTGCTTCCTTTTTCTCGTCTTTCTTGTCCGGTGCTTTTGCGACGCGCGTGTCACTTGGTATTTCACCCACCGTGACCGTAATTTCCTTCAGACCGCCCTTGCGCCAGATCGACATCACCACCTTTGTTCCGGGTGCAGTGTTACCGATCGTACGCGACAGGTCGATATTGGTCTCTATCTGTTTGCCGTTCACCTTCAGGACGATGTCTTGTGCAAGGATGCCGGCCTTGTCAGCGGGCGTATCCTTCTCCACCGAATCGATTAGCGCCCCCTTCGTATTGGGCAGTCCCAACGATTCAGCCAGATCTTTGGTGATCGGGTTGGGAATTGACACGCCAATACGGCCCCGATTTACTTTGCCAGTCTTGATCAACTGGTTTGCGACGTTCATCGCGGTGTTCACGGGGATGGCAAAGGAAATTCCGAGATAGCCACCGCTACCGCTGAAAATCTGTGAATTGATACCGATTACCTCCCCCTTGGTGTTAAATAACGGCCCACCAGAATTGCCTGGATTTACGGCGGCGTCGGTTTGGATAAAAGGCACAAAGTCGCCGGTGTCGCGGCTCTTGGCGCTGACGATTCCTGCAGTCACCGTATTTTCAAAACCAAACGGCGAACCGATCGCGAGCACCCATTCACCGACACGCACCTTGTCGGAATCGCCGATGCTGAGCTTTGGCAGGCCGGTTACATCGATCTTCAATACGGCAACATCGGTACGCTCGTCCGTGCCGATGACCTTCGCCTTGAATTCGCGCTTGTCAGTCAATGTTACCGTGACTTCATCAGCACGCTGCACGACATGCGCATTTGTAATCACGTATCCATCTGTGGAAATAATGAACCCCGACCCTAAGCCTAAATCGCGCAACGGTGCCTCCTGATTTGGGCTGGGTTGACGCGGATTGCGGCGTGGTGAATTGGGCGTGTTCGGATTGCCGCGCGGGTTTGGTAACGCATCCGGCGGCATGAAACGGCGGAAGAATTCATACATGTCATTTTCGTCAAACTGCTGCTGCCCACGCTGATTCCCTGATCTTGTTTTGGTACTGACATTGACCACTGCAGGTCCGTGTTTCTCAACCAATTCCGTGAAATCCGGCAAGTCCTTCGCAAGCGTTTTGGCATTCACGAAGAACAGCGTTCCCGCCAAAATAAGTATTGAAGCCATCATGCGCTGCAGGCTTTTATCGATACGTGTTGTCATATTTTCTCCATTTAAAACAACTCGCCGGGAAGTACCCGGCGAAAAATCGCAAAACGACCATTTAATTGTGTCGCATGAACCTGTCTATCTACCCTTCTGCATCACGCTGTCGACGATGGCTTGAACTGCCGCAACCGGCACTTCCCCCATCACTGTTACTTGATGGTCCGCCACGGGACGCATCGCAAACGCAATTGGGCTGTCATCGGTCATACGCGCCCCCGACGTCTGCGGATCACCCCGCATCGGCTCGACAAATACCGATACATGCGAGAGGCCATCTGAAAACACAAGCTGCGATACAGGTGCTGGTCGACCAACCAATGTGCGAATCATCTCCGCTACTTTTTTGAACCCCACAGGAAGGTGGGCTACCTTCCAGCCGGTCTCTGATGTCGTCTTCGCCGGTTTGGCGGAGTCAGTCGTTTGCCAACCCGGCAGTTGCTCAAAACGGGACCTCAGTGAGTGTTTTGCCAAGCTGCGGCTCAAATCAAGCTGCGTAAACATGAATTGTTCCAGCATCTGGTTACGATCGTTATAGAGCCGCGCCCTAAGCAAGAGACCAGTACCAAGTTCTGCACATAATTTTTGCATATAGCGCATAGCATCTTTGGGCTCGATGATCACCCACTGACAATCGAAGCCGGCGACGCGTTCGACGCTGCCAAGCGTCACGCGGTAATTTTCAGCGATCGCCTTGGGATCACCCGAAATGAGAGACGGAAAAAAACGACCGCTGATTCGTCTGTCAACCCGGACTGTCTTCACATCTGGATGGTAGCAAAACATTTCTTCATTGCGACGGATAATTTCGGTCTGCGGCCCGTCAAGCATTTCGAGCTTTTCGAGCTCAACACCCTGTCGGTCGACCATATGCGTAATACGCGATGTACTCACTCCGTCAGCAGTCTGCTGGATGAAAACGCCCGTATAAGGCAATTCCCGCGCCGATTTTGCGATTCGATCAAGCCATTCGCGGCCATCAAGCGGAACCGTAAGTGGCGTTTGCGCAGCCTTGTAGCCGGTTTGAGCGCCCACAACACCGACAAGCATACTGGTGCCCGCAATTAGCGCGGCAAATACTGATTGTGACTTCACCCAACTTTTCATTTCAATTCATGCGCCAAAAAAACTACACTCCCTGCTGGGTATTTAAATCTTAAATGCCTTTGGACTTGCAGCTGCTTTTTCCCTGCAACCACTCACGCACCGCGACAGCAAATCACTTCTTCGACCACATGCCTGTCTCATTTGCCGACGGCCTGCGGCACACTGGTGCCACGCATATCACGGTTCAAGGTAACCGGCTGGAATGCACCTGGATTCGAAAACTGCCGATGCACGACAAGATAATCATTTACACGCACTTCCACAGCCGAAAGTGGCAGTTTGTTCAGCGCGACCGGCTTTGGAGCAACCTGTTGCACCAGTTGTATCGGTGACACTTGCCCATTTTGCTGCTGTAATGCGACCACGCCGACTGCGGATATGGTAATCACTGAGGCAGCCATCGCCAAGGCGATACGGGTACGCCTTTCTACCGGTTGTTTGATCATCTGCGGTGCCAATACCGTCGGCTCCAGTGCAAGCGCCGCAAAAATCGCAATGGTGCCCGCATCACGCGCATTTGACCGGTTGAGATCGTCGCCACGCAGGGCCTCGCCGATAACGTGATACAAATCCCATTGCTCGCGGGACACATCATCGCTGCCAAGCGATTTGATTACCGACCGTGCCTGACTGTGATCAAGCTCCCCGTCCATCAGGGCAGATAATTTTTCGTTCATTTCACCATCTCCTGTCCTTCGTCGTGCCTAGTTGTGGACGCAATTGTTCAGCCACCGCTTCACGGGCACGAAAGATTCGTGATCGAACTGTCCCGATCGGACAATCCATGATCTGCGCGATTTCTTCGTAACTTAAACCCTCGATTTCGCGTAGCGTAATCGCGGTTCTTAACTCCTCTGGCAACTTGTCGATTGTCGAATTAACAATTTCGGCGATTTGCTTCGACATCAGGAGTGCGTCCGGCGTTGCGTTGTCACGCAGCCCGACGGCATCCTCAAAACTTTCAGCTTCTTCAGCATCATAGCCCGTGCTCGTCGGCGCACGGCGGCCCTGACTGACCAGATAGTTCTTTGCGGTATTCACGGAGATGCGGTAAAGCCAGGTGTAGAACGCGCTGTCGCCGCGAAAATTGGCAAGCGCACGATATGCTTTAATGAATGATTCTTGGGCAACATCCTGAATTTCATCCTGGTTTCGAATGATGCGCGACAGCAAACGTTCCACCTTGCGCTGATATTTGATCACCAACAATTCAAACGCGCGTTTGTCTCCCGCCTGCGCGCGCACCACCAATTGTTGATCGACTTCGCGATCGCTCATCAACACTTTTCCCTGAGTCACTGGTCGCGCTGCAATGGTTGCGGCGCTCGTAGTTTCATTTTCCAGACACGCGAACGCATTCGGCGCTGATTTGCCCATATACGACCTGCTGTTAAGCCCCACTACGTCGGGTATTATAAACGTCAACTCTGCCATCACTGCTCTCCCTGCCTAAGTTGCACCATCGGAAATTTCCGTAAAATTCCACATCAAAACCTGACAACCTACATAAAACCCGAACAAATGACCCGCCCGGCGAGGAATAGTTCACCCACTGACCTCGCAAGCGCGTCAATACTAGCCGCTTTGAGCCCACCCATGAAACACTACGACGTTCTGATTATTGGCAGCGGCCTCGCCGGCATGTCACTGGCATTGAGACTCGCGGAAACACAAAAGGTTGCGTTGCTCACTAAACAAGAGCTTCTTGATGCCGCCAGCGCGTGGGCGCAAGGCGGTATCGCTGCGGTGCTGAGCGAAGAAGATTCGACCGCCAACCACATCCGTGACACCCATGTCGCAGGTGCCGGACTGTGCAACGACGCGGCTGTGCGATTTGTGGTTGATCACGGTCGCAGCGCCGTGGAGTGGCTGGTCGCACAGGGTGTGCCCTTCACGCGCGACGACCGCAACGGGGCGGAGTTGCATCTGACCCGCGAAGGCGGACATTCGCACCGCCGCATCGCGCACGCAGCCGACGCAACCGGTCGTGCCGTACAAAAGACGCTGGTGCAGCAACTGAAATCGCATCCGAACGTCGAGGTACTGGAGCACCACCTTGCGGTCGATCTGGTCACGTCGGCAAAACTTGGCAGACTTGGTGAAAAACGTTGCTACGGCGCATATGCACTGAACAATCCCACCGGTGCCGTACACACGATCAACGCGCGTTTCACCGTGTTGGCCACAGGCGGCGCGGGCAAAGTTTATCTCTATACCACTAACCCGGATGTAGCCACCGGCGACGGCGTGGCGATGAGCTGGCGGGCTGGATGTCGCGTCGCCAACATGGAGTTTATCCAGTTCCATCCCACCTGCCTCTACCATCCATTGGCCAAATCGTATTTGATTACCGAAGCCGTTCGTGGCGAAGGTGGACACTTGCGGCTGCCTGACAGTAAAAACAGGAACATGGCTGGCGAGCGCTTCATGCCCCACCACGACAAGCGTGCGGAGTTGGCACCCCGTGATGTGGTCGCCCGCGCCATCGATTTTGAAATGAAAAAGCGTGGTCTCGATTTTGTCTATCTGGATATCTCGCATAGACCAGCAGATTTCCTGCTGGAGCATTTCCCGAACATCTATGAAAAATGCCTCTCGCTGGGTATCGATATCACTACTGACCCAATCCCGGTTGTACCGGCGGCGCATTACACCTGCGGCGGTGTTGTTACCGACCTGAACGGGCGTACCGATGTCGATGATCTCTATGCCATCGGCGAAGTATCC
The DNA here is from genome assembly GCA_025362135.1 of Betaproteobacteria bacterium. GTDB lineage: Bacteria > Pseudomonadota > Gammaproteobacteria > Burkholderiales > Usitatibacteraceae > UKL13-2. The sequence continues at coordinate 11,622 of JANYHZ010000147.1, read as the reverse complement.
TGCACCGGTTTGCACGGTGCCAATCGCCTGGCGAGCAATTCGCTACTCGAATGCCTGGTTTTTTCTGAAGCGGTCGCCAGCGATATGTTGAAACAACCGACACGTGTCTCGTACCCTTTGCCCCTATGGGACGAGAGCCGCGTGACCAACGCCGATGAGGAGGTCATCATCTCTCACAACTGGGACGAGCTGCGCCGCTTCATGTGGGATTACGTAGGCATCGTGCGCACGGATAAGCGCCTCGAGCGCGCCATGCACCGCATCAATCTGCTGCAATCGGAAATCCACGATTACTACGCTAACTTTCGCATCTCGAATGACCTGATCGAACTGCGAAATCTCGTGCAGACTGCGGAATTAATTGTCCGTTGCGCGCAGGAACGAAAGGAAAGCCGTGGCCTGCATTACAGCCTCGACTACCCTGGCCTCGCGAAGGACGCGATAGATACTGTGCTGGTGCCGTGAAAATGGGCGATTTCCTGTATTCATCAGCGGAAATTCGCGCTATTGAGACTGCGCACGCAAAGAAAAATCCGAAGCAATCCTTGATGCTTGCCGCCGGCACAGCAGTGGCGGCTTTTGCATGTACGATCATCAAAAAAAAACGCGGTGCGAATATCCTCGTAATGGCAGGTCCCGGCAACAATGGTGGCGATGCGTGGGTGGCAGCGACCGCGCTAAACAAGGCCGGACAGCGCGTAACGCTGCTGGAGCCGCGTGAACAAAAAAATGCAGACCCGGTTGCGAAGACTGCCTGTATCACTTATCGCAAAGCCAAAGGCGCGGTCGTCAAAAAGTTTCCTAATGACGGAGAGTACGATCTCATCATCGACGGCCTTTTTGGAATCGGTTTGCAGCGCCCACCAGAAGGCATATTTGCAGATGCGATCACGAATGCGAACTCGCATGCCGATCTTTATCACGTACCGATTTTGGCCATCGACGTTCCCAGCGGTCTCTCTGCAGATACCGGCATTGCCCACGGCGTGACGATCCAGGCCGATTTCACGCTCACTTTCCTTGGCGCAAAATCCGGCCTCTACACCGGTGATGGCGTCGATTGTGCAGGAAAAATCTGCGTCGACTCACTTGGGCTTGCCACCGTCACATCTCCGGGAAAATTGCTCACCCGCGCCTGCGCCGCGCCGCTAATTCCGAAGAGGCGCAAGAACTCGCACAAAGGTAGCTTTGGCAACGTCGGCATCGTGGGCGGTGCCGCTGGCATGATCGGTGCAGCGGTACTCGCTGCCCGAGCGGCATTGCACATGGGGCCAGGAAAAGTATTCCTCGGAGTCGTCGCCAAGGACGCGCCGGGTTTTGACACCCTCCACCCCGAGATCATGGTGCGAACGGCTGAAGAACTTGTCACGGATGAAGCGATGACCTCATTGGCGATCGGTATGGGCTTGGGTACCGACAAGACCGCGCCGCGCCTGCTGACAACTGCGCTCGCACAGCCGATGCCGATGGTCATCGATGCCGACGCGCTAACGATGATTGCGGCAAACCCAAGCATCCACGCCTCTCTTCAGGCAAAAATGGCCGGAACGCCCCACCAATCAACGAGTTTGATATTTACCCCACACCCCGGTGAGGCGGCGCGATTGCTTGGGCTCACCCCTGACGAAGTCCGCGCTGATCGTATCGCCGCCGCAAGAAATATCGCGAAAAAGTTCAGCGCCGTGACGGTACTCAAAGGCGCCGGCACTGTGATCGCCATGCCCGATGGGCGCTACTGGATTAACACATCAGGCAATCCCGGTATGGCGTCGGGCGGTATGGGGGACGCACTTTCCGGGATGATTGCCGCATTCCTCGCGCAGGGGTTGAATGCGCTGGATGCCGCCAAGCTCGGCGTTTATCTTCACGGAGCTGCGGCGGATGAGTGTCTGGCGCACGGCATGGCACCGCATGGCCTCACTGCGTCGGAAGTGATTTTCGAAGCGCGAACGCTGCTGAATGCAGGGCTTGCCTCGCATGACCACGACCACAATCAATTTGCAAACAACCGGTAAATCCAGATCCCCACAGCCGTCAGCAACAGCGATACCAGCAAATGTGCCGTCGCCACACCTAGCGCCCACATCACCTCGTCGCGCTCAATCAGGCTGATCACTTCTGCCGAATAGGTGGAAAAAGTTGTCAAGCCGCCGAGAAAACCCGTCACCGCAAACAGTCGCCACGCCGACGACAATTCCGGGTGTCTCGCAAAATAAGCCACCGCCAGGCCAACCAGAAAGCCACCCACTGCATTGGCTACAAAGGTACCCAAAGGGAAGAACAGGTAGCGTGGATTGAGCCACACCGACAACCCCCAGCGCGCCCACGCGCCAACTGCCGCGCCAAAGCCGACAGCGACAAAGCCACTCAAAACGACGCCCCCATTGTTCAATTTGCCACTCCGGAACCCTCCAACGCGCCTCGGAGCGACATGGGTATGACGACAGGATTATTGGCGCAATAGTCAAACCAGACAATTACAAATTCACCGATCGCCGCAGGCGTGCGGTCGCCTTCCAGCGTGAGCGTATTGACAAGATGGAAGCTGGTGCGCCCGATTTTTCCCGCAAACAAAGTGACCTCAATATTGGCCGGATAGCTCACCTGTTTTTTGTATGTGATGTTCGCCTTGAGCAATATCATGCCCTCGCCCCTGCCATCCAGATGCAAGCCCAGCGACTCACCCCAAAGCGTGCGGCTCTCTTCGAAATAGCGCAAATACTCGGCATTGTTGACATGCCCCAGTGCATCCATCTCTCCCCAGCGGACAGGAAATCGCATGGAGGAAAGTTTTAAGCCGGGTATCGTTTCCGGATGGTTGGCAGTCATAAGCTCACAAAGTCCCGAATTGGTCTTCCCTCTATAATACTTGCAACAACAACGAAAACCAGATGCCTCATGAGCGAACGCGAATCAATGGAATACGACGTCGTCATCGTCGGTGCCGGTCCAGCCGGATTGGCGGCTGCGATAAGGTTAAAACAACAAGCCGCGATAATTGGCACCGAGGTCAGCGTTTGCATTGTCGAAAAAGGGTCGGAAGTCGGTGCGCATATTCTCTCGGGAGCCGTGATGGACCCGATCGCCCTGACCGAGTTGTTTGCCGACTGGAAAACGCAAGGCGCACCGCTCAATCAGCCTGTCACGGAAGATCGATTTCTTTTCCTTTCCCATTCGTCCGCCCGCCACGTGCCGAACTGGATGCTCCCCAACTGCTTCAAGAATCACGGCAATTACGTCATCAGCCTGGCAAATGTTTGCCGCTGGCTTGGCACCAAAGCGGAAGAGCTCGGGGTGGAAATTTATCCCGGCTTCGCGGCGGCCGAAGTGTTATTTAACGACGATGGATCGGTCAAAGGCGTCGCTACAGGTGATATGGGGATCGGCAAACATGGTGAGCACACCAGTCGGTATGCGCGTGGAATGGAACTCCATGCCAGGTACACTTTTTTTGCCGAAGGTTGCCGTGGCAATCTGGGCAAGCAATTGCAGACGAAGTTCAATTTGCGCGATGGGTGCGATCCCCAAGTCTTTGGGCTGGGGTTGAAAGAGCTGTGGGAAGTAAAAACGGAAAAACACGTGCCCGGTTTGGTGGTTCACACTGCTGGGTGGCCGCTCGATACTGAAACATACGGCGGCTCGTATCTGTACCATCTTGAAGACAATCTGGTCGCGGTCGGGTTCGTCGTTGGCCTCGGCTACCGCAATCCATACCTCTCGCCGTTCGAGGAGTTCCAGCGCTACAAAACTCATTCAGCCATTCGCGGCACTTTCAATGGTGGCAAACGCGTCGCTTACGGCGCACGCGCCATCACTGCCGGCGGCCTGCAATCTTTGCCGAAACTGGCATTTCCGGGCGGTGTGCTGATCGGCGACGATGCCGGATTTCTCAATGCCTCACGCATCAAAGGCAGCCACGCCGCGATCAAAAGCGGCATGCTGGCGGCGGATGCGGCTCAAGCAGCGCTGAAGAGTGGTCGCAAGGGCGACGAACTCACCGACTACCCAGCCAGTTTTGAGGTCAGCTGGCTGCGTGAAGAACTGCATGTCGCGCGCAACTTCAAACCGTGGATGAGTAAAGGCCTCTACACCGGTACTTTGATGGTCGGTATCGATCAGGTGGTTTTCGGCGGCAAGGCGCCATGGACACTGCACCACCAGCATGCCGATCATGAAACGCTGAAGAAAAAATCCGAGGTTGCACCGATCCTCTATCCCAAGCCAGATGGCGTGCTCACGTTCGACCGTCTCTCCTCGGTATTCATTTCCAATACCAATCACGAGGAAGATCAGCCTGCGCATTTAACTTTGCTTAACGCGAAAGTTCCCGTCAATATCAATCTCGCTTTGTACGACGGCCCGGAATCGCGCTATTGCCCCGCTGGCGTGTACGAATTCATCGATGCTGCGGACGGTGCCAAGAAATTGCAGATCAACGCGCAGAATTGCGTACACTGTAAAACTTGCGATATAAAGGATCCTACCCAGAACATCAAGTGGGTGGTTCCCGAAGGTGGTGGCGGCCCCAATTACCCGAACATGTAGCCGCTTCGAATTCTGCCATTGCAGCGCAGCCAATCCCAACGAACACAGATAAGGGAGGTTTGTCATGAAACCCGTCTCGGAACTGTTCAACAATCGCGCAGGTAGCGGAGCAACACTCTGGAGCGTCACCCCGGATGACACCGTGTTCGATGCAATCAAGGTACTCGCCGAAAGAGGTGTTGGCGCATTGATCGTCATGGAAAAAGGCAAACTGGTCGGAATCCTTTCTGAGCGCGATTACACCCGCAAGATTGCGCTGCAGGGTAAGAATTCCAAGGAAGCGCGGGTAAGAGACATCATGACCGCCAACGTGCTGGTGGTCAGCCCGAAAACGCGGACGCGCGAATGCATGGCGATCATGTCTGAAAAAAATATTCGACACTTGCCGGTGGTCGATGGCGATACCGTTGTCGGCATGCTCTCGATTCGCGACCTGATGAACGACATCATCGCCGATCACGAATTCACTATTTCCCAATTGGAAAGCTACATCAAGGGTTGATGCACTTTGCCGAAGTCCGTCATTCGCTGTCCTTGGTGCGAACATTCGTCGCTCGGAAAGCTCTACACGGATTATCACGATCATGAATGGGGCGTTCCGATTCACGATGATCGCCTGCTGTTCGAATACCTCATTCTCGAAGGCGCGCAGGCGGGCCTATCCTGGTCGACGATTCTCAACAAGCGCGAAAATTATCGCTCGGCGTTTGCTGAATTCGACCCCGTCAAAGTTGCCCGATTTTCAGACGAGCAATTAGCCGCACTGCTCCTCAATCCGGGTATCGTGCGCAATCGCCTGAAAATTCGGAGCACAGTCATCAATGCCAAAGCCTTTTTGCGTGTTCAAAAAGAATTCGGCAGTTTCGATGCCTTCATCTGGACATTTATCGGTGGCAAGCCACGGCGAAACCGGTGGTCATCAACGATAGCGGTGCCAGCGAACACGGCCGAGTCCGACGCCATGAGTGACGAACTGAAACAACGCGGTTTCAAATTAATCGGCTCGACGATCTGTTACGCCTTCATGCAGGCCACGGGCATGGTGAATGATCATCTTCTCGATTGTTTCCGGTACAAAGAAGTCTCGCGTTGAAAACCGCGTTTGACGTGATCGTCCTCGGTGCTGGTGCCGCCGGTATGATGTGCGCGGCGGAAGCTGGCAAACGCGGCAAAAGCGTGCTGCTGATCGATCATTATCACAAGCTGGGCGAGAAGATCCGCATTTCCGGCGGCGGTCGCTGTAATTTCACCAATATCCACACGCGTCCCGAAAGCTTCCTCTCGACAAATCCGCATTTCTGCCGGTCCGCCCTCGCGCGTTACCAGCCGCAGGATTTCATCAAGCTGGTGGATAGTCACGACATCGCCTGGCACGAGAAAACGCTCGGACAATTATTCTGTGACGACAGCGCGGTACAGATCATCAACATGCTCAAAACCGAGTGTGATCGCGCGCAGGTGGAAACGCGCATGAACTGCATCGTTGCGGCGGTGTCACGCGTAGACGAGCAATATCACGTCAAGACTGCGCAAGGTGATTTCCACGCTGCTGCACTCGTTATCGCGACAGGTGGTCTGGCGGTGCCGAAGATCGGTGCGACGCCGTTCGGCTACAAAATCGCCGAGCAGTTCGGGCTCAACATCGTGCCGCCGCGCGCTGCGCTCGTCCCGCTCAGTTTCGACCCTGAGAGTCTCGCCCGATACGGCGATCTCTCCGGGCTGTCGCTGGACGCGGAGGTTTCTTGCAACGGCGGCGTGTTTCATGAAGCGCTGTTGCTGACACATCGCGGGCTTTCCGGACCGTCGATCCTGCAAATTTCCTCATACTGGCAAATTGGTTCGCCTAAAGCCCCGATCCACATCAACCTTTTGCCTGATCGCCGCGTCGTCGAATGGCTCACCGACCAGCGCGGCGCAAAGACGCAATTTAACAATCTCCTGAGCGAGCGATTGCCGAGGCGCTTTGCACAGCAGTGGTGCGAAGCGCATCAACTCACCAAGCCCGTCATACAGCTCAGCGATAAAGTCTTCGCCAGCGCGCTTGAAGGGCTTCAGGATTGGCAGATAAAGCCCTCTGGTACCTTGGGCTACAACAAGGCCGAAGTGACTTTGGGTGGCGTCGATACACATGCGCTGTCGTCCAGGACCATGCAAGTCAATGCCGTGCCCGGCCTTTTTTTTATCGGCGAAGTTGTCGATGTCACGGGCCACCTGGGCGGATTCAATTTTCAGTGGGCGTGGGCATCCGGCGTCGCTGCCGGGCAAGCGGTGTGAGCGCCACCGCGCAAATCAGGCTGGTACTCGATACGAACGTCGTCATCGACTGGCTGGTGTTCGATGACCCATTCATGAATCCGCTGCGGCAAGGCGTGCGCGACGCGAGAATTCAGATTCTCACCCACCCGCCCGCCATTGAAGAACTCGGACGGGTGTTGACCTATCCGCAGCTAAAACTGGATCGTACACGGCAGCAGGAAATATTCGCACGTTATCAATCGCAGACGACCATTGCCGCTATGCCGTCGGGGTTTTCGACAAAGCAATTGATGTTGCCTGGCGGGTTTCCGCGCTGTCGCGACCGTGACGACGAACCATTCCTTGCGCTCGCGTTCCATAGCCAGGCGGACATCCTGGTCTCGCGGGACAATGCGGTATTGGGGCTCAAGTCGCGCGCGGTAAAATTCGGCGTGACGATACTCAATGTGCAACAGTTGATTGCCAGGCTCACTGAACAGTTGGACAATAGTCCCTGCACGCTGGGTTAAGTCGAGGCGTCATTCCACCAAGGTTCAACAACATTTACTATGTCCACACCCAACATCAAACTCATCGGTACACCCGCCTCGCGCGTAATGCGCAATATCTGGATGCTGACCGAATTGAAGCTCCCCTTTGAAGCCGATCCCATTGTCACCACAGATCCGGCACTGAAACAACCGCCCTACACGGATTGGAACCCGAACGCCAAGATTCCCATCTGCGTTGTCGATGGCTTTGCGGTCTATGAATCGCTCGCGATTAATCTCTATCTCGACATGAAGTTCCCCTCCCAAATCAGTCTCAATTCAATCGAGGAAAAAGCGCAGGGCATTCAATGGGCGATGTGGGTTCTCACGGAAGTCGAGATGCACAGCTTCAACTGGTATCTCAACACCAACGGCAAACCGGAAGCCGAACGCGATGCAAACGTCGCGACGACATCGTGGGGAAAAATGCAGAAACCGCTTGGCGTTCTGGAGAAAACCCTGATCGGTCGCGCATATATTCTTGGTGGCAACTTTACGGTTGTCGATCTCAATACGGCGTCAGTGATGTACCGCGCGCTGGCGATGCCATTGGAGAATTTTCCCGGCGTGCGGCGGTGGCTGGATCGCTGCTGGGCGCGGGAAGGTGGGATCGCCGCGCGCAGGGCGAGAGGGGAAAGCATTTAATAACGTAGATCAAGCATTGGTGCGGTTTTCAAGCCACAAAGCGTTGGAAACTCGCACCAATGGTAGTGTTTGAACCTTAATTTTGGGACGGGGCCGAAGAAGCCACCACCCGTCCCAGCGCGGTCGCCGCAACAATCGCCATCGCCAGCGTGAACGCGATGCCGACAAATACCAGCTCGGGCAACTGATTGTCGAGTAGTAAACCAAAGGCAATCGGTGAGAGCGCGAGCCCGACATCCAGACCGGAATAGACCATGCCATAGACGCGCCCAAACGCGGCCTCACCCAGCCGTGCCTTGGTCGCCGTACGCACCAGCAAATCGCGCGACGGACCCGCGATGCCGATACCAAAACCCATCGCCGCCATGATTGGCAGCACCAGCCAGCCCGGCAACACGCCAAATGACAATAGCACTGCGAGCGCAGCGCCACTGGCGAGCGAAAAGGCGACATAGCGTTCGTGCTGGTTGCCCGGTTTGGCCAGAAAACCGCCCCACACCAACCCCATCGAACTTCCAATGAGATAGATCGTAAGGGCTGATGTTGCAGCAGTCAGTGAAAGACCGTAAAGATCGCGCAACAGTGAAGGCGCGAAGTTCTGCAGGGCACCGAAGCCGAACGTGGAAAAGAAGAAGAAGGCGAATGCGAACCACACCATTGAAGTGCGCAGGAAGTACCAGCTACCGCGTTTGGTTACATTGGGATTGGTTGCGGCGGCTTTCGCCGCCGATTGCAATTCGTACTGCAACAGATCGCGTTTCCAGACCAACAGTGTGAAAGAAGCAGCACCAAACAGCGCCGCGCCCAACCCGGCAGCGCGCCATCCGAACGCCGTCGCCAAGGCCAGCATTGCGATGGTGCTCACTGCCCAACCAATGTTGCCGGAAAGGCCATGCATCGAAAATGCATGGCCCAATCGTTGCGCCGACACGCGGCGATTGATTAACGCAAAATCGGCCGGATGAAATACGCTGTTACCCACACCAGCGACCGCCGCCGCACCCATCAGCCCGAGAAAATTCGGTGCGACCGACACAAGCACGCCGGAAAGCGTCAACAAGCCTGCGCCTGTGCACAGCACGCGGTGTGCGCCGAAACGATCCACCCAAATCCCGGCAATCGCCTGACCGATGCTCGAGATGACAAAAAACATGGTCATCAACAATCCGACTTGCGCGTAACCGAGAGCGAACTCTGTCATGAACCAAGGGAACAGCGGCGGCAACATCAGGTGGAAAAAATGGGAAGTACCGTGTGCAAAACCGACCAGGGAAATAATGGCGACGTCGGACTTGAGTGAATCAGCGGCGGGTGCAATGGAAGCCATGACAACATTTTAGCCTGTCATGCGTTCATTGTTTGTGGGCCATATTTCTCGCGACGGCAACTATAATCAAGGAATATGTATCGTGGGTCCGACAATTTCGCCACACACGCACTACCAACACGAAATCAATGCAATTTATGTCCGTCAACGGGTTTACCAGAACACTCGTCATTGCTTATCTGCATTGTGCCGCGGTCGCTTGGGCGCAAGGGGTTAGCGGCGACAATATTGACCGGCAGCCTACTGAAAACAACGTCGTTAATCTTTTGCACGCGGGCTCGGTCAAATCCGCAATGCCTGCCTATGCTGCGTTGGCCAACGCTATGCAAGCCCGCGAAGTCACCCGCACCCGCCCGGTAGCGATCAATTTTTTGGCATTGCAAAAGGTACGTGAGGCCTTAAAGACCGACATGCCGCAGACAATCCGCATCGTATTTTTCGACGATGCCGTGTTGCTTGTGCAGATCACCCGCACCGAGCGCTTTGGCAGCAATGGCACAGCCTACGTTGGCACGGTACCGGGCGTTGCGTTGAGCAGCGTCGTGATCGTCGAAGAAAATGGCGTGGTATCGGGCAACGTGAATGTGCTCGGCGACAAATATGAGATCAGGAATTTCGGCGAGGCAGGGCATGTGATGCGACAAATAGACGCCACCGCGCTGCCGCCCGATCACATCGCACTGCCAGCAGCGGTTGCAGCGCGCGCAGTGCCTGTCGTTACCAAGGTGCGCAGGCCAGCCGAAACGGCGGTCAATACAGCGGTAGATGACGGTTCGCTGATTGATGTCCTGGTGGTGTACACGCCAGCCGCGCGTATTTCACAGGGCGGCACAGCGGCGATGAATTCACTCATCAATCTTGGCATCGCTGAGACCAACAATGCGTATGGCAATAGCCAAGTGAAGCAACGCTTGCGCCTCGTTTATGCTGGCGAGGTCAACTATACGGAAGTGGATTTTTCTACTGACTTAGCGCGCCTCCAGGGGGTGACCGACGGCTTTATGGATGATGTCCATCGTTTGCGTGATTTATATGGCGCGGATTTGGTCAGCCTGTGGGGAAATTATTCAGGCGCGTGCGGACTCTCGAATCTGATGTTGGACGAGTCGGCCAGTTTTGCGAGCCAGGGGTTCAACGTCGTTGACCGAAATTGCGCCACCAGCAATTTCAGTTTCGGTCATGAGCTTGGCCATAACATGGGCTTGCAGCACGATGTATTCGATGGAAATTCAGGCACTACGGTCACCCCGGAAGGCAGCACCATCACCTTACCGATCAATTACGCACATGGATATGTTGATCTGGGCAACCGCTTTCGTAGCGTAATGGCAATCAGCGCGCAATGTGATGCGCAAGTGCCAGCGATCAATTGCCCTCGCATCCCCTATTTTTCCAACCCGAATGTTTATTACTCGTCAGCACCCACCGGCAACACCAACGCGCAGGAATTCAAAGCACTCAATGATACTCGCGAGACCACGGCCAATTTCCGTGCGTCAGTAAATCTCAGTGGTGCCGGAACCGTCATTTTCTCGCCTATAAATTATTTCGTAAGTGAGGCGGCCGGATCGATTACGCTATCTGCCGCGCGTCACGCGGGCTCTGCCGGAGCGGTATCGGTGAACTATGCCACCAACGTTGGAACCGCGACCGCAGGGACCGACTTCATCGCCCAATCCGGCACTCTCAACTGGGCAAACGGCGAGGTCGGGACCAAAAACATGACGATCCCAATTTTGCAGGACGGCGTGGTTGACGGCCCGAAAACCTTTAACGTCACAATGGACTCGCCTGCGGGTGGCGTATCGATCGGTGCCCCCGGTGGCACGACCGCCACTGCCACCGTCTCGATCAACGATGCGGACACCGACAACTTTCCGCCAGGCTGTATGCTGCCGCTGACAGGCTGGACCATCTCAGCTTCTGGTTGGGCGGTTGCCACGGATTCTTTCTTTGGCGCTGCGTGCAGCCTTAAATCAAACCCGACGGCAGACGCCGGCAGCGCGCGTATCCAGTTTGCCGGCAACTTCGTCGCCGGGACGATCAGCTTCGCACGCCGCGTTTCGAGCCAAAGCGGCAAGGACTGCCTGCGCTTTTATATCGATAGCGTGGAGCAGAACATCGGTGGTGCCTGCGGTGCCGGCGGGTTGGGTGCATCGGGCGACGTCCCCTGGGGCATGGTCAGTTTCAATATTTCTGTGGGCGCGCATACCCTCTACTGGACATACGAAAAAGATGGCGTCGGCGCAGCCGGTGAGGATGCCGCATGGATAGATAGCGTCGTGCTACCCCTGGGTGGCGCGCCGCTGATTCAAAGCG
>JANYHZ010000094.1 GCA_025362135.1 Betaproteobacteria bacterium | reverse complement strand
GGTCTTTCCAGAAGCGAGCGCATTCGCCCTTCCCAACTCGCGGCGGTATTGTTCCATGCGCAGCGCAGCAAGTGGGCAGCGGAATTCCTGGCGAGCCTGCCGATTGTTGCTGTCGATGGTGGAATGCGAAACCGCTTGCGCAATAGTCCGGCAGCCGAGCTCGCGCGTATCAAGACGGGCTCATTGCGGGATGTCGCGGCGGTTGCGGGCTATGTACCGGACGCGAACAACCAAACCAATGTTGTTGTTGCCATGATCAACCACCCGCTTGCAACAGGCGATGTGGCGCGACCAATTCTGGATGCGTTGCTCGATTGGGTGGCACGGCAACCTGCCAAGCCTTAAACGCAGATCGCCATTGCGCGCGGTTCTTCAAGCTATTTTCTGCCAGCACCCGCACCGAATGGCGACCTGTCTCAATGTACTTGTGTTGTTGTAGATCCTGGATGCAGCGTAGCGAAATCCGGTAGCGCAGCGTGATCACGAGTTTCCCGCGTTGCGCTGCGCTCCATACGGGCTACGATGCCACGAGGGTAATCGCGCAGTGCGCACCCTATGGCACGCCACTCACAATATGCGCGTGTACTCCGCCCGCACCACGTCCCGATCCCCGCAATCGAAGTGCCACCATTCGCTATTAATGCCTTTGAATCCGCCCTGATACATCGCTTCGCGCAGAAGCTGTCGGTTACCAATTTGCGTTGCGCTCAATTCGCCGCGCAATAGCATGGCGCTCTCAAGCGCGGGATGCGAACACTCGGTTAAGTCATCAAACGGCGTACCCATATCGAGCTCTTGCCCATCGCGATCAACAAGCGTGATATCGACAGCCATGCCGAATGAATGAATCGAGCCGCGCACGGGATTAGCCAGATAGCCGAGCAATTCGGTGCCTTGCAGGGCCGCCCACAACTGCTCCTGCACACGTTGTGGTCGCAGTGCGTCGAGTACCAGCGGGCGAAGTTCCGGGCGTTTTTGCTTGAGCCAAGCCACCGATTTCGCCAGCCCTTCTGCCGCGTTTCGATGTAGCCACGCGCAGTCGATTGGAGAATACAGATCGCGGCCAACAAAATTGTTCGCGCTTGCGTAACGCAGCTCAACGCCGATACCATCGATGCTCGCGAGTGGCCGGAAATCGGGATGATCGGCGATGGACTCGATGGCTTGTGTTCGACGCATTGCCAACAAACGACCTAGCGCAGCGGTTTATTACGGATCGCCGCGAGGATATTGCTGATGCGCCCATTGCTGGTCGCATCCACCTTCGGTTGCGCGAGTACCTCGCCAAGCCAGCGCTCGATGTCGGCGTTGGTGACACCCACCGATTGTCGCGCTTCGATGGCGGCTTTCATGGCGCGCAATTTGAGCTCGCGCCGTGCCGCCTGAAATGCGGGCGGCGATACGATTTCCAACGCGGATTCCAATTGCACAAGCTGCGTTGCAAATGCCTCAAACGCTTCATCATCATCAATTTCCTCGTCCGTAACGGTTTGCGCAGCCGCGAGTCGCGCGCCCAGCGCTTTTTCCCACACCGCAGGCAATGGTGGTAGCGACGCCCAGCGTGCCGTCACGTCGTCAGGCACGGTCGCAGTTTCAATTTCCATACACAGCGCTCGTTTGGCATCGAGCGTGTCACAGACGTTGTGCCAGCCGCGTTTGGCGCTACCGGCCAAATATTGTTGCGCGGCGTCACGGGCGGAACGAAATTGGGCCTCGAGTTTTGCCGTTTCGGATCGCGGTGCGTCACCACATTTGCGCCATTGCGTATCGATTTCTGACACGGTGCGTTTGATTTCGGTCGGTGCCGTATCGGCACCCAATCCTGCAAGACGCGCAATCAACGCTTCCCGCGTTGCCTGGTTCGTTTTGAACTCGGCATCGCGGGACGCGTGCATCGTATCGCGCTGGGTGAAGACCGAATCGGTCGCGGCTTTGAATTGGGTCCACAACGCGTTTTCGACCTGGCGCATCAGCGGTAGCGATTTGGCATGCGTTTGCCATTCGGTCTGCAATTCGCGCACCTTGGTAATGACCTCGCGGTTTTTAGTGTCTGCGGCAAGCACATTCGCGCGTGCGATCAATTTTTCGCGCTCAAGTTGCGCGATCCGGCGCGCTTCCGATAAAGGAACGTCGAGACGAGCGAGACTGGCTTTCACGCGCGCAGCAAGCGCCGGTTGCGCCTTGTGCGGCACCGTGTGTTCCAGCGGGCCGCATTTACGCCACTCGGTTTGAAAATGCTCGATGGCGCGCGCGAGTGTCCGCCAGTCTGGTGCCGGGCCGGGCGTTTCATCGGTGCCCTCCCCGGTAATTTTTACGGCATCGAGGTTGTCCAAAAGCGTATTTCGTGCGGCGAGATTTTCCTGCCGGACGGCTTTGAGTTTCGCCAGATGCGTCGCTACGGGCAGGTAGGCCGTTTTCAGCGCAGCGTCAAAACGTTGCCAGAGGGGCCGACTGGTCGCCCCGCCCAACTTGTCGACTTCTTTCCAGCGATTGCGCAAATTTTCAATGGCATCGGCGTGTTGCTTGATGGGGATTTTTTCGGTCGCACTGGTTTTCGCCAACGCCTCAGCTTCGACCACGAGATCATCGCGCACGCGGCCACCGCCCCAGTGCTGCCAACCTTTGAGGCGTGCGGTTTCGCCCTGCAATGTTTCAATACGCGTCTGCATGCTTTTTTCGACAGCGACACCTTTTGCGATGTTGCAAGCTTCGTCGATGGCCGTGAGAAATTTGGTGGTTTCAGCCAAGTGCCCACCTGCAAGCGCAGCTTCGGCCTGTTCGACCAAACCCGCCACCACCGCAGCCAGTGCATCGCTGCGCGATTGCCTTGCAGCGTTGCTTTCTTCCTTCGCGTGTTGCCTGGCTTCAACGTTTCGTGCCTGCCGTGCATCAGACTTCGCGCTTTGCCAATGCGCGAAACGTGCATCGAGAATCGCAGCGATGTTGCCATCCGGCACGGGGGGGAGCGCACGCCAGCGCGCCGTCGGGGACGGCGGCTTCGCGGGAACGATTGCCTCGGCGCTTTCGGTCGGCTCCACGGCTGAACTCTCCACCGGCGCAGCGGGCGCGGGCTGCAGAAACCCTTCGAGAACGCTGAGCCGCGTATCAATCGCGGCGGCAAGTTGCAGCGCCTGTTGCAGCTCGATCGCTTTGGCTTCAACCTGGGTTGCCTGTGCGTTCGCTGATGCGACGGGCGTTGCTGCCAATACCGCATCAACGATCGCGCGCGTGTACGCAAATTCCGACCGCTCCTGCGCGCCACTGGCGATGCTCGCGCACAAGATGGACAACTGTGTCAAGGCCGGCTCCGCTTCGGCCAGCCAGCGCTTGGCTAGTAGTTGCTGCTCACCGCGCACACGCGTGAGCGCGGAGAGTTTTGTCCAGATCGCCTGATAGTCGGCGACGAGTTTTTTGTCCAGCAGGGTCGCATCCAGCGCAGTCCAGGCGCGATCAAGCTCCACCAGGCGGTTGGCCGGAATCGATGGCTCGTGCAACAGTACCGCTGCCGTTTCCATCAGCTTGGCCGCACTCACCCCCGCTACACGCCGATTCACCAAAATTTCATAACGCTGCTTGGCGGTGCGATGCACGCGCCGGTCATGGTCACGAAATTCGCGCTCGGCACGTTTGAGCGCGTCCTCACTCACCAGCGCTTCAACGGCGGCGTGTTTGATATTGATGAGCGGCGATTCTTTTGCAATGGCCAGCAATGTTGCGTCGTCCCCTACTGCTGCCTGCAATTTACTTTCCCACGACGTTTTATCGGCGAGCTGCGCAGCAATTTCTGCAGGCGTGGGCGCGGTTGCCTGTTTGGGCGCGAGAGTCGGAGGAGGAGGGGTTTCGTTCTTTTTGAAAATCTTGCTAAGCATGGTAAGTGCAGACGCGGGCGAATTGGGAACGCGCATTGTGCCATTTATCGGGCGGGCGTTTTTGCCGGAGAACGTCAATGCCAATTTACTCACGTTGGACCGGGCGAAATTCAAAGCGGGAAAGTCATTTTCCCGTTTGCCGTCCTGGGCAAAAATGGCTGGAAAACCGCGCCAATCCTGGAGTTTATCCTGGGCCGCAGCGGTGGCTCGCCGGATCAATCGTTATGGTTGGCAGTTGTGCATCACATATGCTTGAACAGGTGATGATAAGCGCGCGAAACCGGCAGTGCTTTGGCATGACCTTTCAGGTTCACGCCCATCAATTGCTCCCCTTCAGAATTATTGGAATAATAATGGGCAACAGCCGCTAAAATCGTCTGCTCACCAATTGTCAACACGACGGTGACCAATAAGAACGGTATCGGCGGATGATCCTTGGCCGCAAATCCAACCTCTGCGTGGTAAATCTTGCCTGGCATCGTCGAACTGATCATTTACGCTGTAATTATTTTCACGCTGAACGTCATTCCCGCGTTCGCTCCGCCGACGTGGATGGCGTTGTCGTGGATTGGGTTTGAGCATCCGCAGTACAACCCGTTTGCTGTGGCGCTATTTGCGGCGGCGGCGACCGCGGGAAGAGTGGTGCTCGCGAAGCTTTCGCGCATCATCATTCGTCAGCGATTCATGAGCGAGGCTTCGCGCGCCAATATCGAAGTGATCAAAGATTCGATTGAGGGACACAAGGCTTTGACGGCGAGCACCTTCCTGTTTTTTGCCTTCAGCCCGTTCGCTTCCAATTTCCTGTTTATTGCGTATGGATTGACGACCTCGCCCATCCGACTGGTTGCGGTTCCGTTTTTTCTGGGGCGATTGATCAGCTACAGTTTCTTCGTCTATGCCGGTGCCGAGTTGTCGCAAAGGCTCGGTTTGAATGGAAGCGAAGCAAAGAACTATTTCGGCATTTACTTCGTCGCCTCACAGTTTCTGTTCATCGGTGTCTTGTACATATTTATGCGGATCGACTGGAAGTACGCTGTGAAAGCAAAGCGGCTACGCTGGCTCCGAACGATGCCCGTCGAGCATTTACGCACGGTTAGTAACAGTAGCGATAACAAGGGGTCGCGGTAGGGCCGGCGATTGCTTGCTGCTCCTACTGCGGCTCCCCATTTCTATTGCGTCGCAATGATGTAAGGTTGAATACCGGTCGATTGCTTGGCGGGCTATTTTCCGTTGATGTTAGCTTTCGCATCCGCCTTCGCCGCTTTTGCGTCTGCCTTGACGGCCTTGGCTTGCGACTTCACGGCTGCCTTGGCTTTTTTGGCACTTTTCTTTACTTTCCTGGCAACGCTTTTGACTTCGGCTTTTACTGCCTTGGCGTCGGCTTTGATTTCTGCCTTCGCCGCTCTCGCATCGGATTTGATGGTTTGCGCTACAGTTTGCGCTAGAACGCCTGTGACAAAAAAGCTGGCGGCCAGAAATGCGATGAATTTCTTCATTTGAAACCCCTCAATATTGAATGCAGCCTTCGAAAAAATCGGCTCACCATTGAACGCGCGACGATCACGTCTGTTTACGCGTTAGGAAATCGCACACTGCTAACGATGAACGATGCGCGCGTCGTTCCCGACAGGCGTTGGTCTCGCGAACGTCATTGAAAAATATGCAGACGATGGAGGGATTGGCAAACTACTTGGCGACCGGCAAAACGATGCCGACGCAATAAAACACCAACATTGGCGAGCCTCACAGCGCATTTTCATGCCGCGACGCCCGCCAGCGCTTGTGTTTAGGCCTCCGACCCACCGGTGTATTCGAGGAATTTCTCCGGTGCTACGCGAATTGCGGCACCGGTTGGACAGGAGCGAACGCATGCGGGGCCGCCAGCTTGATCCTTGCACATATCGCACTTCACTGCTTTCTTGAGCAGCGTCTTGTCCTTACTCTTCTTGTGTACACCAGGCTCTTCGCCCAAGCCGAACATCAGCCACGAAATCAGCGAAGGCTTGCTCTTCTTCGGCTCCAACGGGGCCAGCTGGATCACGCCATATGGACAGTTACGTTCGCAGTTGCCACAACCGATACAGGTGCTGGAAATAAATACTTCGCCATTGGGTGAGCGCTTAATGGCATCAGGCGGACAATCCTTCATGCAATGCGGATGTTCGCAGTGACGGCACGACGTAGGAACGTGAATCTGCGCAAATGTCGGGCCTGCTTCGCGATTCAGGCGCGATGTGCCGTCGTGGGTTTCCGCGCAGGCTTTCTCGCAGTTATTGCAGCGCACGCATAAAGCTTCATCGATCAGCAACACGTCGGTGGCTTCACCGAGGCCCTGTTGCATCAAAAACGAGATGAGGTTACCGGACTCTGATTTCGATTCCATCGCCTGATTCATTTTTATGTGTTCCATCGATAGCGCGCTCATGCGCGCCTGGATGGTCGAGTGCGAGGCCATCACTTCAATGAACCGCTTCGCTTCAAGCATGATGACTTCGGTGGGCACGGCTGCCCGCACGGTGGCGGATCGCGGGGCATCGGAGAGCAGGGCCATCTCGCCGACGTAGTTCCCGGCCGCAACGTAAGCGAGGACAATTTCCTTGCCAGCGATCTGCCGCGATACCGTCACCGAGCCGCGGCGAATCATGTAGAGCCCGTCCGCCTTGTCGCCTTCGCTGAACAGAACATCGTCTCTCGAATACCGCTTGAGGGTGGCACTCTCGACGAGGTAATCGACTTCGCGTTCGGGCATGGTCTGCGACAAATATTGTCGTACCGCGCGTTTCATCATGACCGCGTCGAGGGTCTTGCGAACGGATTCTACAGAGGCGAGCAGCTTAAGCATGCTGCGGCGCGGTGTTTCCAGCAGCAGTGTGCGCAGCCCGGCGCGTATGGTGGCGGTGCGGCGACGACCGGACAGCAAGCCCAATTCGCCGAAGAAATCGCCTTTGGCGAGTTCGAACTTGACCGGTTTACCTTTCTGGTCCAGCAACTCGACGGTGACGTTACCTTCGATGATCGAGTAGAACGAATTGGTGTAATCGTTCTGTTTGAAAACCACGGTACCTTCTTCGGGACGATGGATTTCACTCTCCATGAGCACTTCGCGCAACTGCAATTGCGTGAGGCTCGATAACAATGGAACGCTTTTCTGGATATGCAGAACTGCTTCAGCCACAGTTGTGATCTTGACGTTCTTGAACTTGGCTTTGAGCACCGGTTCATCGGCAGGCTCAACGTTGTTGCCGAGGATGTATTCGATCGCCTCGTAGCCCTGATTCATCGCCTGCTTGATGAGTGGATAGCCTCCGAGCGCACCAACCACATAAATACCGGGCACATTCGATTCGTAGTGCGAGGAAAGCGCAGGCACCGCATCCATATTGGTGTTTGGGAAGGTGATGCCAAAACTCTCCACCAATTTGCGCGGCGGGATCGCACCGAGGCGCGCAATGATGCGGTGGCACGGAATCGATTCCTGCCCCGTTGCGGTGTTCGCGACAAACATCATCGGGAATTTATTGTCCGCCGTGACGGGCGTCGCATCGACACGCTCCACCGTGGTGTTGTAGCGGATGGCGACTTTGTCTTCTTTGTCGGCAGCGAGAATCAGTGCGATATTGCCATCTTTCACACGGACGAATTCTTCGATGCGATTGATCAGGATGACGCGGTTCTGCTTGGCTAGCGCCAGCGCATTTTCGATACCGGCGTCACCCGCGCCGACGACGATGATGGTCTCGTCTTCGTACTCTGCCGGATCATCGAGCTGATATTGAACGGTGGGCAGGTCTTCACCGGGAACACCGAGCTTCCTCAGATTGCCTTGCAGACCGATCGACAGGACGATATGTTTGGCGCGCACTTCGGCACCGTCACCCAACACAATATTGAAGTCACCCTTGGCACCCTTGATGGCGGCCACTTGCGCACCGTAGCGTAGATTGACCGCGTGTTTCTTGAGTTGTGTGTCCCAGATACCGAGGATATTTTCGCGCGTGCCTTCGGCAAAATCGAGTGGGCTGCGCAGCGGCAGGATGCCGGGCTCGGCCATCACGTGCTTGCCCTTCTGGTATTTGTAGATGGTATCGGCGAAATGGTCTTTTTGCGCTTCCAGCAGCACGTGCGATAGCTTTAGCTCTGCGGCGTGCCCGGCGGCCGAAATGCCGGCAGGCCCGGAACCGATGATGGCGATGTCGAATTGGTCACTCATGGCTTTGCTCCTGCTGGTGCTGTCGGCGTGGCTGCTGTGACGGAGACCGCCTTGGTGGCAACGACAGACCCGGTTTGACTGCGTAACTCCTTGAGCAGCGCCTCAAACTCGCGCGGCTTGTATTGTTCGTCCTTCGCGAGAGACAACGTCAGCTTCTTGAGGCTCGCGTTGAATTTCTGTGGTGCCGCCATCGCGCCCTGCTTGGCAAGGTAGGCACCGACGCTACCGATGGCCAATGTCGCCTGCTCGGCGGCGGCGTAATCGCTGTAGGTGCCCTGGATGCCGTCTTCGATCAGGCGGGAAAGCACCGCGGCCATGGTTTGATTTGAGAAAGTGGCGCCTGACATGATGGGAACTGTTTCCTCAGCCAGTTTTTTCAGTGCGGCTGCCTCGATAAAGGCATCGCCATCACCGGCAATGGCACGATGAAGTTTCTGCGTTTGCGCGGTGACCCGATCACCCAATTGGGGCTCGATCGCGCGCGTAATCGCACGCAGCATCAGCATGCTCGAATCGTTAAGCCGAACCAATCCGGGCGAGATGCTAGGGCCAAACGCGGTCTTTGGTTTCCAGCGATTCTCTGACATCGGATGATGGCAGGCGTGGCAATCAAACAACACCAGCTCGGGGAAGACACCATCGCGGCCGCGTTTCGGGTCGGCAAGTATGCTCATGGTTTCGGATACCGCGAGTGCCTGCCCTATCGCCCAGGTTTTCGCGCCATCCCAAACCTTCTTGCGCTCGCTGTAGTCTTTATCCACGACAAAATGCTTCGGTGCGATCTCGGTAAACGTATCAAGCTCAAAACTCATGCGCGGATGTCCCGCACCCATAATTCGATG